>DASWIG010000459.1:0-12016 GCA_036397835.1 Thermoanaerobaculia bacterium
GCTGAAGCTGCGATAAGCTCTCGTCCCCGAGACGGCGGACGGGGCACCATGAGCGAGATCGAGCGCATCGAAGCAACCCTGGACGGCCGCGGACTCCGGTTCGCGATCGTCGCGGCGCGGTTCAACAGCCGGATCGTCGACCGGTTGATCGACGGCGCCGTCGACTGCCTCGTGCGTCACGGCGTGGCGCCGGCCGACGTCCGCGTGGTGCGGGTGCCCGGGGCCTGGGAGCTGCCGCTGGCCCTCGCGGCGCTGGCGGACGCCGGCGAGGAAACCGGCAGCCGGCTCGACGGGCTGGTGGCCCTGGCGGCGGTGATCCGCGGCGAGACGCCCCATTTCGACCACCTCTGCGGCGCCTGCGTCAGGGGCATCGCCCGCGTCAGCGAGCGCCACGGCGTGCCGGTCGGCTTCGGCGTGCTGACCTGCGACACCTCGGCGCAGGCCGAGGAACGCGCCGGCGGCAAGGCCGGCAACAAGGGCTGGGAGGCGGCCAGCGCGGCGCTCGAGATGGCGGGCGTGCTCGCCGGTCTGCAGCGTTCCGGCGGCCGGTGAGGCTGAGGCTTGAGACGCGGGACACGGCGGGAGAGCTCGGGTGAAACAGCGCAAGGAAGGTCTGGGCAAACGCCGCCGGGCCCGCGAGATGGCGCTCCAGATGCTCTATCAGCGCGAGCTCGGAGGCTCGCCCCTCGCCGAGATCCTCGCCGCCTTCGACCTCGGCGACTATCAGGCCCAGAACGAGCGCGCCGACGGCGGCAACGGCGCTCTCGCCGCCGACGCTGGGGACCGCGACCACGACCCGCAGGTCGAGGAATCCTTCGACTACGCGCGGCGGCTGCTGACCGGCGTCGACGAGCACGCCGAGACGATCGACGAGCAAATCCGCCTCCACGCCGAGAACTGGCGGCTCGAGCGCATGCCGGTGATCGACCGCAACATCCTGCGCCTGGCCATCTACGAGATGCTCTTCGAGGCCAACGTGCCCAAGGTCGTCATCGTCGACGAGGCCATCGAGCTGGCCAAGAAGTTCGGCTCGGAAAACTCCGGGCGCTTCGTCAACGGCCTCCTCGACGGCGTGCTCAAAGCCGTCCCCGGGGAATCGCCTTGAGCGGACACCTCGCGAGCAGAAACCGTTTGCGGCTCGGGCTCACGGCGCCTGCCCTCCTCCTGGCCGCGGCCGCCGCGGCCGCCGCGGCCGGTCTCGCCGGCGCCGGCCCCACTGCCGCCGGGCGCGCCGTCGACGGCCGCGACGCCGCGCGGGTGCTGGCGCCGCCGGGCGCTCGGGTGAGCGACTACCAGGGCGCCGGCTACCGCCTGACGGTCCGCGGCGGCGAGACGCTGGTCGAGGTCGACGCCTCGCCGCTCTGCTCGGCCGCGGCCTTCACGCCGCCGGGACGGGCCGGCGACGCCCTGGCGCGCCTGGCCCGCGCCCAGGTCAGCGGCGCCGCCACCCGCTACGAGGCGATCTCGCGGATCCTCGGCTGGGTGGCCCGCCACGTGGACTACCGCCTCGACCGCGGCGAGCCGCAGACGGCCGCGGCCGTGCTGGCGCGGCGCGGCGGCTACTGCACCGGCATCGCCCGGCTGACCGTGGCGCTGCTCGGCGCCGCCGGCATCGAGGCGCGCGAGGTCGCCGGCTACGTGGCCGACGACGGCTCCGGCGACGGCGTTCGCGGCTACCACCGCTGGATCGAGGCCTACCTGCCGGACCGCGGCTGGGTGATGAGCGATCCGCTCGCCAGCCACCACTACGTGCCCGCCACCTACGTGCGGCTCGCCGCGGGCGACCTGCGGCCGGAGAGCGGCCTCGAGGGCGTGCTCCTGGAGCGCGACGACCGCGTGGCCATCGTCGACTTCGCCCCGGGAGCGGGACCGGGCGTGACCGTGCGGCGCAACGCGCGCCGGCGGCTCGCCGCGGCGCTCGAGGTGCGCCTCGAAGGAGCGGCGGCGGGTCAGGCGGTGCTGGTCGGCCCGGCGACGGTCTACCGTCACGCCCTCGTCGACGGCGGCTTCACTTTCGTGGGCCTCGAGCCCGGCAATTACCAGCTCCGTCTCGAGCTGCCCGGCGGCGCCGTGCTCGAGCGTCCCGTCGAGCTGCCCGACCGCGAGAGGGCCGGCCTGCGGCTGCGGCCGGCTTCGCGGCAGGCGCCGCCGCCGCGAGCGACGACCCCGATGAGGAGATAGAAGAGCGATGCGCAGAACCTCGACCCTGACGCTCCCGACCCTCGCCTCGAAGCTCGGCGCCGTGATGCTGAGTGCCGTGATCCTGAGCGGCTGCGGCTACGCGCTGGTGGGACGAGCGTCGAACATTCCCGAAGACGTCAAGAAGATCTACGTCCAGCCGCTCGAGAACGCCACCGCCCGCTCCCAGGTGGAGCAGATCCTGACCCGGTCCATCTCGGACGAGCTGCTGACCCGCCGGCGCTTCGAAACCGTCAACAGCGCCGGCGAAGCCGACGCCATCCTCAGCGGCACCGTGCTCTCCTTCGTGGTGCGCCCGGTGACCTTCGACCAGGACGGCCTCGCCAACAGCTTCGAGGTGGTGATCTCGGCCGACATGAAGTTCCAGCGCCGGCCCACGGGCGAGGAGGAAGCCGACGTGATCTGGTCGAACTCGCGCTACGTCTTCCGCCAGGACTACCCCCTCGAAGAGGGGGAGACGGCTTACTTCGACCGCGAGAACATCGCCATCGAAGACACCTCCGAGGAGTTCGCCAGGACGCTCGTCACCGACCTGCTCGAGGGCTTCTAGATCAGGATCCCGAAGCGCAGCGAGGAGTCAGCCTCCCCCCTTTGAAAAAGGGGGGTGGGGGGGATTTCCGCGGCGAAGCCGCGGATCGGGCCGCGGAAGGTGCGCAAGGCGCACCCTACGCCTGCAGGGCGCTGACGGCGCGGGTCAGGCGTGACTTGGTGCGGTCGGCCACGTTGCCGTGGATGATGCCTTTCTGGGCCGTGGCATCGACGATCGAGAGCGTGGGGCCGAGCAGCGCACGGGCGTCGTCGGCCCGGCCCTCGGCCACCGCGGTGCGCAGCTTCTTGACCGCGGTGCGCATGGCGCTGCGGTGAGTCCGGTTGCGGGCGCGCCGTTTGAGCGACTGGCGGATCCTCTTCTGGGCGGATCGGGTGTTGGCCATATCGGTTCGAACCTTTCGCGTTGAGTGTTTCGCTTGAGCACGAGGCGACTCGCCGCCGGCCGGAACCGGCGGTCGTCGGCGGGATTCTAAGGCCCTTCGCAGTCGACGTCAATCCCCAGGCCCTGCAGCCGCTGGCGGGCGAGGCGCGCCTCGTCGCTGCCGGCGTAGTCGCAGGCGACGTTCCGGAGCTGCGCCACGCCCTTCTCCCGCTGCCCGATCTCGAGGTAGGCGAAGCCCTTCTTGAGCAGCGCGCTCGGATCGCGGTCCGAGAGCTCGTAGCGCTCCAGGACCCGGTCGAACTGCTCGATCGCCAACTCGAACTTGCGCTGCTGGAAATAGCACTCGCCGATCCAGTAGGTGGCGTTGTCGGCAAGATCGGTCCCGGGGTAGGACTCGAGGTATTGACGAAAACCGAGCACGGCGAGGTCGTAGCTGCCCCGCACGTAGTCGTTGTAGGCGGTTTCGTAGAGGGTCTGAGGGTCGGCGGCGGCCTGGGCCGGCGAGGCCGGCGGCGGCAGGCGCGCCACCTCGGCGGTGCTGCGGATCGCTTGCAGCTCCTGGATCGTCGCCTCGATCTGCTGCGAGAGCTGGACGAAGCGGAACGTCGTGTCCTCGAGCTTGGCCTCGAGCTGCTCGATCTGGTCGGCCAGCGCCGCCAGCTCGACCCCGGCGTCGGATTGGGCGCGGGCGAGGCGGCCGACCTCTTGCGAGAGACGGGCTTCCAGCTCGGCGACCTCGGCCTTCGACGGACCCTGCTTGCGCAGCTCCAGGACCTCGAAGTGGATCTCCCGAAGCTGCGACCGGATCTCGTCCAGCTCGCTCGACGACGTACACGACAGAGCCATCGCCGCCGCCATGGCGGCGGCGACGGCCCCGACCTGCCGCAGCTTGCGGGTCCGGATCACGCAGTGCCTGCAGCCAAGGTCAACCGCCGGTCCCCGTGAGCACGAAACGGGCGCGCCGGTTGAGCTGCCAGCACTCCTCGTTCGATTGCGTGCAGAACGGGCGCTCCTCGCCGAAGCTCAGCGTCTTGAAGCGATTGCGGGTGACGCCCAGCGACGAGAGGTACTCGAGCGCCGCGTTGGCGCGCCGGTGACCGAGCGCGATGTTGTACTCGTTGGTGCCGCGCTCGTCGCAATGGCCTTCGATGGTGAAGGTGTACCCTTGCTCGTCGTTCATGAACTCGGCGTTCCTCGCCAACCGCTCGCGCGCGTCGGGCCGCAGGTCGTACTGGTCGAAGTCGTAGAAAACGTCCCCCAGGAGCCCCTGGCGCCGGGCGTCCTCCTCGATCTCCTGCGCGCTCAGCGGCGGCGGCTGCTCCACGGCGTCGCTCGGAGCGGCTTCCGGCATCGGCTCCACCTCCGGGGGCGGCGTCGATGAGACCGGCGGGGGCGGAGTGGTGACCGGCTGCGGTTTCTTGCCGCAACCGGCGACGAGCACCAGCAAGATTGTCATCAGACCGAGGGCGATCCATTTACGATCCATCTTCATGCGTCAGCAGCCTCCTCTGAGTCCTTTTGGCTCGGCCTCCGGTCAGCGGTGTCCGGAGGGCAGAGTCCGTCATCCTTGTCTGTCTGCACGAGTCCGTCGTCTTCACATTCGGTACCGCGACGATAGCAGAATGCGTGCCAGCTTGGCAACACCGATGCCCTCACTGTGCGAACGGCGACCAGTCGGCGGCCAGGTTGTTGCCCTGGTGGGTGAGCTGGCGCCAGAGCGTGCCGTCGGCGTTCATGACGTGGATCTGCGATTCGCGGCCCCGCTTCACGGTGAAGACGAGGTGCCGGCCGTCGGGAGCGTAGCACGGCTCCTCGTAGCTGTCGGGGCCGTTGGTCAGCGTCCGGGTCGCCAGGTCCACCAGGCTGGTTTCCGTGACCTGGAAGCGGAAGCCCGAGCGGCGGCTGGCGTAGACCAGATGGGTGCCGTCGGGCCGCCAGCAGGCGCCGTCGTTGTAGTCGCCCTCGAAGGAGAGGCGCCGCACGTTGCCGCCGTCCACGTCCATCACGTAGACGTTGGGCTTGCCCGAGCGGTCGGAGGTGAAGGCGACGTGGCGGCCGTCGGGGCTCCAGGCCGGATTGGTGTCGATCGCCCGCGACGTGGTCAGGCGCCGCGGATTCCGGCACTCCCGCTCGCACGTATAGACGTCGACGTTGATCTCGCTGGTGTGGGAGAAGGCGATCTTCTTGCCGTCGGGCGAGAACGACGGCGACAGGTTGAGGGAGCCGCCGGCGTAGACCGGCACCTTGCGGTTGGACTGCAGGTCGACGTAGTAGATCCCCGGCGAGCCGGAGAAATACGACATGTAGGCGATGGCGTCGCCGGTGGGGCTCCAGTCGCTGAAGCCGCTGGTCGACTGATGGGAGCTGATGCGGCGCTGGTTGTGGCCGTCGTAGTCCATCAGGTAGAGCTCCTGGCGGTTGCTGGCGTCGCGGTCGGACTGGAAGGCGATGGTGGTCAGCGCGATCCCCGGGCGGCCGGTGAACTGGAGGTGCAGGGCGTCGGCCAGGGTGTGGGCCACCCGCCGCGCCTGCGACGGCAGCCCGCGGTAGCGCTTGCCGGTGATCGACTGAGCGCTCGGCAGGTCGTAGACCCGGCCCTCGAGCACGATCTTGTCGTCCTCGCGCTTGATCGTGGCGAGCAGCACCACCTCGTTGCCGAGGGAGCGGTACTGCTCGAAGTCGTGGGCGCGCTCGCCGGTCAGCGTCAGCACCGCGAGCTCGGTGGGGCCCTGGACGTTGAAGATCCCGGAGTACGCCAGGTCGTCGCGCAGCGTCTGCTCGATCTCCTGCGCCACGCCGCGGTCGGCGGCGCCGAGCGCGGCGTCGAGGTCGGCCTTGGGGAACGCCAGCCGGATCTGGGCGCGGGCGCGGTCGCCGATCCGGATCGTCGCCGTCTCGCCCTCCACGATCGGCTCTTCCTCCTGCGCCGAGACCGCGGGCGCGCCGGCCAGCACCGCGGCGGCGATCACGGTGGCGCTCAGGACGGTGGCGCTCCGGACGGTGGCGGCCAGCCACGGGACCCGCGGGCGACGGCGGATGGTGGGCTCTTGGTTCATGGGGACCTCTCGCTTCGTCAGTCAGTCTAGCTCATCGGACTATTTGACGATCAGGTTGATGCCGAGGAACGCGGGCTTGTACGCCCGCGGCAGCGGCGGCAGCGGCGAGGACGCCTCGACCGCCCGGCGCGCCGCGGCGTCGAACTCGTCGAAGCCCGACGGTTCCTTGAGCGTCAGCTCGGTGATCGTGCCGTCGCGCTGGATCCGGAAGTAGAAGAGCGCCCGCGCCTCCGGGCCCACCAGCGGCCGCGTCCAGTTGCCGGTGATCCGGTTGACCACCTGGTCGAGGTACCAGCCGTAGGTGAAGTTGGGGTCCTCGACGCCGAGCGTCGCCTGGCTGCTCGCGGCGCCCAGCGCGTGCCCGGTCGGCGAGCCTTGCCGCCGCGGCGGCCGGTCCTGCTGCAGGCGCGGCGGCGGCGCCGGAGGAGGAGGCGGAGTCGCCGGACGCGTCTCGGGCTTCTTCTTCTCGACGGGCAGGACCGGCACGTCGGGCGCCGGCGGCGGGGGCGGCGGCGGCGCGACCGGCGGCGGGGGCGGCGGCGTCCGCGGCGGCGGCGGGGGCGGCGGCTCCTCGATCCCCAGCACCGACGGCGGCACCACCAGCACTGAAACGTATTCGAGCTGCGGCTTGGGCTCGGCGAAGAGCGCCGGCAAGAAGAGGAACCCGGCCGTCAGGGCGCCGTGGAAGAGCGCCGAGATCACGACGCTCGCCGCGCGCCCCCGGCGGGCGCGTAGCAGGCGGTCGGCGAAGATGCGGTCGAGCTGCTGCGGCACGGTTCACTTCCCCGCGATCTGCTCGGTGACCAGGCCGACGTGGCGCACGCCGCCCTTGTAGAGCAGGTCCACCACGTTGATGAACTGCGCGTAGGAGATGTCGCGGTCGCCCTTGAGGAAGACCTGGTCGTCGTCGCGGCTCTCGAGCATCGGTTGCAGGCGCTCGACCAGTTGAGTCGGATGGATCGGCTGGTTGCGCACGTAGACGAGCCCGTCGGGCTTGATCGAGAGCACCAGCGGATCGTCCACCCTGAGCTTCAGGGTCTCGGCGGCCTCGGTCTGCGGCAGCGTCACCTCGATGCCCTGGTGCAGCAGCGGCGCCGTGATCATGAAGATGATGAGCAGCACCAGCATCACGTCCACCAGCGGCGTGACGTTGATGTCGGCCATCTCCGATTCGTCTTGGCCGGAGCTCAGGTTGAACGCCATGGTCGCCCTCCGTGGTGAGCCGCCTCAGGTGAAGTTGCGCTCGGTCAGGTTCATGAACTCGAGCACGAAGTCCTCCATCTGCACCCGCATCTGGCGCAGCCGCGCGCCGAAGTAGTTGAAGCCCACCAGCGCCGGGATCGCCGCCGCGAGGCCCGCGGCGGTGTTGATCAGCGCTTCCGCGATGCCGGGCGCCACCGTCGTCAGCGACGGATTGCCGGAGAGGCCGATGTCCTGGAAGGCCACCATGATGCCCCACACCGTGCCAAAAAGGCCGATGAAGGGCGAGGCCGCTGCCGTGGTGGCCAGGAAGGGCTGGCCGCGGCCCAGCACCGCCACCTCGACGCCGATGGCGCGGCGCAGGCTGCGCTCCACGCTCTCCAGCGACTTGACGCGGAAGGAGGCGACCGGAATGCCGGCCTTGGCGGCCTCCTGCGCCGCTTTCACCTGCGAGTCGATCTCGGCGTAGCCGGACTGGAAGAGCCCCACCATCGGCGTGCCGAACAGCCGCGGCGCCACCGCGTTGACCTCGCTGAAGCGCTTGCTGCGGCGGAAGACGTCGAGGAACTGCTCGCCGTGGCGGTCGGCCTTGCGGAATTGCAGCGACTTGCTGATCATGATCGCCCAGGAGCCGATCGACAGCACTCCGAGGCCGCCGAAGACGAGCTTCGCCATCGGACCGGAACGTAGGAAGATCTCCCAGATACCCGGTCGCGAAGCGGCTTGAGCGAGCAGTAGCGAAGGCTCCCAGTCCATGCGGTCCCTTCCTCCGGAAGTGGGCTATGCAACTATCGGGCCGGCCCGGATTCCGGGCGGAAAGTAGCATGACGCGGGGGGGATGTCCACCGCCGCGGCGGCGTGGTAACCTGGCCGCATGCGAATCGCGGTCTGTATCAAACAAGTCCCCGACACCGAGGCCCGCTTGCGCCTCGCCGCCGACGGCCGGTGGATCGACGAGGACGACGTGGCCTTCGTGATCAACGAGAGCGACGCCTATGCCCTCGAAGAGGGCCTGCGCCTGGCCGAGAAGACCGGCGGCGAGGTAGTGGTCGTCAGCCTCGGCCCGGCGCGGGTGCAGGAAGCCCTGCGCAAGGCCCTGGCCCTCGGCGCCGCCCGCGCCGTCCACCTCGCCGACGACGCCTACCAGGGCGGCGACGCCGCCGCCACCGCCCGCGCCCTGGCGGCGGCGCTCGCCCGCGAGCAGGTCGACCTGGTGCTCACCGGCGCGCAGTCCGACGACGCCGGCTTCGGCGCCACCGGCTCGCTGATCGCCGGCCAGCTCGGCTGGCCGCACGCCTGGCTGGTGATGGGCGTCGAGCTCGACGACGGCGGCAAGTCGGCGCGGGTGACCCGCGAGATGGAGAGCGGCCTCAACGAGATCGTGCGCCTGGCGCTGCCGGCGGTGATCCAGGTGCAGGCCGGCATCAACCACCCGCGCTACGCCTCGCTCAAGGGCATCATGCAGGCCAAGCGCAAGCCCATTGCCACGCCCGCCCCCGACGAGCTGGGCCTGGCCGCCGGCGCCATCGGCGCCGCCGGCGCGCGTCTCGAGGTCCTCTCGGTCGCCTTTCCCGAGGCCGGCGCCGGCGCCGAGATCATCGCCGGCGACCCGGCGACCGCCGCCCGCACGCTGGTCGAGAAGCTACAGAAGGAAGCGAGGGTGCTGTGATGACGAAGAGGGTCCTGATCGTCCTGCAACACCGCGACGGACGGTTGCACCGCATGTCGCGCGAAGCCGTCGCCGCCGGCCAGAAGTTGGCGGCGGCCGTCGGCGGCACCGCCTCGGCGGTGCTCCTGGGCGCCGGCGTCGGCGCCATCGCCGAGCAGGCCGCCGGCTACGACCTCGAAGCGGTCCGCGTCGCCGACGACCCGCGCCTGGCCGACTACACGCCCGGCGGCTACGTCGGCGCCCTGGCGCCGGCGCTCAAGAGCGAGAAGCCCGACTTCGTCGTCTTCCCCCATACCTACCAGAGCGTCGACTACACGGCGCGCCTGGCCCACGAGGTCGACGCCGCCCTGGTGCCCGAGGTGACCGGCTTCGCCGTCGAGGACGGCGTCCTGGTGTGGACGCGGCCGATCCTCGGCGGCAAGCTCTCCTCCCGCGTCAGGGTCCGGGGCGAGGGCACCGTGTTCGTCTCGGTGCAGTCGGGCGCCTTCCCGGCCGACGGCGCCGCCGCCGGCAGCGCCCGGATCGAGACCCTCGCGGAGGCGGCGCCGGCGCCCGACCGCGAGATCCTCGGGGTCGAGAAGGCCGGCGCCGAGGGAGTCGACCTGACGAAGGCGAGCATCGTCGTCGGCGTGGGCCGCGGGATCGGCGGTCCCGAGAAGCTGGGTCCGATCCAGGACTTGGCGAAGATGCTGGGCGCCGAGATCGGCGCCAGCCGTCCGGTGATCGACAACGACTGGCTGCCGCGCGACCGCCAGATCGGCTCCAGCGGCCAGACGGTGGCGCCCAAGCTCTACCTGGCGCTCGGCATTTCGGGCGCCATCCAGCACCTGGTGGGCATGAAGGGGTCGGGTTGCGTCGTCGCGATCAACAAGGATCCGTCGGCGCCGATCTTCTCGATCGCCCGCTACGGGATCGTCGGCGACCTGCACGAGATCGTGCCGGCGCTGACGAAGGCGTTGGAGGAGGCGGGGTCGTAGGACGCCCGCGTCTACGGGCACTTTGTTGGCGCCGACGACGCGTCACCGCGCCACGCCGGGAGCCAGCGAGGACGTGGGGATCGACACCGGATTCTCGCCGCAACCCGGCACCCTGCGGGCCCCGGACCTCTCGTCCGGACGGATCCCTGACGAGCCCGGCTGGGTCAAGGGCGTCCCGCGTGTCTGGCGGTGGAGTACGCCGACACCGGCCAGGACGAGGACGAGCTCGCCGCCAAGATCGGGGAGCTCCTCGCCGCCGGCACCGAGCTCATCTGGGTGGTGCGTCTCCAGGGGCCACGGCGAGTCGGCGCCGGAAGTCCGCTGCCATTACTTCGTGCTGCCCCAGCGCGTGGAAGACCACGTCCTCTCCGTGCTCGTGCGCAAGACCGAGACCATCAAGAAGGAGCTCGGCAGCCTCTCCAAGGTCATCGACGACGACGTCGAGCGCCGTCTCGCCCGAGGCGGCATCCGCCACCGCGACGCGGCATCCGCCACCGCGACGCGGAACAGCTCGCGCGCGAGATCGAGGCCGCCGACCTCGACGCCGAACGCAAGCGCGTCACCCAGGAAGAGCTCGAAGCCTCCCGCGAACGCAAGGGGGACCTGGAGGTGCTGATCGAACGCTGCCAGACGCTGCTCGAACGCTCCCGCGAGTGGGTCGGCTTCGAGGCCGAGCCCTTCCGCAACGCCCTCTCCGGGAGGAGGTCCGCTCGGGGTGTTATGCTACAGGGGAAGTGTCGTACTTGACAGCGCCCGACCAGCGAAGTAGCCTCCCAACCGCGGGAAAACACGGAGGGATATGTTGATTCCATGGTCCCTGGAGCACGGTGGCCATACGACAGTAGCTGACGTCGACTCTTACGTTAGGTCGTCAGAAAGTGCCTAGAAAGTGTGCCTTCTGTGGTCAGGCCAGGCGGCTGACACGCGAGCATCTCTGGCCCGCGGCCCTGCATGCTCGGTTGTCAAGGCTGCCTGGCGAGTCGGATAGGGCCTTCTGGACAGCTCGCCTCGGCGTGGATCTTCCGAACGACCCAGTCGTCAGAGATGTCTGCAAGCCATGCAACAGCGGCCCACTATCTGAGCTCGACTCGTACATCTGTTCCCTCTGGGACAAGTATTTCCGACGCTCACTGAACTCCGGTGACAAGGTAGTCCTCAAGTACGACTACCACCTCCTGTCGCGCTGGCTGCTGAAGATGTGCTTCAACTCGGCGAGGGTGAATAGCGGCTGGGACCGGTTCGCGTTCGAGCCGCTGCTCCCTTACATCATCGACGGGAGGACGCTGAGCGCGTCGAGCCTGCGTGTCTTCGCAGAGCTTCAGTACGCGGCTCGCATACCGCAGGAAGACCTCGACTTGATCAATCTGCCGGGCGCCCCGAATCCGTCGCCTCCAGACGGAAGAAAGCAAGCAAGAACGAGAACGCGCTCAGATGCACCGCGCGTAATACTTTCTGCCTACCGTCAGTCGACCGGAAGAGAACATGGCCAACGCGGTTGCCTACGGGAGTGTAGATCGAATCTCTAACTAAACTCGTAAAGTTCAGCAGAAGCCTGTTGAAGTACATGGAGATTCATAACATCGCAGATCGCTCAACGACGCAGAAGGTCGAGAAAGTGTTTATCGGGCATGGCAGGTCGGCGGTATGGAGGGAATTGAAGGACTTCCTTGAGGATCGACTTGGCGTCTCCTGGGAGGAGTTCAATCGAGAACCTACCGCTGGTGTTGCAACTACCGCTCGGCTCCAGCAGATGCTCGACAAAGCCTCTTTCGCTTCACTCTTGTCCAAAACACCGTTTAACTTCCATGTGGAAGGTAAGGTTTATCTAGATCGGGATCGAGGCGAGGTCTGGCCGCTGCCAGCAGCCGACTTTCGCCACCTCGAGGTGCCGATCGCGCCCATCGCGGTGCAACTGGCGCCGGCCGCAGGCGTGCCGGCGTGCCGGCGTCGATGATGGCGGCGACGGTGGCGAAGCCGTCCGTAC
>DASWIG010000460.1:0-7121 GCA_036397835.1 Thermoanaerobaculia bacterium
CCGGTGACGAAGGCCTCGGCCCCATAGGTCTCGTGGCCGCCGAGCTCGGCGGAAACGCCGCTGCTGCGGCTCCACGCCGGCCTCGCCGTCTTCAGGTGGATCAGGCCCGAGGAGGCGTTGCGGCCGAAGGCGGTGCCCTGGGGCCCGCGCAGGATCTCGACGTCCTGCATGTCGAAAAAGGTCTGGCTCTTCATGAACTCCCTGGAGATGACGACGTTGTCGATGACCGTCGCCACCGAGGAGTCGCCGGAAGAGCCTTCGGTCTGCGACGAGATGCCGCGCAGGCCGTAGCGGTCCTGCATCTTGTTGAAGGCCGTCGAGACGCCGCCGGGCGCGAAGTCGACGACGTCTCGGACGTTGGTCAGCCCCTGGTCGAAGAGGTAGTCGGCGGTCATCACGTTGACGGAAGCGGGCACGAGCTGCAGGTACTCCTCGTAGCGCCTTGCCGTCACCGTGATCTGCTCGAGCACCGGCACCGAGCTTTCCTCGGCGGCCGCGGGATGCTCTTGCGCGGCGGGCTCGGCCGTCGCGGATTCCTCCGCCGAAAGGGGTTGCGCGGCGGCGAGGAGGAGAAGCGTCGCCAGCGCGGTCGTGCGCGGACGCAGGCAGCGCCGGCACCGGCCGGCTCTGAGGTTGTCGTCGTTCATCGGTTCTGCTCCTGACGACCCTGGAGCTCGCCGGCGTCGAGAGGCCCCCCTGGTTGCCCTGGAGCCGATGGGTGGCGGCGCCACCGCGCGGCTCGGACCTACCGTAGCGGGGGCCTGTTACGGCGGACATTACGCCGGGTTGACCAGGTGACCGGACCACTGTATGCGGCCGGCTCTCCTGATCTTGGCAAGAGACTCCGTGAAGCTCCAGGGCTCAAGACATTTAGAGCCGGGTCGCGGATGCGCGGCACGGGCTCTTATCCGCACCTTCGGATCTGGGCGCAGGTCCTGATCAGTCGCCGGCGGACGGCTCGTTCCTTGATCAGCTCGACGTGGGTCCTGAGCCGGGCGACGTCGGTCGGCTCGATGGTGAGGCCGCCGAGGTAAGCCGTTCCGCCGACATCGTCGAGAAGCCGGTCATGCTCGAGCTTGGCCTGAAGCGTCCGCTGGCCGATCTCTGAGCTGGCGGCCTGCAGCTCGATCATCGCCTTGAAGAGCACCCGGTGCGGCTCGATAAAGAAGTCCTCGGCGGTCAGCCGGGCGCTGACCGCCGGTAGCTCACCCGGCGACACGAGCACCGCGGCGAGCACTGCGCGCTCGCTCTCCCGGCTGTGCGGCTCTGCGTCGAGAGACTTGGCGTCCACGGCTTCAGCCCGCCTGCCGCCGCTCGAGCACGGTCACCCGATAGCGCAGGCTCGTCATGCTTTCCAGAACGACCTCGTTGCTTTCGCTGATCGCCCGGAGGAGGTCCCTGTAGGCTTCCTCCAGCCGGTTCTTGATTTCCACGACGTCCCGCAGCAGCGCGTCCTGACCGTTTTGCAGGCCCGTCTGACCGTTCTGCAGGCCCGTCACGGCCTGACACAGGCCGGCCACGTCGGTCCGGAGGGCATCCAGCCCACCTTTGAGGTCGTCAAGCTTGGCCAGGATTGCGTCGCTCATGCCGCTGGTCCCCGGGTCAACCTTGTAAGCATACACCGGATTCGAGCCAGCCGACGACCCAGCGGTTCCGCCGATGGATCGTGGTAGCCTCCCCCCCATGAACAGCACGATGTCGATTCCGCGCTCGTTGACCTCCCTCGTCCTCACCCTCGGCGTCCTCGGCGCCTGCGGCGGACCGAGCCCCGACGGCGGCGCCCCGGCGCCGGCCGTCCGCCGATTCCTGAGCCTTGGCACGGCGCCGCCCGGCGGCGCCTTCTTCGTGGTCGGCGGCGCGCTCGCCGAGGTCGCCGCGGCCAACGGCCCGGAGGGCTGGCAGGTGACCGCCGAGGCCACCCAGGGATCGCGCGAGAACATCCGCCGCCTGATCGACGGCGACCTCGACTTCGCCCTCTCGAACGCCGCCATCACCTACTTCGCGGTGCGCGGCGAGACCAGTTGGGACCGCCCCTACGACGTCGCCTCGGTGATGACCCTGGCGCCCAACGTGGCCCTCTTCCTGACCCCGGCGAGCTCGGGCATCCGGACGATCGCCGACCTCCGGGGCAAGCGGGTCGTCCTTGGGCCCTCGGGCGCCGGCTTCGAGGACTTCGTGACGCCGATCCTCGAGGCCCACGGCCTCGGCCTCGGCGACCTCCAGGCGCTCAACGCGCCGCAGTCCTCCGCCGTCGACCTGCTCACCGACGCCAGCGCCGACGCCGCCTTCCTCGGCGGCGCCGTGCCCACCGCGTCAATCGTGCAGGCGGCCTCGTCGATGGACCTCTACTTCGTGCCCTTCGATCCCGAGGTTCGCGAGCGGCTCATCGCCGACTACCCGTTCTTCCACCCGGCCACCATCCCCGCCGGCACCTACCGCGGCCAGGACGCTGACTTCGTCGGCCTCGACGTCGGCTCGATGCACCTCATCGCCGCGGCGTCGGCCGACGAGGAGACCGTCTACCAGTTCACCCGGACGATCTACGAGAACCGCCGGCAGGTGGTCGAGCGCCACGCGGCGGGGCGGGCGATCCAGCCCCAGGTCGTGGTGCGCCGCACCGGCACGCCGTTCCATCCCGGCGCCGTGCGCTACTACCGCGAGATCGGCATCTGGCCGGAGGACGCGGGAACGGAAGGATCGGCGGGTGACGCGGCGGCCGGCCAGCCGGCGGCCGGCGAGCCGGAGGCCGGCGAGGGGTGAGCTCGCAGGGCAGGCTTCGTCCCCGGGCGATCCGGGTCCTCGCGGTCGCCCTTTGCCTCTTCACGCTCGCGGAAGTCAACTATCCGCACCTGCGCCCGCAGTCGCAGGTCGCGATCTTCGCGCTGCTGGGCATCGTGCTGTGCTTCCTGTACTTCCCGCCGGCGACGCGCTGGCGGGAAGCGCGTTGGTCCGGCGCTCTCGACTGGGCGCTCGCCGGTCTGACCGTCGTGTGCTGCGGCTACGTGGTGTTCCAGACCGAGCCCGCTTTCGAGAGCTGGTGGCTCAAAGGCCAGTCGCTGGGCAATCGGGCGGGGGCCGAGGCCGGCCTCGACTACGCGATCGGCGCCGTGGGCCTGCTGGTGATCCTCGAGGCGACGCGCCGGGTGGTGGGCTGGGCCCTGCCGCTCTTGTCCCTGGTCTTCGTGGCCTACGCCTTCTGGGGGCCGGCGATGCCGTCATGGCTCTTTCCGCACCGCGGCTACGGCCTCGAGCGCATCGTGTCGCAGACCTACCTGCACAGCCAGGGCGTCTTCGGCCTGGCGCTGCGGGTGATGTTCACCTACGTCTTCCTCTTCGTGGTCTTCGGCGCGCTGCTCGAGGCCACCGGGGCGACGCGCTTCATCATCGACACGGCGCGGCGGCTCTTCCGCGGCAGCGCCGGCGGCCCGGCCAAGGTCTCGGTGCTCTCGAGCGGCCTGATGGGGTCGCTCTCGGGCAGCGCGGTGGCCAACACGGCGACCACCGGCACCTTCACCATCCCGCTGATGAAGAGCTCGGGCTTCCGGCCCCACGTGGCCGCCGCCATCGAGGCCGCGGCCTCCTCGGGCGGCGCCCTGGTGCCGCCGGTCATGGGGGCCGGCGCCTACATGATGCTCGAGATCATCGATCCGCCGGTGACCTACCTCGAGATCATCCGCGCCGCCATCCTGCCGTCGGTGCTCTACTACTTCGCGCTCTTCCTCATCGTCCACTTCATGGCCCAGCGCCTGGTCGCCCGCGGCGGCGTGCCGACGACCGCCGAAGCCGACGCGGCCGCGGCGGGACCGCCGGCGGGAATGCTATCGGGCGCCATCTTCTTCGTCAGCCTCGGCGCCCTGGTGGCGCTGCTGGTCTACGGCACCACGGTCTTCCGCGCGGTGAGCCTGGCGATGGTCCTCGCCCTCGTCATGAGCTGGCTCTCCCCGGCGCTGCGGCTCACGCCGCGGCGGCTGGTCGAGAGCTGCGAGCGGGCGGCCAGGAGCGGCGTCGCCCTGGTGGCGGCGTCGGCGAGCGTCGGCGTGGTGCTCGGCGTGGTCACCTTGACCGGCGTCGGCTCGAAGCTGCCGGCCACCATCCTGCCGCTGGCCGAGAACAACCTCTTCCTCGCCCTGCTGCTGATCATGGCGTCGTCGATCGTGCTCGGCATGGGGCTGCCGTCGGCGGTGTGCTACCTGCTGCTGGCGACGCTGATCGGTCCCGCCCTGGGCGGCCTCGGGGTGACGCCGCTGGCCGCCCACATGTTCATCTTCTACTTCGGCCTGATGTCGATGGTCACGCCGCCGGTGGCGCTGGCGGCCTACACCGCGGCGTCGATCGCCGACTCGAAGATCATGCTCACGTCGGTCACCGCCTTCCAGTACTCGCTGATCGGCTTCGTGCTCCCCTTCCTCTTCGTCTACCGGCCGGAGCTGCTGATGCTGACGCCGGCGGGCGAGGTCGCGGCCTGGCCGGCGATCGCCGCCGCCTTCGCCCTGAACGCGGTGGGCGCGGTGCCGCTGGCGGCGTCGCTGACCGGCTTCTTCGGCCGCCGCCTGGGCCTCGGCGCACGGGCGGTGATGATGCTCGCCGCCATCCTCATCTTCTACCCTCCCGACCGCTCGAGCGGCGACTGGGCGGGCCTGCCGGTGGCGACCGTGGACCTCGCCGGGCTGGCGCTCTTCGCGGCGGCGGCCGTCTGGCTCACCCGTCGGTCCGCCCGTTCCCCATCTGATTAAATGAGCGCCGCCGCCATTACCGTCGCCGACCTGCGCAAGGTCTACCGCGTCTACGGCTCGCCGTGGAACCGTCTGTGGGAGCTCTTCGCTCGCCGGCCGTTGCACCGCGAGTTCCACGCCCTCCACGGCGTCAGCTTCGAGCTGCCGCAGGGGGAGGGGCTGGCGATCATCGGCGAGAACGGCGCCGGCAAGTCGACGCTGCTCAAGGTGCTCGCCGGGGTGACGACGCCCACCGCGGGCCGGGTACACGTCTCGGGCAAGGTGGCGTCGATCCTCGAGCTCGGCTCGGGCTTCCACCCCGAGTTCACCGGCCGCGAGAACATCCGGCTCAACGCCGCGATGCTCGGCCTGACGCCCGACGAGGTCGAGGCCAAGCTGCCGCGGATCATCGCCTTCAGCGAGCTCGGCGAGTTCGTCGACCAGCCGGTCAAGACCTACTCCACGGGCATGGCCATGCGCCTCGGCTTCGCCATCGCCACCCAGGTCGAGCCCGACGTGCTGATCATCGACGAGGCCCTGTCGGTAGGCGACGGCTATTTCCAGAAGAAGTGCATGGACCGAATGCAGGAGTTCGTGCGCGCGGGCGGCACGCTGCTCTTCTGCTCGCACGCGATGTACTACGTCGCCAACTTCTGCCAGCGCGCCCTGTGGCTGCGCCAGGGCCGCGTCGAGGAGCTGGGCCCGGCCACCGAGGTCATCCGAGGCTACGAGAGCTTCCTGCTCAAGAAGACCGAGGCCCGCGGAACGACGGCGGCGCCGGTCGCCGAGACCGGCGCGCGTCCGGCGCGGCTGACCGAGACCCGCTTGGGCGGCGGACGCGCCGAGGCGGGACGACGACTGGTGGCCTACGGCGAGCCGTGGCGCCTCGAGATCGACTGGGAGACCGAGGACCCCGGTCTCCAGTTCCACCTCGCCGTGGGCGTCGACCGCGTCGACGGGGTGCAGGTGGTGTCGTTCTCCACCGTGCGCGATACGCTGCCCCCGTTCACCGGCGAGCGCCGCTACCGGACCGTGCTCGAGATGCCCGCCCTGCCGCTGATCAAGGGCGAGTACACGGTCTACGTCTACCTGATGGACGAGGCCAACCTCCATCCCTACGACGCGCGGATCCTCGAGAGCGCTTTCGTGGTGGACAACCCGTCTTACGAGATCGGGCTCGTCCGGGCAGAGCATCGGTGGGGCTCCAAGGGCACAGGACTGTAAGAGGAGATCCGATCGTGACCGACCCATCACCAGCGGCCGCCCGCTCCCCAAGTCCGCCACGCGACAGCTACGACAGCCCTTGGAAGGAGATCGCCGATCGACTTCTTCCCGATCTCATGGAGCTTCTCTTCCCGCAGATCCACGCCCAGATCGACTGGTCGCGGGGCTACGAGAGCCTCGACAAGGAGCTCACGCAGGTGGTCAGGGACGCCGAGCTCGGCCGGCGCCTCGCCGACAAGCTCTTCAGGGTCTACCGCCTCGACGGCGAGCCCCAGATCGTCCACCTCCACGTCGAGGTCCAGGGGGAGCCGGAAGCCAGCTTGCCCGAGCGGCTCTTCGTCTACTACTACCGGATCTTCGACTATCATGGCGCACTTGAAGACGAAGGCCACGCGGCACGTCCCGGAAGAGCGTCTGCGCTGGAAGCTGTGGTTGATCCGGCGGCTGTACGAGAAGGGGTGGCCGCGCCAGCGGATCCTGGACCTGTTCTGGTTCGTCGACTGGGTGATGCGGTTGCCGGAGGACCTGGACCGACGCTTCAAGGACGAGATCGACCGAATTGAAGAGGAAACGAACATGCGCTACGTCACGAGTGTTGAGCGGCTGAGCCGTCAGGAAGGCATAGAGGAGGGCATTCGCCAAGGCGAAGCCTCCCTCCTAGAGCGGCTCCTGCGTCGGCGCTTTACCGAGCTTCCCAAGTGGGTCTTCGAGCGCCTCGAGCAGGCCAGCCGCGACGAGCTCGAACGCTGGAGCGAGCGGGTGCTCGAGGCTCACCGACTCGAGGACGTCTTCGGCTCTGCGTAGCCGGGCCAGGCAGCCCCTCGCGAATGGGAGGGGACGGCGAAAGCCGTCCTCCTACTTCGCCTTCCGAATCAGCACGTCCCCATTGAAGTTCTTGAACACGATCTCCGCCCCGCCGCCGCCGACCTTGGCGTGGACCTCGTTCTCGATCTTCAGGCGGAACCCCTTGCCTTCGCCGCCGCCTTCCTGCGAGCGGCTGGTGGCGGCGACGGCCTCGAAGTCGAAGTCGGTCAGGATCTCGCCCATGTCGGAGCGCATGCGCAGGTCGGCCTTGAGGCTCGCCGGGAAAGTCACGTCGATGTCGCCGTTCATGTTGGTGAACGACATCGCCTTGCCCGGCGTGACCGCCGTGAACGTCACCTTGATGTCGTCGTTGAGCGCCCC
>DASWIG010000461.1:0-5751 GCA_036397835.1 Thermoanaerobaculia bacterium
GCGGGCGCCGATCGACGTCTCCCTCGACCTCCTCGACGCCGTCCACCGGCGGTGGGTCTTGCTGCTGCGCTCGCTCGGCCCGGACGACTGGGCGCGCACCCTGCGTCATCCCGACCACGCGCGTCCGCTGAGCCTCGACGACGTCCTCGCCCTCTACGCCTGGCACGGGCGTCACCACGTGGCGCACGTCGGGCTGGTCCGGTAGGGGCCAGGCGAGCAGGTAGCGCGGCGGCCGCCGGGAGAGGCTCGCCACCGCGCAGAACCTCGCGCTGGGTCAGGAGGTACAATCCGAGCGATTCTTGGAGCCGCTGTGCGAGGCAAGCTGTTTACGCTGGACTATCTCGACGAAGGCATCACCGAGACCGCCGCCTGGCGTGACCTGGACGGCTCGGCTCTCGCTGAGGTCGAAGACCGCATCGCGGAGACCTTCCGCACCTTCCCGGTCACCGGCAACCCGAACGAGGCCACCACCGAGGCCGACCTCATCTGGCCCGTCCTCGAAGCTCTGGGCTGGGCGCACTACCTCCCGCAGCAGACCGCCTCCGGATGGGGTCGTCTCGACGTGCCCGACGTGCTGCTGTTCGCCGACGCTGAGGCCAAGAGCGCCGCCCAGGCCGAGGCGCAGGAGCACGACCGCTTCCGCCACGGCACCGCTATCGTCGAGTCCAAGCGCTGGCAGCGGAACCTCGACCGCGCCGAGTCCCGGGCAGTGCTCGGTGGTGGTGCGCCCTCGACCCAAATGCTCCGCTACCTGAGTAGGGCGGAAGTTGCGTCCGACAGGCGCATCCGCTGGGGCATCCTCACCAACGGCCGCCATTGGCGCCTCTACTATCAGGGAGCCCGCTCCCGGGCCGAAGAGTTCTTGGAGCTCGACCTTCCGGTCCTCTTCGACGTGCCGGGGGTCCAGGTCGAGCCCGGCGCCGCGGAGGCCGAACGCCGGGATCACTACCTGCGGGTCTTCGTGCTCCTCTTCCGGCGCCTGGCGTTCCTTTCGGATCCGGCGCATCCGGAAGGATGGAGTCTGCACTCCCAGGCCCTCGACGAGAGCCGGCGGTGGGAGGAGCGGGTCTCCCTCGACCTCGGCGCGGTCGTCTTTCAGCGGGTCTTCCCTGATCTGTTGGCCGCCCTCATCAAGCACGACCCGGAAAGCCCCGACCCCCTCTCGGCCGAGTATCTGGACGAGGTGCGCCGCTCGGGGCTCACCTTCCTCTATCGGCTGCTCTTCGTGCTGTTCGCCGAGGACCGCAACCTCCTCCCAGCCCAGGATCCGCGCTACGACGATTACTCTCTCCGCCGGGTTCGGCTCGATCTCGAGGATCGGATCGACGGGAGTGACACGCTGAGCGCCACCGCGGCGCGCTATTACCACCATCTCCAGGACCTGTTCCGGGCGGTTGGTGAGGGGGATCCGTCCCTCGGTGTGCCACCCTACGACGGCGGTCTCTTCGAGCCCGACCCGCTCCTCGACCGCGTGCGCCTCCCCGACGCCGCACTGGCTCCCTTGATCGACGCCCTTTCGCGCCGGAAGGAAGGCGACCGCCGCCGCTGGATCAACTACCGGGACCTCTCGGTCCAGCACCTGGGCTCCGTCTACGAGCGCTTGCTCCAATTCGAACCGGTAGCGGACGACGGCGGCGTGAGCCTCAAACCGAATCCGTTCGCACGCAGGGCCAGCGGAAGCTACTACACCCACGATGACCTCGTCCGGCTCATCCTCCGCACGACTCTCGAGCCGCTCCTCGAGGCAGCCGACACTGCCTTCCAGGCCGCCATCGCGGAGCTGGGGCGCTCCCGCCGCCCCAAGGCCGAGCGCCTCGAAGAGCTCCAAGGCCTTGACCCTCCGTCGCGCATCCTCGATCTCAAGATCTGCGACCCGGCCATGGGGAGCGGACACTTCCTGGTCTCTCTGGTGGACTACCTGGCAGACCAGGTGCTGGAGCGTATGGGCCAGGTCGAGGCCGCGGTGGACTGGGCGAGGGACGCCCCGTACCGCTCGCCGTTGGAAGCCCGGATCGAGGCGATCCGCCAAACCATCCTCAAGTCGGCCGAGGAGTTGAGCTGGGCCCTGGATCCGGAACAGCTCGACGACCGGCACATTGTGCGCCGCATCCTCTTGAAACGCGTCATCCACGGGGTGGACAAGAACCGGATGGCCGTCGAGCTCGCCAAGGTCGCCCTCTGGCTCCACACCTTTACGGCCGGCGCACCCCTCTCCTTCCTCGACCACCACCTCAGGACCGGAGACTCCCTCTACGGTGAATGGCTCGACGACGTGATGGACGACTTCGATCGCCGCGGCGCCCTCTTCATCCACGGCGAACGGACTCGGGTGGCTCTCGCGAGCAAGACCCTGAACGAGATCGCCGAGATCTCGGATACGGACATCGCCGAAGTCCGTCAGTCCCGCGAGCTCTTCGGAGGTGCCGAGGCCACCCTGGCGCCTCTGCGGCGGATCCTCGACTTCTGGCAGGCGCTGCGATGGATGCCGTCCGGCTTCGACCACCCTGGAGTGGGCCCGCTCCTGCGGAAGATCTTCGGCGAGCTCAACCAGGTCCTCGACCAGAGCCAGGTGAAGGCCCCCGGACCCGCCCAGGCCCAGGAAGCCGAAGCCGTCAACGATCTTCTTCAGAAGCGGACGGAGGTGGTCGAGAGGGAGGTTTTCCTCCACTGGGAGCTCGCCTTCCCCACGGTCTGGAGGGAGCTCGAGCGCCAGGGGACCCGCGGGGGCTTCGACGCCGTGATCGGCAATCCGCCCTGGGACCGCCTCAAGCTACAGGAGGTCGAGTGGTTCGCGGCGCGGGAGCCGGAGATCGCCCGATCCAGCCGCGCCGCCGACCGAAAGCGCAAGATTGGGACGCTCGAAAAGCGAGAGGATCCTCTCTGGCAGCAGTACCTGGAGGCTCGCGCGGCCGCCGAAGCCGCAGCTCGTGTGGCCCGCGACAGTGGCCAGTATTCCCAACTGGCCCGGGGCGACCTCAACATCTATTCCCTGTTCGTGGAGCGTGCCCAGCGGCTAGTCCAGCCGCAGGGCGTGATTGGCCTCTTGGTGCCCTCGGGAATCGCCTCCGATAAATCGGCAAGCGAGTTCTTCAAGGGCATCGCCACGGGGGGACGACTGCGGGCCCTCTACGACTTCGAGAACAAGAAAGTGTTCTTCCCGGACGTGGACGGCCGCTTCAAGTTTTCGGCCTTCGTCTTCGGAGGGGAGGCCCGGCGGTTCGACCAGGCCGGCTGCGCCTTCTTCCTCCATTCCGTGAAGGAGCTGGATGAGCCCGAGCGGAACTTCGTGCTGGGGCCGGCGGATTTTGCGGCCGTCAACCCCAACACCGGCACCGCGCCGATCTTCCGCAGCCGACGGGACGCGGAGATTACCACCGGCATCTACAGACGGCTCCCCATTCTGGTGGACCGTCGCGGCGGGGAGCCTCGGTCATCGTGGCCGGTCCGCTACCTCACAATGTTCCACATGACCAACGACTCCGGTCTTTTCAAGACCCGGCCGGAGCTGGAGGCCGAAGGCTGGTACCCGGTGGGCGCGAAACGGTGGAAGAAGGGCAAAGCAGAATGCGTGCCCCTCTACGAGGGAAAAATGGTCCAGATGTACGACCACCGGGCCGCGAGCATCGTGCTTCACCCAGAGAACGTGCACCGGCCGGCGCAGCCAACGCCCGCTTCGGAGTGCGAGCATCGCGACGCGAAATGGCTTCCGGATCCCCAGTACTGGGTAGAGTGGAGCGAAGTCGCGGCACACTTCCGTCTCGACTGGACAGTCTGTTTCAAGGAAATCACCGCACCCACCAACGCGCGGACCGTCATCGCGGCAGCAGCGCCGGCCGTGGCCTTCGGGAACAAGCTGCCCCTCCTGCAGCCTGCGGACAACGCGCAGCCGGAGTACTTCGCACGGCTGGCACCCCTGCTGCTTGCGACCCTGAACTCTTTCGCTTTCGACTTCGTTGCGAGGCAGAAGATCCACGGTCAGACCATCAACCTCTTCATCCTTGAACAGCTCCCGCTGCCGGCGCCCTCGGCCTTCGAAAAGACGCTCGGCGGTCGAACTCTCGCCGACTTCATTCGAGAGCAAGTTCTCCGGCTCTCGTATACGTCCGTCGACCTTGCTGCGATGGCTCGCGACCTCGGCCATGACGGCGATCCGTTCCCGTGGGACGACGAAGACCGCCGCCACCGCATGGCGCGCCTCGATGCCCTCCTCTTTCACCTTTACGGCATCGGCCGGGAGGACGCCAGCTACATCCTCGATCAGTTCCCGATCGTCCGACGCGAAGACGAGGCGGCCCACGGGCGGTTCCTTACCCGTGACCTGATCCTCGCCTACATGAACGCCGTCGCCGCGGGCGACCTCGAGACGAGGGTGAGCCTCTGACGGCGTCCTGGCTATTTCAAGCGCCGCTTTCTCCGGTCGCCGCAAATGCGGCGGCGGTCAGCAGGTCGCCAGGGTGCCGACGACGCGGACCCGATAGGGGACGATGCCGTCGTAGCCGAGGCCCTTCTCGTTCCAGCGCACCTTGCCGGGCTTGGGCTGGGTGTTGCCCTTCTCGTCGGTGGCGCGGGCCATCACGGTGTAGACGCCCGCCGCGGCCTCCCAGTCGTATTCCCAGCGCACCCAGAACTTCTCGACCCGCGGCTCGAGCAAACGCGCCTTCTTCCAGGTCTTGCCGCCGTCGACGCTGACCTCGACCTTGACGACGGTGCCGTGGCCGGACCAGGAGCGGCCGCGCAGCTTCTGGGGCCCCGGCGTCGTCACCGCGTCGAAGGGCATCTCGAACGCGCTCTTGACCCCGTTGACGGTGGCCGGGATCCCCTTGGGGGGATAGCTGGGGCCGATGAGGAGCTGCTCCTTCTGCTGGATCGCCGGGATGGGCAGGTTCTTGGTGGAGACCTTGACGTCGCCGAGCCACTTGACCATGGAGTTGCCGCCCCAGCCGGTGAACAGGGCGCGCGCCGGGAAGCCGTGGTCCCGGGGCAGCGGCTTGCCGTTGAAGGCGTAGACGAGGAGCGAGTCGTCCTCGAGCATCTTGTCGACCGGCACGAGGTGCTGGTAGCCGATCGAGTCGAGGCCGGTGAGGACGGCGCTCCTGGCCTTCTTCTTGATCCCCGCGGCCTTGAGGACGTCGCGGAACCGGGCGCCGGTCCACTCGGCGCCGCCGGCCGCGCCGAGCTGCCACAGGGTGCCGCCGATCGGCTCGTACTTGTCCGGGTCTTCGGGCGACGACGGCGGGAAGAAGCTGCGCCCGTTGGCCCCGCAGTCGATGACGCGGAGGAGGGACACCGGCTCCATCGCCACGACGTCGGCGAAGCTGAGCTCGGTGGCTTTCGCGACGCCGTCGCCGTGGATGCGCAGCACCCACTGCGCGGAATCGATCTGCGGCGGCGTCGCCCGGTTGTGGATGTAGAAACGGTCGCGGGCGACCAGGAGCCCCTCGCTGTAGAGCCGCTCCCAGCTCATTTCCCGGGAGCCCTGACCGAGCGAGGTGAAGGTCCAGGACGGGGTTTCCTCGTCGACCAGGGACTGGTAGGGGTTGCTGCCGCTGCCGTTGCTCATCTCTGAGGTCTCCTGCGTTGTGAGCCCGCGACCGTTGGCGGTCGTTGCTCGGGGAGATCGTATGGGCTTCGTCGAGCTAGGCGTCCGGCAGCTTTACCGCCGCCATCTGCTCGGCGTTGCGGACGTAGAGGACGCCGTCGACCAGCACGGGATGGTTCCAGGTCTTGCCGTCGATGGCGTGGAAGCGCGCG
>DASWIG010000462.1:0-10928 GCA_036397835.1 Thermoanaerobaculia bacterium
TGATTCGGTCGGCAGGATCGGCATGAAACGGCTCAGCGAGCCGAACGGAGCGCACGGCGATCCATGGGTCGACGTCGACGAATCGGAAGTAGGGCAAACCGGAGGCTCGGGTCATCCAGTCTTCCAGTTCCACCGTCAGAACGAGCCGACCGCGCTCCACCAACAGCGCCACCTCCCAGCACGAGATTGCCGAGACGTGGGCCTCCCCGGCGGCCGAAGCCGCGTCGATCGTCTTGCGGGCTCGAACCGACAACTTATCCGGATTACTCAACCACCACACCCAGGCATGGGTGTCGAGCAAGATCATCGCAAGACGTTCCAGTCCTCGACGCCTACCGGCTCGGTCGGATCGTCGTAGCGAACCACCGTCCCGCGCAGCGACTTCAGGGCGGCCTCAGGATCTGGGGACTCGAAGGGCACCATCCTGACGACGGGCCTGCCGCGGTCGGTGATGACGACCTCCTGGCCGGTCCGCTCCACCTGCTGGAAATACTGGAGCACCTGGGCTTTGAACTGGGTCTTCGATACCGTCTGCATGGCTCCCTCGTGTTCGTACCGGGTCATTCTACCCTAGTCATGGCAGCTCGCCCAGCACGACGACCCCGTGACCGCCGGCGAGGCGGTGACCGGCGGCTTCTGGCGCGTCGTGCCTCTCGACGACGAGCGCTTCGGCCTCTTCCGCCATTGGGAGAGCCCGGAGGACGGCGACGAGCCCTTCGGCACCTTCACCGACCGCGACACGGCCCTGCTCGCCGCCGCCTTCCTGCCGCTCGTCGACCGAGCGCGGAGCTTCTCCGTCGATCCGGAGGACGCCGCGCCCGGCGGTCCCGTGCTCTACCGCGACGGCCGGGCCGTGGGCCGGATCCGCTACGGCGACCCGGAGCTGACCGAGGCGCTGAACCTCGCCGGCGCTTCCGCCGTCCGTCTGGAGAGGACGCTGAAGCGTCCTGGGCGGGCACGGGGGCGCGCTTCTGCGCCGGCGTTGAATGACGACCCCGTGGTACCCGTCTAGAATGCGCGGGACCACTCGACCTGCCAAGACCTTCGCTCCGTGTGGCCATGAAGATCCGCGATCACCGCCCCGTCGCCAGGGACCTCGTCGTCCTGGTGATTCTGGCGGCGGTCCTGGGGTCGCTCGGGGGGCCGCCCCACTCGCACCCGGACCACCTCGGCAGGAAGGCTCTGGACGTCCTCGAGAACGGAGGCAATCCGCGCTTCTTCCGCTATCCGGGGCTGATGATCTACCTCAATGCGTTCGTCCTCGCGGCGGTCTTCGAGGGAATGTCCGTCCTCGGGCTGGCCGAGGGCTCGCACACCGTCCGCGGCTTCTACGAGTCTCATCGGAGCTTGTTGGACGCCCTCGGGCCGTTGATCACTCTCGTCTTTTCGGCGGCCGGCGTCGTCCTGACGTATCTGGTGACCTGGCGGATCGTCCGCGATCGCGCCTTCGCGTTCATTGCCGCGTTTTACCTCCTGACCTCGATCCTCTGGATCGCCGACGCCCACTTCGCCACCGTGGACGTTCCGCTGGCGGCTCTGGCCCTGGCGGCGGTCTGTTTCACGTTGCGGTTCACGGCGGCGGGCACGGCGCTGACGCTGGGGCAGACGGTCGTCCTCGGGCTCTGGGTGGGTCTCGCCGCCGCCGCCAAGTACCCCGGCGCCCTGGCGGCGGTCGCGGTCGCGGGCTCGACGTGGGCCTGCTACCGGCGACGGCGTCGACTGTGGATCCTGCACGGTCTCGCGGCCGGGTCGGTGGCGCTCGCGGTCTTCCTCGCCGCCAATCCGTTCCTCCTCGCCGAGCTCGACACCTTCCGCGCCGATTTCATTGCCGAGCTCCGGCACGCGCAGACCGGGCATTTCGGATATTTCACGGCGCAGGGATGGCTCTTCCACCTCGACGAGAGTCTCGTCAACGCTCTCGGTCTGCCGGTGCTGGTCCTGGCTCTCGCCGGACTCTGCCGGCTCGTCGCCAGCCGGGCGATCATGCCCGCGGCCAAATGGGCGGTGCTGCTCTTTCCTCTGGCCGCCTATGCCCTGATCGGCAGCTCGCACCTCGCCTTCCAGCGCTACGTGCTGCCGGTGCTCCCCTTCGTCGCCGTGCTGGCCGGCGTCGGAGCCCATGCGGGTTGGCTCCTCGCGAGAGCGAGGAACCTCTTTCGCAGCGAGCGCGCGGCGCGGTGGACGATCTGTGCCCTGGCGCTGGCCGCGGCGCTGCCCAACGCCGTGACCGTGGTCCGGCACGACCTGATCCTCCTCGAAGAGGATACGCGGTCGATCCTGAGCAGGGTCGTCCGCGCGGCGGATCTCGAGTGGGAAGCGACGAGGGTCTTCGTCCGGAGCTATGTCTCCCGCCCGTTCCCGAAAGACGGCCGGCTGGCGACGCTGAAGAGCCTGGGGGAAGCTCGGGCCGACCTGATCGTCCTCGACAGCTTCAATCACGACCGGTTCCTTTATGCCCTCGACGGGCAGGGCCGCCAGGACAAGAAGCCGGTGCTGGCCGGAGCGCTGGCCGGGCAAGACCTCGGCCGCGCTCACCTGGTCGCGATCTCGCCGTTCACGCGGCCGAAGTCCGAGGTGCCGTTCAGTCCCAAGTCCCTGTACTCGCCCTATCCTCCGGACCTGAGCCTGCGCCGCGCTCCGGGGCCCTTCATCGAGATCTACTGCCGCGACCGCGCGGTGGCCGATCGGCTCCTGTGGGCGTGTGAGGAGCTGGGCGTGCCTTGCGAGCGGGGGCGGGGCGACGGGGGCTATTACTTCCAGGCGCTGAGAAAGTGACTCTTCGCGCCGGACGTGCTTTCGCGTCCTAGCGTCCGATCACCCGCGGCAGCGGCTGGAATTCCTGGCTGCTCGGCGCCCGGCGGGCGCGGATGAGCATGCGCTCCTCGTCGCGCCAGCGGTGGTCGAGGATGTAGATGCGCGGGTCCACCGGGACCCACTCGCCCGCCTCGTCGCGCCAGCGCACCTCGTAGTGCAGGTGGGGGTTGGTGCTCCAGCCGGTGTCGCCGACGGTGCTGATCACGTCGCCCTGCTCCACCTTCTGCCCCACCTTCACGAGGATCTGGTCGCAGTGGCCGTAGAGCGTCATGAAGCGCTCGCCGTTGCGCAGCGCCACCAGGTTGCCGTAGCGCCACCAGGCGACGCTCTGGCGCAGCGGGAAGCGGCCGGCGAACGTCACCGTGCCGTCGGCCGGAGCGTAGACCGGCGTGCCCGGTTGCGCCGCCAGGTCGATGCCGGCATGGAAGTCGATCTCCTTGGTGAACGGGCTGCGCCGGGTGCCGAAAGGGCTGGTCATCACGAAGGCGTCGCTGCGCAGCGGGGAGAGCGACGGCGTGGTGCGGACCTGGTCCTCGTTGGCGGCCTCGAAGGCCCGGACCTCTTCGAGGAAGACCCGCAGTGCTTCGACCTGGCCCTCGATCTCGGCGTGGGAGATCTGGCCGCGCTCGACGTCGCCGGCGTAGATCGAGCCCACGCCCGCGGTCCGCTCGGCCCGCGGCGGGTAGCCTCCCTGACCCTGGCTCTCTCCCGCCAGGCCGTAGGCGAGGTGGATCTTCGACATCTCCACCAGCGACTGGGCGCTCTGCGTCTCGAGCTCGGCGAGGTGTTCGAGGAGGCCCTGGAGACGCTCCCCCTCCCGCGTGCGCTCGGCCTCGAGCTCCCGGTATCGCCGCTGGTCGAGGTGGTTGCGCACGACCGCGGGCATGACGGCCAGGCCGAAGACCACGAACGCCACCCACAGCACGGCGCCCGTGACCCACCCGCCGACCTGGCGGCGGGTCAGGAAAACGTAGCGCACCCCCCGGCGGATGTTGCCGGGATGGTATTGGATCTCGAGGAAGGGACGGCGCCGGGCCTGCGGAGGCCCCTGATCGGGTGTGCGGCTGCCTTGACGAGTCGCCATCGAACCTACCTCCTGTGCGCCCCGCGGAAAGCGCGGACAAGGTCCTCGATTGCTATGCTATCATAGTGGCCCCGGTCAGGGAATCCTCACCTTTCAACAAAGTGGGCGGGGGACTTATTTCGTGCCGGGTCGACGGCTTCCATCCGGGCCTCGTCGACGATGGCGTGGACCGTCGCCAGCAGCTCGCGGTGGAGCTCCGGCCCTCCGGCGATGACGTTGCCGGCGTCGAAGAAGCCGCCGCCGCCGTCGAGGTCGGTGACGCGTCCGCCGGCTTCGCGCACCAGGAGGGCGCCGGCGGCGACGTCCCAGGGCGCCAGGCGGAGCTCGAAGAAGCCGTCGTAGACGCCGGCGGCGGTGTAGGCGAGGTCGAGGGCGGCGGAGCCGCAGCGCCGGATGGCCCGGGCCTCGAGGAAGACGGCGCGGAAGACCGCGAGGTAGAGGTCGAGGGCGGCGCGGGACTTGAAGGGATAGCCGGTGGCGAGGAAGGCGCCGTGGAGGCGCGGGCGCTCGGAGACCCGCATGGGCCGTCCGTTCCAGCGCGCCCCGCCGCCGCGGACGGCGGTGAAGAGGTTGTCGCCGAGCGGGTCGTAGACGACGCCGGCCACCATCTCGTCGCGGTGGCGGCAGGCGATCGAGATGGAGAAGACGGGCAGACCCTGCATGAAGTTCGAGGTGCCGTCGAGCGGGTCGACGTACCAGCAGTACTCGGAGTCGCTTTCGTCCCAGCCGCGTTCCTCGGCCAGCACCTGGTGGTCCGGGAAGGCGCGCCGGAGGGTCGCGAGCACGCGGTCCTCGCTCTCGTGGTCGGCGCGGGTCACGAAGTCGTGGTCGCCCTTGGAACGAGCCTCGAGGCCGCCGCCGCGGAAGTATCCCAGCAGCACCTGGGCTCCTTCGCGGGCGGCGAGGACGGCGGTGTCGGCGAGCTCTTCGTACATGGACGAGGCATTATACCCGCGCCCGTCTGGTAGAGTCCGGAGATCTCGCAAGAACCCAATCCGCAGGAGTCCCCCATGAAAGAGCCAGTCTGGAAGACGACCCTGGTCCGCAAGACGACCCTCCGCAGGAGGAGACTGATACCCGGCACGCTGCTCCTGTTGGTCCTGAGCGCCTGCGCGCCCTCCGAGGAGGCGCCGCCGGCGGGCGGCGCGCCCGCGTCGGCGCCCGCGGCCGTCCTCGACCTGCCCGAGGGCGCCGATGCCGCCGCCGCGGCGATCACCGGCGACGGCCTCCGCGAGGTGGTCCGGGAGCTCTCGGACGACGCCCTCGAAGGCCGTGCTCCGGGCACGCCGGGCGACCAGGCGGCGCGGCAGTCCATCGCCGCGCGGCTCGAGGCCCTGGGGCTGGAGCCGGGCGGGCCGGACGGTTCCTGGCAGCAGCCCTTCGAGGTCGTCGGCATCGACGCCGAGGTCCCCGAGACCTGGACCTTCCACGCCGGCGACACCGACTTCCAGCTCGCCTGGTGGGACGAGTTCATCGCCGCCAGCGGGGTGCAGCGGGAGAGGGCTCAGATCGATGGCGCCGAGCTGGTGTTCGTCGGCTACGGCATCAAGGCCCCGGAGCACGACTGGGACGACTTCAAGGGCGCCGACCTTGCGGGCAAGGTGCTGGTGATGCTCAACAACGACCCCGACTGGGACCCGCAGCTCTTCGAGGGCGAGCGCCGGCTCTACTACGGCCGCTGGACGTACAAGTACGAGAGCGCCGCAGCCCACGGCGCCACGGCCGCCATCATCGTCCACACCACCGAGTCGGCGGGCTACCCGTGGCAGGTGGTGCAGTCGTCGTGGAGCGGCGAGCAGTTCGAGCTGCCGGCGGGCGAGGAGCCGCGCATCGAGGTCGCGGCGTGGACCACCTACAACGCCGCGCAGACGCTCTTCGCGGCCGCCGGCCACGACCTGGCACGGTTGACCGAGGCCGCCAGAGAGCGCGATTTCGCGCCGGTGGCGCTGGGCATCACCACCTCGCTCACCCTGGAGAACCGCGTCAGCCGCGGCGTCGAGACGGCCAACGTGCTGGGGCTGCTCCCCGGCGCCGACCCGGCGCTCGCCGACGAGGTGGTGATCTACACCGCTCACCACGACCACCTGGGCCGCGGCAATCCCAACGACGCCGGCGACGACATCTACAACGGCGCCCGCGACAACGCCTCCGGGGTCGCCCAGGTGCTGGCCGTGGCGGGCGCCTTCAAGGCGTTGCCGGAGCCGCCGCGACGCTCGATCCTCTTCGCGCTGGTGGCCGCCGAGGAGCAGGGGCTCCTGGGCTCGGAGCACTACGCCCTGGCCCCCACCTTCCCGCCGGGGAAGATCGCCGCCAACGTCAATCTCGACGCCGGCAACATCTGGGGCTCGACGCGCGACGTGACCTTCATCGGCTACGGCAAGTCGTCGCTCGACGCGGTGGTGGAGGCGGCGGCGGCGCTCCAGGACCGCGTGGTGGTGGGCGACCAGTTCCCCGACCGCGGCTTCTTCTACCGCTCCGACCAGTTCAACCTGGCCAAGATCGGCGTGCCCGCCCTCTACGTCAGCAGCGGCACCGACTTCCGCGGCCGCGAGCCCGGCTGGGGCGAGGCGCAGATCGAGGCCTGGACCGGCGAGCACTACCACCAGCCGAGCGACGAGCTCGACGACACGTGGAGCTTCGACGGCCTGGTCGAGGACGCCCGGTTGAGCTTCTACTGCGGCCTGGCTCTCGCCCAGGCCGACGCGATGCCGGCCTGGAACCGCGGCGACGAGTTCGAGGCCGCGCGCCTCGAGGCGCTCGCCGCGACCGGCGAGTGAGAAAGGAGCCCGAGACACGGCCTCGAGCCCTCCCGGTTCGACCGGGGGACGTTCGACCGGTCGGAAGGTGAAAGCGCCGCTTTCGCCCCCCGCATGCCGTCTGGGCCGCGATCTCGGCCCTCAGAGGGGGAGCCGCGGAGGGCGCCGCGGCTCCGGGACTGACCGGGGTTCTACAGAACGGTCGGTCGAAACCCTTGAGGAACTCTGCTTAAGCAGAAAGACTATCGGGCGAGCCCTTCGACCGTGATTGCTCTCTGAGTCGCGTCAAACAGCTAACACGATGTCGAAGGGCCTCATATTCTAGCCCACGGCGGGTGGTAGAGCCTGGGATTCGGGAAGTCAATGCTTCTGCCGCCTACCTCGCGCCGTTCAGATAGCGGTAGAACTCGCCGCTGGTCGAGAGCACCAGCCAGGTCTCCGCGTCGAAGGTCTCGCCATAGGTCTCCATGCTCTTCAGGAAGGCGTAGAAGGCCCGCGAGTCGGCGGACTGGTCGTAGGCGCGGGCATAGATCTCGGTGGCCTCGGCGTCGGCCTTGCCGATGATCTCCTGGGCCAGGCGGAAGGCCTCCGACTGGATGCTCTGGAGCTCGCGCTCCTTGGTGCCGCGGATGCGCGCCGCCTCAGCCTGGCCTTCGGAGCGGAAGCGGTCGGCGATGCGGTTGCGCTCGGCGATCATCCGCTGGTAGACGCTGTCGCGCACCGCGTCGACGTAGTTGATGCGCTTGAACTGGACGTCGAGCAGCTCGATGCCGAGGTCGGCCTGGCGCACGCGCTGGGAGGCGTTCTTGAGGATCTCCTGGCGGATCACCTCGCGGCCGTGCGCGATCTCTTCGAGCTTGTCGGCGGAGTCGAGCACGGCGTCCTGGACGGGCTCGCGGTCGCTGGTGCGGATCAGCTCGGCGAGGTCGTAGCGCGCCACGGCGTCGCGCACCTCGCCGTTCAGGATGCCGTCGAGCCGCGCCTGGGCCTGCACCTCGGTGCGCAGCCGCTGGAAGAAGAGCAGCGGGTCGAGGATGCGCCAGCGGGCGTAGGTGTCGACCAGGATGGGCTGCTTTTCGCGGGTCTGCATGTTGGTGACGCGGCCGTCCCACTCGAGGAAGCGCTTCTCGAGCACGTAGAGCCGGTCGACCAGGGGCACCTTCCATTTGAGGCCGGGCTCGGTGATCGGCGCGCCGATGGGCTCGCCGAAGCGGGTCTTGATGGCCTGCTGGCCTTCGTCGACCACGAAGACCGACGACAGGACGAGCAGGGCCAGGATCAGCGCCAGGACGACGAGAACGGTGCCCTTCACGGTCCACCTCCTTCCGGCGGCGCCGGCCGGACGGGCGGCGCGGCGCGGCCGGCGTCGAGGTTCAATAGCGGCAGCAAGCCGCGGACCGCGTCGTCGACCACGACCTTGCGGCCGGTCTTGGGCAGGATGGCGCCCAACGTTTCGAGATAGATGCGCCGGCGGGTGACCTCCGGCGCTTTCCTGTACTCCTCGTAGACGGAGCTGAAGCGCGCCGCCTCGCCGCGCGCCCGGTTCACGCGCTCGAGGGCGTAGCCCTCGGCGGCGAGCACGGTCTGCTCGGCCTCGCCGCGCGCCCTGGGCACCACCTGGTTGTACTCCGACTGGGCCTCGTTGATCAGCTTCTCGCGCTCCTGCTCGGCCTGGTTGACGGCGTTGAAGGCGGGCTTCACGGGCTCGGGGGGCGTCACGTCCTGGAGCACGACCTGGTCGACCTGGATGCCGGTCTCGTAGTGGTCGCACAGCTCCTGGAGCTTCTGGAAGGCCACCTGGGTGATCTCCTGGCGGCCCACGGTGATGACCTCGTTGACGGTGCGGTCGCCCACGACCTCGCGCATCACCGCCTCGCCCATGTCGCGGAAGGTGAGCTCCACGTTGCGCACCCGGAAGAGGTACTTGTACGGATCGACGATCCGGTACTGCACGACCCATTCCACGGTCGCCGCGTTGAGGTCGCCGGTGAGCATGCTCGACTCGTCTTTGGGGTCCTGGCGCGCCACCTCCAGGCGAACCGGCAGGCCCGGAGTGCGGAAGCCGAGCTCCTCGGTGAGCTGGCGCTGGATCGGCACCTTGTACACCCGGTCGACGAAGGGGATCTTGTAGTGCAATCCGGGCCCCGCGGTGTCGCCCGTATACACGCCGAGGCGCAGCACCACGCCGACCTCTTCGGGCTCGACCTGGTAGAAGCTCCCGAGGATCAGGAAGAGGGCCACCAGCGCCACGAGACCGATGCCGATCATCCGTCCCAGGCCTTTCGGCGGCTGAAACTCGCGGACCTCGAAGGGTCTTTCACGTGCCACGTCGACTGCTCTCCTTTCCTTGACCAGTGCCTACGGCCGGTGGCGGCGCCGTCGCGGGCACCCGCCGGCCTGAAAAAGTCGGATCCTTGCGGGGCGTCATTCGCTAACCAGGTTACCGGAGGGGGGAGGCGGAGGCAAGCCGCCGCGACCCGACGGCGAAGACCTGCCCTCACGCGCGCAGCAGCGAAGGCCGCTGCCCTCGGCCCTGCTGTCGTGGTGGCGGGGGTCTCGCGATCGGCCTGCCGCGGCACTGCCGGGCAAGCCGCGGCTCGGCCTGGCCCCCGCCGCGGCGGCCGGCGCCGCCGGCGCGCTCGCCGGCGGGCTCGCCGCCATCACGTAGCGGCTCGCCCGAGCCCGACCAGGCAAAGGAGTCTAGTTCCCATGCCCGATCACGACCATCTTACCCCCTCCAACGCCTTCCACCCCGACTACCTCCGACGTCTCGACCAGCACGACGAGCCGGTGACCGCCGGCGAGGCGGTGACCGGCGGCTTCTGGCGCGTCGTCCCGCTCGGCGACGAGCGCTACGGCCTCTATCGCCTGTGGGAGAGCCCGGAGCACGGAGACGAGGCCTTCGCCACCCTCACCGACCGCAACACGGCCCTGCTCGCCGCCGCTTTCCTGCCGCTGGTGGACCGGACGCGGAGCTTCTCCGTCGACCCGGAGGACGACGCCGGTCCCGTGCTCTACCGCGACGGTCGCGCAGTGGGCCGGATGCGCCACGGCAATCCCGAGCTCACCGAAGCGCTGAACCTCGCCGACGGCCTGGCGCGCTCGCCGGCGTCGATCGCCAGCTTCCTGGAGGCGGCCGGCGCGGCGGCGCTGGAGCTTTGCCGGCCTTGGAGATCCGGGTAAGGAAGCCCCTATCCCTTATAATTGCGCGGAGTCTCGTTCTATCCACCACTGGAAAGGGGTCCCGAATGCGTACACCCTCACTGCTCGGCGCCGGTCTCCTGCTGCTCTATTGCGTCGCCGCGTCGGCCCAAGCCGCTGATCCGAGCCCTCAGCCGAACCTCTGCACGGTCGACTCGCCGGCCTGCCGGAACCTCGCGGTCGAGATCGCGGCGCTGGACATCCAGGACCGGATCGACACCCTGGTCGAACTGGGCCGGGGCGGCAACCGTCTCTGCCCCGAGGACAATCCGAGCTGCTGCCCGCCGCGGCTGATGCCCTTCTGCTCCCAGGTCCAGCGCGACATCGTCCTCGAGGCCCGGCGTGCCTACCAGAGCCGCGAAGTGGGGAGCTACAACGACTGCCCGTGGAGCAAGCCGATCTGCGACTCCCTCGGACCGTTCTACTGCGGTCCCGGAACGAGCTGGACTCCCTGGACCGGCTGTCTCGAAATCGGGATCCCGCCGATCGACTGCCCGTCGGGCTGGAAGCAGACCGAGTTCGGCGGCTGCGAGCCGCCGCCTCCCTGCCCCTGTGGCTTCATCCACAACCCGAAGGGGCTCTGCATCCCGAAGCCCTGCTTCCGTTTCGGCCAGCTCCGGCCTTGCCTGACCTTCTGTGGTGAGCTGGAGGTGCTCTCGCGCGCTGCCTCCCCGCGGCCGCCCGAGACTCCCCTCGAGCGTCACCTGCAGGACCGCGCCGTGAACCTCGAGGCGGCGAAGCAGGTACGCGAGAACCTGAAGCTGGCCCTCGAAGCGATTGAGAAGGAGATCGCGGAGATGTCGTCGTACTAGGCCGCGGACGAAGAAGACTGCGGGGCGTGGGTGGGCCCCGCCCCGCAGTGAATCGGCGGCGCCGCGCGGTTCAGAGGCGCGCGGTAGTCGGTGAAGACGGATTCCGGAACGAGGCGCGGACCGCTGACGTTGGGGCCGGTGTGGTCGCGGCCCGCGGGCGAGCACTCGATGGGGTGGCCGTGCGAGAGCTCGTAGTAGTCGCCGTCGCGGATCTGGTCGGCCGTGAACGGACCCGGTCGATAGCGCGGTAGCCGTCGGCTC
>DASWIG010000463.1:0-32096 GCA_036397835.1 Thermoanaerobaculia bacterium
CCCGGGCTCGAGCGGTATCGGCCGCGCTTCCGCTACTTGGCGCTCGACGTGAAGCGCTATCCTCTGTCGGAGCTGGAGCGGATGCCGAACCGCGCCGCGGCGCTGTTCCAGTTGGAGCAGAGCCGGGGTCCTGAGGAGATCCTCAGGGGGCTCGAGCGGCTGCGGGAGATCCTCTCGGACCGCAGCGACCGGCTTTACGGCGTCTACTCGCAGTGGTTGACGGAGATCTTCTTCGCGTCGCAGGCACCGCCGGACGTGGTCGAAAGGGTACGAACGCTGGAGGACTTCTCGATGCTGGTCGACAACATCCTGGAATGGAAGAAGAACGTCCTGCTTGAAGGACGCAAGGAAGGACGCGAGGAAGGACTCAAGGAAGGGGAAGAGGTCGGCATCCGCAAGGGCGAGCTCGCGGTGCTGATCCGCCAGCTCACGAGCAAGTTCGGCCCGCTGCCCGCCGAAGTCGTCGACCGCCTGGAACGGGCCGACGTCGATCTCCTCCTGGCGTGGAGCGACCGCGTCCTCACCGCGAGGACCCTTGACGAAGTCCTCGCCGACTGAGCCGTCAGGCTTCACCGGGACGAAGCGGGCTCCGCCGTTCCTGCGGGTGGCAGTCGAGATGGGGGCGTCTGGATCAGCTTGGCACGTCATCCTCGTCCAGATCCCGACGCTCGCATCCCTCGAATTCTAGGATGAAGTCCGGCCCAAAGAGCCCGCCGGGAGTCTGGAAGCCCGGTGACGCCGCGCCCGCGAGCACCCGCTCGGCGACGGCGAGAGCGGTGTGGACGGTGAGAGTATAGCTTTCCGGCGTCGCGAGACGCGCGCGGACGCGCCGCCCGCCGGCGTCGCGGGCCTCGCCCAAGATCACGCAGCGTCCGCGGGCGCGGTGCCGCTCGCTCGGTCCTTCGGGCTGCCGCTCGACCGCCGCTTTGAGCACGGCCTTCACCGGCGACGAGCCCATCAGCCAGCGGAAGTGGCGCGACAGCACGTCGAGCGTCCGTAGCTGGGCCGTGGCCTCGAAGTAGACCCGGACGTCGGGGATGCCGGTCGTGTGGTACGCGGTCGCGACGTCGCCCCAGCCGATGGCCACGCACTCGCGATCGCCGTCGCCGAAGTCCACCCGCGCGCGGTCGCCCCAGCGCAGCCTCCCGATGCGGCCGCCGCGGCGCTCCCGCGTCCCGGCTCCGAGGCTCTCGACGCCGGTCTTGGCCGTTCCCCGCGAGGCCGCTCCGAGCCCGGAGACGTAGAGGCGCAGCTCCGTGGCCGCCGGCAAGCAGGCCGCGAGGTGCGCGGCCAGACAGTCCGTCGGCACGACGTCGAAACCGACGCCCGGCATCAGCATGATCCCTCGGTCGCGGGCCTCCGCGTCGCGGCCGGCGAGCGCCTCGAACACGTCGATCTCGCCAGTGACGTCGAGGTAGTGGGTCCCGGTGCGCAGGCAGGCGTCCGCCATCGGCCGCGACGTGGCCGAGAACGGACCCGCGAGGTGCAGCACCACCCGGGCCTCGGCGAGCAAGGCGTCCAGTGCCGCGGCGTCGTCGACCGGCGCGGCGCGGTAGGGCAGCCCGAGGGGCTCGGCGACGGCTCGCAGCCTGGCCTCGGAGCGTCCGGCCAGCAGCGGCTCGAGACCGCGCTCCGCGGCAGCCCGGGAAACGAGCTTTCCCGTGTAACCGGTCGCGCCGTAGATCACCAGTCGATCGCCCTCACCCCCCACCCCCCTCTCCCAGGGGGAGAGGGGGGCTCGAATCTCGACATCTTACTCCCCTCTCCCTCTGGGAGAGGGGCTGGGGGTGAAGGTTCCCGCCGCCCTGGCCAGCACCGCCCACGCCGCGGCGCCCCCCGTCGCCAGGCTGCTGACCAGCAGCGACGACGGCGCCAGAGCGCCGCCGGCCCAAGGCGTCACGCCGAGCTCCGGGTCGACCTCGGAGAACCCCGGGGTACGGCCGCAGGGCGCTCCCCCCAGCGCCAGGACGGCGGCCGCGAGCTGGGCGCCGCCGAATTCGCCGAGCACCGCCTTCGGCGCCAGCAACGGCGGCAGCGGCCGAGCTTCCCCCCCCGATCCCCCCCGAGGGGGCCGTCCGCCCCACACGGCCTTCAGCACGCGGGCCTCCAGTCGGTCGCCGGCCACCGAGCCGGACGCGCCGCAGACGACCGCGTCGACGTCGCCGGCGCGGGCGAGGAGACGCTCGAGGGCCGGCGTCAGGGCCGCGGGGTCGCTTCCCCAGCCGGTGGCCGGCGCCTCCGGATCGAAGGCGCTGGCGGTGCCGAGGAAGCGGGCGAGCACGCGGGCGCCGCGCTGCGCTGCGGACTCCGCCGTCTCCACCACCAGGGCGCTGGCGCCCTCGCCGAGGATGAAGCCGTTGCGCCGGCGGTCGAAGGGCCGCGCCTCCTCGCCTCCGGCGTCCGGCCGCGACAGGGCGCCGAAGCGGTCGAACACCGCGTGCAGCAGCGGCGTCACCTCGTCGACCGCCACCACCAGGGCGTAGCCGGCGCGGCCGCGGGCCACTTCGCCGGCGGCACGGGCCAGCGCGATCAGCGCGCCGGCCTCGCGCTGGGTCACGGTGACGTTGGCGCCCAGCGCCCGGCAGACGATGGCGACCTGGGCCGCCGGGGCGTTGGCCACCGATTCGGTGAAGAGGGCGGGGGAGACCGCCAGGGGACCCTCCGACTCGATCTGGGTGAGGATCTTCTCGGTGATCATGGACGGGCCGAAGGCGTTCGAGAACACCATCGCGGTGGGCTTGCCGCCGACCTCGGCGCCGGCCACGATTCCGGCGTCGGCGAGGGCCATCCGCGCGGCGGCGACCGCCAGCTTCGAGCCCAGGCTCATGCGTCGCGCGGCGCCGGCCGACACCCAGGCCGACAGGTCGTGGCCGGCGGCGAGACCGGCCAGCCGCGCGCCGCCGCCGCGGCGGTGGTAACCGGCCGGACGCTCGACCTCGGACCACGCGGGCGTCCCGCTGGCGAGCGCCGCCGCCGTCGGCTCACGGCCGCAGCCCACGGCGTTGACCGCGCCGAATCCGGTGACGACGACCGCGGGACGGCTCGATGACGGGCTCATCGGGGCCAGCCGCGCAAGACCAGCACGGCGTTGGCGCCGCCGAAGCCGAAGCTGGTGGAGACGGCGACGCAATCGGGCGCCAGCGGACGCGCGCCGCCGACCACGAGGTCCACGCCGAGGTCCTCGTCGGCGCCGCCGTCGCCGGGGGCGGCGTGGGCGGCGCCGGCGGCGAGGCACTGCACGGTGGCCACCGCTTCGATGGCGCCGGAGGAGCCCAGCAGGTGGCCGACCGCGCCCTTGGTCGCGGTCACCGGGATGCGCCGCGCGCGCTCGCCGAAGACCTGCTCGATCGCCCGCCATTCGGCGGCGTCGTTCTGAGGCGTGCCGGTGCCGTGCGCGTTGACGAACCCCACGTCGCCGGCGGCGACGCCGGCGTCGCCCAAGGCGCTGCGCAGCGCCAGGGCCGCTCCCGCGCCCTGCGGGTGCGGCGCCGTCATGTGGTGGGCGTCGCAGGAAGCGCCGGCGCCGAGCAGCTCGGCCAGCGGCCGGGCGCCGCGCCGGCGGGCGTGCTCGAGGGTCTCGAGCACCAGCACGCCGGCCCCCTCGCCGAGGTTCAGGCCCTGGCGCTGGCGGCGGAAAGGGCGGCAGTGCTCGGCGTCCACGATGCGCAGCGAGTTGAAGCCGGCGAAGGTGAGGTGGCACAGCGAGTCGGCGCCGCCCGCCACCGCCATGGCCACGTCGCCGTCGCGCAGCGCGTCGAGGGCGGCGCCGATCGCCAGGGCCCCGGAGGCGCAGGCCGACGACAGCGACTGCACCGGCCCGCGGGCGCCGACCAGCCGCGCCACCGCGTCGCCGGGGGCGTTGAGCGGATGGGAGACGAGCAGGCTGATCCGCGCCCTGCGGCGCTCGGTGAGCCCGTGGAAAAAGCGTTCGCACTCGGCCATGCCGGCGGTGCTGCCGCCGAAGAACACCCCGAGGTCGAAGCCCCGGGCGTCGTCGCCTTCGAGGCCCGCCTGCCGGCAGGCTTCCATGGCGGCGGCGACGGCGAAGCGGTCGGCGCGGGAGAGACGGCGCCAGCCCGGCACGGACGCGGCCAGGCCGTTGGGAGACGGCGGCACCTCGGCGGCGAGGCGGGTGCGGTGGCGGCGGGTGTCGAAGCGCGCCGGCACGCCGATGGCGGCCGCGCCGCCGGCGAGGCCGCGCCACAGCTCGTCGGCGCCCCATCCCCAACCGCTGACCGCCCCGATCCCCGTCACGACCACCCGATGGCCTGGCGCCGGGCCGTCCTTCAACTCCGTCGTCTCCTGAAACTCGCCACCGAAAGCGGATGGAAAACACGTCCACGCATCGGCGGCAGTATATCGGAGTCGGCCGTCCCTGGCCGGAGGCCGATGACTTCTCATCCCACGAGGTAAGTGCTGAGCGTCGCGGTGAGCAGCTCGTCGCCATGCTCGGCGAGCGTCACCACGGCCGAGTACATGGCCAGCGGCGGCACGCTGCCCACCGACCGGACCGTGGCCAGCAAGGGACTCCCGGCGGGCAGCTCGGGGACGGCGAAGCGGGCGTCGCGGATCGACGCCAGGTACCCGATCCGCGGCTCGCCGCCGCCGGGCGCGCGGCGCAGGGCCTCGAGCGCCGCCGCCGCCTGGGCCGCCAGCTCCACGGCGAGGAAGGCGGACGCCGTCCCGCCGCGGGCGAGCGGGCCGTCCGCGGGGACACGGCCGGCGCAGACGATGCCGTCGTCGAAGACGTCGACGATGCGCTCGACCAGGAGCATCGGGGGGCGGTGCGGGATCAACGTTGCGACGTCGGGCCACGCCGCCCCCGCGAGGCGGCGATCAGTCGTCGTCAAGGCTGAAATTGGAGCGGGTGCCGGTGGCGGCCGCATCCACGAGCTGGCCGTCCTCGAAGCGGATCGTCGCCGGCAGCCCGGTGGTCTCGCCCATCTTGGCCCCGAAGAACCCGAGCTTCATGCCCTTGTTCTGGCGCAGGTTCCAGATCTCGACCTCCTTGCCGTCCTCCGTCTTCTTCTCGAAGCTCTCGGGAGCGCCGGTGACGTAGAAGACCTGGCGCTTGCCCATGCCGTTCACCAGCCGGCGGTCGGCGATCGCCTGCTTGGTCTCCGCCGGCCAGTCGTCGTGCTCGTCCTGCAACGGGGCGCGGGCGAAGGTCCGGTCGAACGCGGCCTGAAAGTCCTCGAAGGAGTGGATGTCCACGAAGCGGACGACCGTGGAGTTGTCCTCGGCGGGGCCGACTCCCGCGAGCTCGATCTCGAGCGCGTTCTCCTCGGGCTCCATCTCGAACTCGTCGAGCTCGACCGGGTCGTTGATCCGAATGCCCCAGTAGGTGCTGTCGGCATGCCACCAGCTCGCGTTGACCTCGTTCTCGGCCTCGGTGTTCGAGCCCTCGGGCGAGACCTCCACGAGCGGGCGCACGTAGGTGCCGAAGCTGTGGCGGCCGGTGGCGCAGGGAGCGTCCATGCGCAGGTAGAGCGTGCCCTGAAGGGCCGATTTGATCTGCTTCCTGACCGACTTGTCGAGCTTGCCTTCAGCGGTGGCGACGGGGAGCGCCAGCACGACCACCAGCGCGATCCTGGTCAGATGTCTCATGAGAGCCTCCTTGCACGATCCGGCAGGCGGCTGCCGGAGATATTGTTGGACTTGGATATGGTACCGGCCGGCCCGGAGAATGTCCAGCCCGGGTCGGGGACCGACCCTGTGAAATCCATGGACTACGAAGTCATCGTGATCGGCGGCGGTCCGGCCGGCGCCGCCGCGGCGCGCCGGCTCGCCCGCCGCGGGCGCCGGGTGCTGCTCGTGGAGCGCCGGCGCTTCCCCCGTTTCCATATCGGCGAGTCGATGCTGCCGGCGAGCAACGCCGTCTTCCGCCAGCTCGGCCTCACGGACGCCGTCGCCGCGGCCGGTTTCGTCAGGAAGCGCGGCGCCAGCTTCACCAACGACGACGGCGAGCTCGGCAGCTACGTCGACTTCACCGGCTGCTCGGACATTCCCTCCCCGGTCACGTTCCAGGTGCCGCGGGCGCGGCTCGACCAGATCCTGCTCGACGGCGCCGCCGAAGCGGGCGTCGAGGTGCGCCAGGAGCACCGCGCCCGCGACGTCGCCTTCGCCCCCGACCGCGTCACGGTGACGGTGAGCGACGCCGCCGGCGAGACCACGACGGTCGACGCGGAGGTCCTGGTGGACGCGTCGGGCCAGGCCGGCTTCCTCGCCAGGCGCCTCGAGCTGCGGCGTCACGACCCCGAGATGCGCCACGTCGCGCTCTATGCGCACTTCGAGGGCGTGCCGCGGCCGCCGGGGGAGCGCTCGGGCGACATCCGCATCGTCTCGCGCCGCGACCTCGGCTGGATCTGGTTCATCCCCCTGTCGCCGACCGTGACGAGCGTCGGCGTGGTGATGTCGCGCGCCCGCCACGCCTCGCGTCCCCGCGAGGACGCGGAGACGCTCCTGGATTTTCTCCTGGCGTCGACGCCGGTCGCCGCCGAGCAGGTGCGCGAGGCCCGGCGGGTCTCGCCGGCGCACTTCGAGGCCGACTTCTCCTACTCGGCCCGCGCCTACGCCGGCGACCGCTGGCTGCTGGCGGGCGACGCCGGCTCCTTCCTCGACCCGGTCTTCTCCTCCGGCGTGCTGCTGGCGCTGGAATCGGGCGTCGAGGCGGCCGACGCGATCGACCGGGCGCTCGCCGCGGGCGACGTCTCGGCGCGCGCCTTCGCCGCGTTCCAGAAGGTCCAGCGCCGGCGCTTCAAGTACTTCCGGCGCTTCGCCCGGAGCTTCTACGATCCGTGGTTCCGCGACGTCTTCATGACCCCGACGCGCCGCCTGGGGCTGACCGAGGCCATCGCGACGGCGCTGGCGGGTCACTGGCGTCCGTCCTTCCTGAACCGTCTGCGGCTCGAGCTCTTCTTCGCGGCGGTGGCGGTCCAGCGGTTCGTGACCCTGTCGCCGCGGCGGCACGGCGCGCCTGCGGTCGACGAGAGGGACGTCGGATGCTGAGGACGCTGCTCGCCGGTTGTGCGCTGGCCGTTCTGGCAGCCGCGGGATGGGCGGCCGACCTGCCGGACCCGGACGCCGCCGGCCTGACGCTCAGCCAGCGCTTCGAAGCGCTCATCGCGCGCATCGGGATCGAGCAGGAGCGCCTGCGGACCCTCGAGGCCCGCTTCGTGCAGCGCAAGGAGAGCGAGCTTCTCCTCGCGCCGGAGGAGTCGCGCGGGACTTTCTCCTACCGGGCCCCCGACGACCTGCGCTGGGACTACGACGCGCCCACCAACGTCGTCGTGCTGGTGGGCCCGGAGGAGATGGTGACCTGGTACCGGGACCTGAACCGGGTGGAGCGCATGCGGGTCGGCCGGCAGAAGGACCACGTCTTGAAGTTCCTCGGCGCCGGCGCCTCGTTCGACACGTTGCGGCGCTACTTCACGGTGAGCGCGACCTTTCCCAAGGACCGCAGCGAGCCCTACGTCCTGACGCTGGAGCCCGGCAGCTCGCGGGTGGCGCGGCGCATCGCGTCGATGAGCCTGCGGCTCGACCGCGAGCTGTTCGTCCCGGTCTTCGTGCGCTTCGTCGAGCCCGGGGGCGACGTCACCGAGCTCTCCTTCGAGGACTTGCGCGTCAACGGCGAGATCCCGGACGAGCGCTTCGAGCTCGAGCTGCCGGCCGGCGTCGAGGAGGTCGTCCTCGAGCTGGGCGGATAGCCGCGACGACCTACTCGTAGCGCAACGCACCGTCGGGTCGACGCGCGTGGCGCGCCGCGCCGGCACCAGGCAGGCCATCAGCGCCACCGCCGCCAGGAAGAGCGCGCTGGCCAGCATGCGGCCCCGTAGCGGACGTCTTGGGCGAGCGATGGCATGGCGGTCTCCTGGTGAATTCGTCTCCTGGGCCTCAAGGACTTGGTGGTCGGCGGCAGCCCAGCCACATCCCTGTTCGCCTACACGAAGACGATCTGGGGATCGACGGGACATCCAGAGCTTCGAGCTCGAGATTGAGGACGGCGGCGGCACTTTCGTCTATCGGCTCGAGGTCCAGCACTCCTCTGACTCCTCTGAGGCTCAGACTCCCCAGCGACCGCAAATCAAGAGCGAGTACCTGCATTTCGACGCGAAGCCGCTCTTTCGCTATACCGATGGCCAGGTCCGCCTGTTCAGCGAAGATCACTCTCCAGGAGCGCAGTTTCCCTTCAAGTCCGAGCACAGCTTCCTGCCGAATCTGGAGTCGCAGAACGGCAATTTTGGAAAAGAGGACGGAGATGGCTACTCCTTGCCGTTTACCCAGCTCTCGGAGGGCCACCGAATCCTCTCGATGCTCTACGCCATCGTATACGGGCTAGTCGGATCGGCGTCCGTCTTGTGCTTCGACGAGCCTGAGAATTTCATTTCCCTTCCGGAAGTCCAGCCATGGCTGCAGTGCGTCCGCGATCTCGTCGAGGAACGAGAGGGACAGGTCCTGCTCATCTCCCATCACCCCGAGGTCATCGACTATCTGGCGGCGGATTCTGCATTTCGTTTCGAACGCCCGAGCGGAGATCTGGCCAGGGTGAGCGAGTGGATCCCTGATCCCAGCAAGATCATGAAGCCTTCCGAGATTCTGGGCCGCAGGGGATAGCCGTGGCGCCACCGAGATTTCGCGGAGTGCTTCTCTGTGAGGACAAGGAGCACGAGAGGTTCTTTCGCCGTCATTGACGGCGATCGCGACAGGTTGCAGGGACGCATGCAACAGCTCGACCGGAAACTCGAGGACGCTGGCCTTTCCAAGCGCGGTAAGGACGAGATGATCGTCATCTGTGTCCCGACCTGGAGCGTCGAGAGATGGGAGCTCTGGTTGTGCGGCGATGGGGACGTCGACGAGGAGACGGACTGCAAGCGTCAGTTCCGTGAGGCGGAGCGACGTGGCGACGTCTCGCCGAGAAAAGCCGTCGAGTCTTGGTTCCGTTCTCTCTCGGACGAAGAGAGGCAATTGGAGGAGGAGACTCTCCCCGCGCTCTCCGCCGGACGCCAGGAGGTTCGGCGGCTGGACGGATGAGGAAGGCTAGGAAAAGCTGCCCCACGAGGTGTGGTTGCCGGAGAAGATCACCGTCCACTGCGCGCGAAGATCTCCCGCACCGCCGCGATGGTGTCGGCCTCGGCCCCGCTTTTATCGTCGCGGAAACGCTTGACGCGGGCGAAGCGCAGGGCGAGCCCGCCGGGATAGCGCGGGCTCGCCTGCACGTCGTTGAACGCCACCTCCGCCACCAGCTCCGGCCTGACGTAGACCGTCCAGCGGTCGCGCCCGATCTCGAGCTCCTGGAGCTTCGCCGTCTGCCAGGCGAGCATCCGGTCGGTGAGGCCCTTGAAGGTCTTGCCGAGCATCACGAAGCCGCCGTGCTCCGGGTCGCGCGCCCCCAGGTGCAGGTTGCTGAGCCAGCCCTGGCGCCGTCCGTGGCCCCACTCGGCCGCCAGCACCACGAGGTCGAGGGTGTGGGCGGGCTTGACCTTGAGCCATGAGCGTCCGCGGCTGCCGGCCTCGTAGGTCGCGTCGACGGCCTTGGCCATCACGCCTTCGTGGCCGGCGGCGAGCGCCCGGTCGACGAAGGCGCGCGCGGCCGCCGCGTCGGCGGTCACGATCCGCGGCACCAGCTCGGCGGCCGTCGCCAGCTCGGCGAGGACGGCGAAGCGCCGCGACTGCGGCTCGTCGATCAGGTCGGCGCCGTCGGCGTGGAGCAGGTCGAACCAGAACGGCGACAGCGGCAGCTCGGCGCTCGTCGCGTCGACGTCGAGCCGGCGGCCGAAGCGGCGCTTGGTGACCTGGAAGGGATGAGGGCGTCCGTCGCGGCGCAGGACGATCGCCTCGCCGTCGAGGATCACCTCGCGGACGGGGAGCGCCCTCGCCGCCGCGACGACCTCGGGCACTGCCGGCGTCACCTCGTTGAGCTGGCGCGAGTAGACCCGCACCTCCTCGCCCGCCTTGTGGACCTGGACGCGCGCGCCGTCGAGCTTGTGCTCGAGCGCCGCCTCGCCGAGGTCGGCGAGGGCCGCCTCGACGTCGTCGGCGCTCTGCGCGAGCATCGGCTGCACGGGGCGGAAGAGCTCGAGCGTGAAGCGGGCGAGGCCGCTCGCGCCCTCGGTGAGCGCCGCCGACGCCACCGTGCCCAGGTCGCCCGCCAGCATCGCCGCCCGCCGCACGGCCGCCGCCGGCAGCTCGGCGGCGCGGGCCAGGGCCTCGGCCATCAGCCCCTCGAGGGCGCCCTGGCGCAGCTCGCCGAGCACGAGGCGGGAAAGGAAGCGCCGCTCCTCGTCCGTGGCGCGCTCCATGAGCGAACGCAGGAGCCCGGCCCTGCGGCCGGCGGAGCCCGGCCCGCTCTCTCCGGCGATGCGCTCGAAGGCGGCGTCCACCGCGGCGACGCTCAGGGTCGCCCGCGCCGCCGCCGGCGGCGCCATGACGTCGCGGAGCACGGCGGGACCGAGGCCGATGCGGCCCTGGCGCAGGGACCCGGCGAGGAAGCCGAACGCCGTCACGATCTCGGCGGGCTCGAGCTTGCGCAGGAGCGAGGCCAGCAGCTCCAGCTTCGCCAGCCGCTTGCGGGTCTCCGCCACGCGGCGCGAGGTGTCTACGACGTCGTGGAGCAGCACGAAGTCCCCCTCGTCAGCCGACGCCGGCTTCCTGCCACAGGAACGATTCCTGGGAGAAGAGCTCGCGGTAGCGGCTGCTGCGCGCCGCCAGCTCGTCGTGACGCCCGGTCTCGACGATCCGGCCGTGCTCCATGACCACCACCAGGTCGGCGTTGCGCACGGTGGCCAGGCGGTGGCTGATGACGATCGCCGTGCGGCCGGCCAGCAGCCGCGCCATGGCCGCCGCCAGCAGCGCCTCCGACTCCGGGTCGAGGTGGGCCGTGGGCTCGTCGAAGAGCACGATCGGCGCCTGCTTGACGAAGGCGCGGGCGATCTCCAGCCGCTGCCGCTGGCCCGCCGAGAGCGTCAGCCCGCCTTCTTCGAGCTCGGTGTCGTAGCCCTCCGGGAGCGAGACGATGAAGTCGTGGATCTGAGCGTCGCGGGCCGCGGACTCGATCTGCTCCGCGGTGGCCTCTTCGTGGCCGTAGGCGACGTTGTCGCGCACCGTGCCCGCGAAGATCATGCCGTCCTGGGGCACCACGCTGATCTGGCCGCGCAGCGACGACAGCGTCAGCTCGCGCACGTCGCGGCCATCGATGCGCACCTTGCCCCGGGTCGGATCGTAGAGCCGCGGCACCAGGCCGAACAGCGTCGACTTGCCCGCCCCCGAGGGTCCCACCAGGGCCACCTTGCAGCCGGCCGGGATCTCCAGATCGACGTCCGCGACCACCGGGCCGGAGGCGGGATAGGCGAAGCTGACCGCCTCGAAACGGATGGCGCCGGCGAAGGCCGGGGCCTCGACGGGACCGTCGCGGGGGCCCGGCCGGCTGTCCATGATCTCGGCCACCCGGGCGACGCTGATCGCCGCCTGGCTGGCGCGTCCCGAGGTGGTGGCGAGCAGCCGCAACGGACGGTAGAGGCGGCGCATGTAGAAGACGAAGACGATGAGCTCGCCCGCCGTGATTCGCCCGGCCGTCACCTCGAGGGCGCCGGCGCACAGGCTCACGGCGGTGAGCACCGCCAGCGACAGCTCGGCGACGCCGCCGAGCCGCGCTTCCATGCGCTTGGCCGCCATCTCGCTCTTCATGCTGCGCTTGGAGAGGCGCACCATGCGCCGCTCCGCGCGCGGCTCGCCGGTGAAGAGGCGCACCACCTGGATGCCCGAGAGCACCTGGGACAGGTGCGAGGCGAGCTCGACCTCGTGGCGCCGCTGCTTGCGGCTGGCGCGGTCGATGGGCGAGGCGTGGCGCCCGACCGCCAGCAGGATCAGCGGAATGGCGACGGCGGCGAACAGCGCCAGCCGCCACTCGACCACCAGCAGCACCGCCAGCAGCGCGACGACGACGACGGTCTCCGCAACGAACGTCAGCAGCGAGGTCACCAGCAGCTCGCGCAGGCGTTTGACGTCGCCGGTCAGGCGCGTCAGCAGGTCGGCGGTGCTGGCGCTCCGGTGGAAGGTCAGCGAGAGCAGTTGCAGGTGGGCGAAGAGCCGCCGCCGCAGCCGCAGCGCCACCCGGTGGCCGGCGCGGGTGCGGTAGACGCTCCCCAGGTAGGTGGCGACGCTGCGCACCAGGGCCAACGCCAGCAGCGCCAGCGTCGCCGCGAGGATCGGCACCAGGGGCTCGGGCGCCGCGCCGGCGTCCGCGGGCGGCAGCAGCACGCCGTCGACGATGATCTTGAGCGGCCATGGCTCGGCCAGCCGCGTGGCGGTGTAGAGGAGCGAGGCCGCCAGCGCCATCCCCAGGGTCCGCCGTTCTCCTCTCAGCACCCCCCCGAAGCGGCGCACGGCTTCGGCGGCCACGGTAAACCCCGACTCCTGGGTGCGGACGCCGCGGGTGGTGGGCGCGCTCATGGCTCCCCGAGCTCGGCGAGCTTGAACTCGTGCTGGTTGAAGCGCTTGAGCCACTCCAGGTGCTGGTCGATCTTCGCCTGCTCGGCGCCGGCACCGTTGCGGCTGGCCAGCATCGACCGATAGGCGTCGCGCCACAGGTCGATGTACTTCACGTAGCCCGGCGCGAACTCCGCCAGCTCCGCGAGGTCGAAGACGAACCAGGGCTTGAGCTTGCCGGCGAAGTGGATCACCCGCGCGTCGAAAAAGCGAATCCCCTCTTTGCTCTTGATGAGCTGCTCGAGGAAGACCACGAAGTTGTACTTGCCGCTCATCAGCGTCTGGCGGCCGCGGAAATAATAGTTGAGGATGATCTGGTCGGCCAGCCGCGGCACGGCGATTTTCCGCCACGTGTCGCGGTCGATCATCGCCACCAGGTCGCGGTGGACCTCGTCGCGCAGGTGCTCGCCGCCGATCGACATGACGCCGGAATTGAACGAATCGTAGAGCTTCTCGCCGTAGCTGCGCGCGAACGACTCCAGCACCTGCTCGTAGGAAATATAATCGCGCAGCGCGTTGCGGTAGAAGCAGGAGTCGGGACAGCACAGGAACCCCTCGCTGCGCTCGAAGATCTCGCGGATCGAGCCGACGCAGAAGAGGTCGCTGTCGAGGAAGACGAGGCGGTCGTAGCCCCGCAAGCGGAAGAGCTCGAGCTTGTGGAAACGGGCGGTGATTCCGGCGAGCTTGGGGAACGCGCCGTAGAGGTCGGCAACCTTGTCCCGGAGATCGCCGTTGACCTCGAGGAAGGTCGTGGGGTAGACCGCTTCGAGGCGCCTTCGGCTCTCGTCGGCGAGGCCGTCGTGGATTACCACGAAGTCGCCGTCGAACCACGGATCGTGCTCGAGGAAGGAGTGGAGCATCACCTCCGTCCCCACCAGGAACGACTCGTCGGTCACCGTGACCAGTGCGTAGCGCATGGCGTCAGACCGTGTAGCTCATGGCCTCAGACTACCAGGAGCGGCTGTCGGCGGCGGACGCGCTCGCGGAAGTCGGGCAGCGAGTTGGCGTGCGGAAAGGGCAGGTCGGGCACCGGCTTGCCGAGGAAGGGACAGAGCTTCTCCCATCCGTCCCCCGCCGTCACGTCGAAGATCAGCAGATCCTCGGGACGGCCGCGGAAGTGGTGCTCCACGTTGCGCCGGTGGGCGTCGTAGACCCAGGAGAAGCGCTCGCGGTGGAAGCCGTCGCAGCCGTAGACCACCAGGAAGTAGAAGCGCAGCTCCTCCTCCTTGGGGGTGCCGCGGTCGGCGGCCTCCTTGACCGCGAAGTAGCGTTCGCAGGCGTCGAGCCAGTCGTCCTTGTCGCGCACCGTGAGCACGAACTTGCTGCCCGGGTAGTGCGCGTCGAGGTGGGGGTAGATGGCGGCCACCGGCGTGTCCGTGATCGCGTCCACCTTCTCGAGCACCGCCAAGTCGTAGCGGGCGTGGGCGACCTCGTCGGCGATGCGCGGGTAGTGGACGGCGGCATAGTCCAGGACCTCGAGGGCGCGGGTGAGGCTGGTGGTGCCGGTGCGGCTGAGGCCGATGCCGAACACCTTGGGTGAACCGGCGCGCCGGGCGCCGAGCTGAGCCGTCATGGACGTCGGAGGCTCCTCCTGGCGGGGATTCTACTCGTAGTCGGGCATCGTCCGCCCCAGGAGAGCCCAGAACCGGGAGACGACTTCGGGCCCATAAGGTAGACTGGATCCCCGAGGAAGCCTGGCGCAAAGGAGGCTACAGTGAGCTGGCGTGAACGAATCGAGGTCAATCCCATCGTCGGTTCCCAGCGAGTCCGGCGCTGATCGCCGGCGACGCGGACGTGGCCGCGGCGTCGCGTCCGCTGCGGCCCGAGGAGTCGCAGCAGCTCGTGGAGCGTCACGGCAGCCTCGGCTACAGGCGGCCAGGGAAGTGCTGCGGGGCGACTGATCAGCGGCCGCCGTGGAGATAGCCCTTCTCTATCAGTAGCTCGATCCACTCGTCTCGCGATATCTCACAGCTCGCCAGGCGTCTTGCATCGCGCGGCGACAGAAAGATGTCCGCCATGATGTGATCGTGTCCAAGATCCTTCCGTCCGCGGCGAATGCCGAACTTCGCGACAACGACTCCATCATGGTAAATCAGGGCGAGATCGTGCGCCTTTCTCCGGGTGATGATCTCGGCCTCGAGCTTGCGGGCGATCGTGAGGGCGCTTTCCTGGTTGAGAATCGCCACTCATGCTCTCCCGAGGAAAGCTTCTTCCCGAGGACGGAGGAAGCGCTTCAGCACCGCGAGCTGACGTGCCGGCTCAGGCCCGAGACGCTCTTCGCCGAGCCGCCTGAGCTCGGTCAACGTCGCGACGAGCATATCCTTCAGGTTCTCGAACGCCTCGCTCTCCGTCTCCCCCGAAGCGTTGACGTTGGCGTCGAAGAAGGTGGCGACGAACCCATCGCCAACCGGACGGATCACCGCCTCCAGCGGGGAGACGACCTCGATAGGTTCCGGATCGAGCGACTGGATGGGGACTCGTAGTCCCGGTTCCCGGAGCGGCAAGGTCTCCTTCAAGGCGTCCAGCTCGTCACGCAGGGAGCTGATCTCGCTTTCAAGCCTCGCCAGTGCAGCGGTCATCGGTCGTCCTCCGATCTGCCGGTAGATAACCGGCCATCGTCGAGCTCCTTCTCCAAGTCCACTATAACACCCGAGCCGTAGCGGTGGTATGTTCCGCCGCAGCCATGCTCGACAAGCTCCGCGTCCGCGACGAGTGGAAGTTCTTCGGTGCTGGTCGCGGCGTTCGCGCTGTGCGCGCCACCTCCATCGCCGAGCGATCGGGATCCGCCGCCATCCAGGGTGGGCTGCGCCGTCAAACCTCCAACTCGCGGGCACAGCCCACCCTGGCAGCGTCCGGAGCCCCATGCCGGACCTCGCGCCCATGGCGTCACGGCGTGAAGCGCCAGTCCATGGCGCTCATTCCGTCCATTCGACGGCGTCGAACGAGTGAAATGGGACTCATTCCGTCCATTCGACGCGGTCGAATGAGCCAAATGAGACTCATTTCGGCCATTCGACGGCGTCGAACGGGCCAAATGAGTCTCAATCAGTCCATCTGACGCGGTCGGATGAGCAAAATGAGTCTCAATCGGCCCATTCGACGGCGTCGGATGAGTGGATTGACGCATATGTAGGCCGCTCCGGCGGCGTGGGGCCTCGTCATGAGCGGTACCGGATCCATGCGGCGACGGCCGCGTCCCTTAGCGACGCGACAGGAAGAGGCGCAGGACGTACCAGAAGAGCAGCGCCACCGACGCGAACAGCTCGAGGGCCGCGCCCACGTAGCGGTCCTCCGGGTAGTGGTGCAGCACCTTCGAGGTGTCGTAGAGGATGGCGCCGCCGGCCAGGGCGATCATGCCGATCGAGAAGTAGGTGCCGAGCTCGAAGCCGAAGATCACGCCGGCGACGATGAGCCCCAGCGCCACGATCATGCCCCAGCGCAGCAGTCCGCCGAGGAAGGAGAAGTCCTTGCGGGTGACGAAGACGATGGCCGACAGGGCGGTGGAGCCGGCGAGCGTCACCACGGCGGCGCTTTGGATGACGCCGGGGGCGGCCTGCTGGGCGATGAAGAGCAGCGGCACGAAGATGATCGACTCGGCGAGCACGAAGCCGCCGAGGGCCGCGTATTGGGCCGGCAGCGACGCGGCCCGGTGGGCCACGCTGCTGGCGATCCAGCTCACCACCACGAAGCCGCCGAGCACCAGCAGCCACGAGGTGCCGAGCATGGCCCGGGCCATGGTCTCGGCCACGCCGGACTTGAAGAGATAGACCTCGATCGCCGTGAAGGCCACGATGGCGCCGAGGAGGTGCTGGTAGGTGCGGACGAGGAAGGCGCCGCGGACGCTGACGTCGCGCTGGGCCACCGGGAGGGTCCGCTGCTGGAGGGGGTACGCCTGGTCCATCTCAGATCTCCTTCTCAACGAGGGTCTCGTCTTCACGACCCGGCGGAAGTATAAATCACGTCCTACGCTCGGCGTCGACGTACACAAATCCACCGATCTTTTTCTCAGAAGTGAGACGGGATTCTCTGCGGCGAGAAAGGCGCTGGCCGCGGGCGACGGAGCGAGGCGCCGAAACGCGGCCTTGGTCTTCCGGAGGGTCGTGGCACGGCCCTTGCTCGGGACGCCGCCATGACGCAGGCCGTGCACCCCATCGACCTCGCCGTAGAGCTCCACGAGCTGGCGCTCGCCTGCCGCAACGCGGGCCGCTATGAGCAGGCCGAGGCGTTCGCGCGGGAATCGCTACGGCTGCTCGAGCGGGAGGTCGGGCCGCACCACCCGGACGTCGCCAACGTGCTCGACGGCCTGGCGTCGCTGCGCGGCGACCTGGGGGCGTTCGACGAGGCGCTGGAGCTTTCGCGTCGCGCCCTCGAGATCCTCGACCGGGTGCCTCACGGCGGCGCCGTGGTGGCGCGGCTGCGGGCGCAGGTGGCCGCTCACTTGGCCGACGTCTACCGCGCTCTCGGGCAGGGCGGCGAGGCGGAAGCGGTGCTGCGCCAGGAGCTGGCTCTCGCCGAGGCCGCCCTCGGCCGCGACGATCTCGACGTGGGCGTCTTGCTGAACGAGCTCGCCAAGCTCTACGGCGGCGAGGGCCGCAGCGCCGAGGCGGCGCTGCTCTATCGGCGGGCGCTGGCGATCTTCGAGGCGGCGCTGGGTGCCGAGCACCCCCGCGCCGTCGCCTGCCGGGCGGGCTTCGTCGAGTCGCGGCAGGAGCGGGACCTGGCGTCGGCGGGGGCGTAGCCTGCTCTCAAGGCAATCCGAAGGATCTTGCTCGCCGCGGACTCTTCATGAGTTGAAGGGGAAAAACGGCATGGACGGTCGTTCAGCCATCCCGCTGAATCGACCCCGAACGGCAAGGGTACTGCCGGACGGGAGGCCTGTGCCCAAACCACAACTCTTGCAGGAGCAAAGCGATGAACGAGCAAAGGAAGGTTCGGAGTCTACTCGTGACGTCGGTCCTGGTCGCGGTCCTCGGCTGCGGGCTGGTCTCGGCGCAGACGTTCACCACAGACTTCCGTATCGAGGACTGTCATTTCTCCGACCACGGCGGGAATCCCTACTTCAGCCTGGAGCCGGGAGATCGACTGGTCCTCGAAGGCGAGGAGGACGGCGAGGAGATCCTGCTGGTGATCACGGTGACGAACCAGGAGCGCGAGGTCACCTTCGAAACCGAGGACGGGGTCGAGCTGGAAGTCGAGACCCGGGTCATCGAGGAGCGCGAATCGATCGACGGCGAATTGTTCGAGGTGTCGCGGAACTTCTACGCCCGCTGCCGGGAGACCAACGACGTCTACTACTTCGGCGAAGAGGTGGACTTCTACGAGGACGGCGAGATCGTCGGGCACGAGGGAGCATGGCTCGCCGGGGTGGACGACGCGCTTCCCGGAATCATCATGCCGGGCACGTTCCTCCTCGGGTCACGCTATTACCAGGAGATCGCGCCGGAGGTGGCCCTGGACCGCGCCGAGAACGTCGAGATGGGCCTGACGGTCGAGGTGCCGGCCGGCACGTTCGAGGACTGCGTGGCCGTGATCGAGACCACCGGCCTGGATCCCGACGAGGAGGGCTTCAAGATCTACTGCCCCGAGATCGGGCTGGTCAACGACAACGACGCCATCGAGCTGGTGGAATACGGCGACGACGACGACGATGACGACGATGACGACGACTGATCGGTAGCTGCTCACGGGTCCGCGCAGACGTCGTAGCCGCCGACGCCGAAGACCATGGGCTGCACCATCTGCGCGGAGCCCTTCCACCACCCGGCGATGAGGCGGAGGGGCAGGGCGCCGCACCCGGCGGCCACGACGATGGCGACGAGCAGCGCCGAATACAGCCAGACGCCGGATGGAGGATTTCGTCATCGTGGTCATCCGAGGCTACGGACCGCGGCGCGCTCGGCGGAAGTCTGCGGAACGTGGAAGACGGAGTCGGCGACCCGGAAGGCGCGCTCGGCATGGTCCCAGGTGGAGCGCCAGAATCGGCGCCAGCCATGGCCGCCGGCCGCGAGCGCGCGGCCATGGTTCATCCAGACTACCAGGATGGCCCCCAGCATCAGCACGCGGTGCGCCGCGGTGCACAGCGCACGACAGGCTGGGCCGCGGTGGCGGCGCAGGATCGCCAGGCGCTCGCACTGAAAGCGTACGTGCCGGTCCTCGTCGCGCAGGATCTGCTCGCACAAGGCCCTCAGGATCGTCGAGCCGGTGGCCGCTGCCAATGCCTGGTAGTAGACCTGCGCGATGACCTCGGCGGTGACCAGGACGCTGATTGAAAGCTCGAGCCTTGCCAGTTTGCGCAGACGGCGGAAGACCGAGTCGGCGAAGGTCCGCTTCTTGCCTGCGATCCCCTCCAGATCCATGAACCGGCCGAGGTCTCCGGCATGGCGGTTCTCCTCGGCGATGAACATTCCAACGGCGAGGACGTAGTCGGGGTCTTCCGCGTGCCCGGCCCACTGCCTGGCTGCGGCGATCAGGTGCTTGCCCTCGGAGCTTTCGCCGAGCTGGAACTCGGCGATGGACCCGGCGATGGCATCCCGCTCGGCCTCCGTGAGCTGGGCGCCGTCCCCCCAGGGCGGGGTCAGCAGGTTGTCGCGGTTGGCGCGAAAGTAGCGCCGCCACCGGCTCGAGGTCATGATCGTCCGGTCGTCGTCGAGTTCCTGTGCATCGTCCATCTCTATCCCCTCGCGGTTGGTGGGCTGAAAGAGCTCGACCGGCATACCAATCGATCCATGTGGCGAAATCGAGGCAAAGCGAGTGCGGGGTGAGGCAGATTGGGGCCGGCCCTCGCGCACCATAGACGGGCATTCATGCCCGTGCTATGTCCGGGCGGCGCACTGACCGGCCCGCGCAGACGTCACGGGTCCGCGCAGACGTCGTAGCCGCCGACGCCGAAGACCATCGACTGCACCATCTGCGCGGAGCCCTTCCACCACCCGGCGTCGTTGGCCAGGTAGTCTCCCCAGCCGGCGGTGATCGCGGGGTCGTCGAGCGCCGCCTTGGCGACGGCGCACAGCCCGATCGACGGGTCGAGCTCGTGCGCCATCATCATCAGGGCCACGGTGTGGGCCTTGTTCGGCCACAGCAGGTCGCCGTCGCCGTTCTGCACCCAGGCGCACCCCTGGACCTGGGTGCCGCCGGCCGAGAGCGCGCAGTCGAGGATCGACGCCCAATCCGCTCCCACGTCGACGCTGACGCCGTCGCCGAGCTTCGGCATCCCCTGCTCGTAATAGTTGAGCGGATCGCCGGCGAGGGCCGCGGCGATCCGTCCGCCGGCGACGTCGCCGTAATTGAGCAGGTAGCGGTGGAAGAAGGGATAGAAGAGGGCGTTCTGCATGAACTTCTGCGGTTGGGCGCACGCCGCGGGGTCGGGCTCGTCGCCCTCGCACATGAGGCCGGCGCGCAGGTTGTCCTGCGCCAGCTCGCCGACGACCTCCAGCAGGCGGTCGTGGCACGCCTGGCCCTGGGCTCCCGGCACGAATTCGGCGCAGTTGGCGAGCATCTCGAAGTGCTGGATCACCTGGCGGCTGACGTCGATCTCGCTGACGAAGGGCTCGCGCTCGCCCGGCGGCGCGCCGTAGCGCGCGGCCACCATGCGGCCGGCCTGGGCGAAGCGGCGGCGCAGGGCCGGGCTCGCGCGCAGCGCGTAGGCGAGGTGGAGGCCGGCGTTGTAGCTGTAGTCGTCGGAGCCGAAGGCGGCGCGGTGCCACTGGCCCTCGCCCGAGCCGCCGGAGGTGGCGGCAACGCCGTTGCGGTTGCCGTGGTCGTGGTCGCCGACGTTGACGTAGGCGGTGTGCGCCTGGAGCCGGCTCTGCGGCAGCGCGAAGTCCCACACCCACTTCGGGTCGCCGGTGCGCAGGTACTCGTAGAGCTCGGCGCCCGACGGGTTCCAGTAGTTCATGGCCACGTCGTTGTCGAGCGGGCTGGTGGGGAAGTCGACGGCGTAGGGGTCGTACTGCACGTCGGGCCACAGTTGGGAGCCGAAGGTCTTGGCGCGGTCCCACTGGCCGCCGGGGTCGACGCTCTGGTGGTGCAGTGCGTTCATCACGCCGGCGTACGCGGTCTTGATCGGCGACGCGGCGTCGGTGCCCAGGCTGGCGTAGACGCGGCTGGCGTTGACGTGCGCTCGCGGCGCCCGGACCAGGAGGCCGCGCTCGAGCTCGGCGGCGAACGTGCTCCGCAGCGCCTCGAGATGGGCGCTCACCGGTCCGGCGAGCGCCGCCGGCTCGAGGCTGAGCTTGGCGACGTTCCACAGCCCCTTGCCCTCGCCGACGACGAGGTCCTCGCTGACGAAGCGCAGCGACAGCGTCTGGCCCTCGACCGCCAGGGCCTGGGGCTCGCGGAAGCGCATCCAGGGCATGGAGACCGCGGCGACGAGGTTGGCGTCGGCGAGGGCGACGAGCGGCTCGGCGAGGGTCTCCGCGGTCTCCGCGGTGGCGGCGCCCACGCGCACGCGGGCGCGCCGCGCCCACGGGCTGCCCGCGCCCTTGCGCTGCTCGACCACGGTGAGGGCGGAGGCCGACGGCGTCACCGCGCCGCTGCCCGCGTAGTAGACGGCGGGGCTCGCGAGGCCGGGCAGCGGGAATTCCCACGACGCGCGGCGGACGGTGACCGCCTCGTCGGTCCACGAGCCGCCGAAGGCGTCGCTGCACTCGTTGCGCACGTGGACCTCGAGCCCGACGTCGCGGCGTCCGCGGTAGAAGGTGGCGGCCAGGGTGTAGCCGAAGCGCTCGTAGGGCGCGACGCCGGGCACCAGGCACAGGCTCGCGCCTCCGGGCGCCGCGAAGTGGCCGCGGAGGACGGCGACGACCCTGACGGGTCCGCGCTCGACGATCTCGAAACCGCCGGCGTCGACGGTGACGCGCGCCGGGTCCGTGGTGTCGAGCACGGCGGGGCCCGGGCCGAATTCGAGGCGCGGGCCGGCGCCGGGGGCGTGGGTGTAGACGTTGACGCGGCCGGCGCCGTCCTCGTCGAGGTCGACGGCGATCGACTCGATGAGGGCCGGGTTGGCCGGGTCGAGGACGAAGGTGGCGACGCCGGTATCGACGGCGAACGCCGCGCCCTGCGGCGTGACGCCGGCGGCGAACGGGTCGCTCGCGGCGGCCAGGGACGCGTAACGGCGCAGCTCGTACACGGCGGTGCCGGCCGCCGGCACCCGCGCGCGCACTGCCACCTGGAGCCAGCGGACGGGGAGTACGTCGTCGCCCACCGGTCCGCCCCAGCGCGAAAGCACGTCGAATTGGGCGGCCAGACGTCGCTTGCCGGGGCCGATCAGGGCGAGGCCGTCGACGCCGGTGATCGCGGCGCCGCGGGGCAGGGGGATGGCCGACCACGCGATCTCGCCCTCGCGCTCGAAGCCCCGGTCGTTGGCGATCTCGACGCAGGTCACCAGCTCGAAGGCCCCGGCCGGCGCGGGTCCGAGGTCGCCGGCGAGCGCGCCCTCGGCCTGCGGTCCGGCGAGACACGACTTGGGGGCCTCGCCCACCGCGGACGTCCAGGCGCTGGTGTCGCCCGTCTCGAAGCCGTCGCTGAAGATCGCCTGTTGCGCGCGGGCGGGGAGCGTCGCCAAGAAGACCGCAGTGGCGGCGACGATGGCGGGGCGGGTCATGGCTGCTGGCATCGAAACGTCCTCCGTCCGGTCCCGAATGCAGTATTCCAGGCCGTTTCGGAGGTGGCAGTTGAACGGGTCACAGGGGGGCGATGGAATAAGTCACCATGAGCCGACGTCCCCCTGAAGCGTCCGGTCTCGGCCGCCGATCAGTCAGCGTGCTTGTTCTACTTCCGTCTCGCCAGCCGGCTCCACCGCCGCCGACGCCGGCGGATCGGCGTCCAGGCGGTGCGAGAGCAGCCAGTCGTAGACGTCCTGCCCGCCGTAGACGCGGGCCCAGGTGTCGTGGCCCATGTCTTCGTGGACGGTGAAGCGCATCTCCTTGTGGCCCAGCTCCTCGAGCTTGTTCAGGCCCGGGTAGAAGTACCTGACCGGCACTACCGGGTCGCGTCCGCCGGCGAAGACCCAGATGGGCACGCGCCGCTCGGCGAGCGGCGGCATCAGGTCCGGGTGACCCCAGCCGACGACCGGGGCGATGGCCGCGAAGCGCCGCGCGTGCCGCGAGGCCAGGTACCAGGTGCCGAAGCCGCCGTAGCTCAGGCCCGTGAGATACACGCGCCGCGGATCGACGCGGTAGTCCTCGAGCGCCAGGTCGAGGATGGTCAGGAAGTCCTGCTCGCGCCTCGGCCAGCCGTCCGGCGGGCCTTCCGGGCCGATGGGGACGTCGGCGGCGACGGTGGCGCCGGTCATCGGCTGAGGGGTCGGGAATTCCTCCGGCCGCGGCGGCACGCCCTCCGCCTGACGGCGGGGGATGGTGCTCGCGTCGCGGCTCTTGATGTAGGGCACGGTCTCGTCGCGGCCGAAGAGGTCGAGCTGGGGCGCCACGACGACGAACGGCAGGTCGCGCTTGCGCGTCCAGGCTTCGTAGATCGGACCGTGGACGGTGACCCAGTCGAGGTCGGCCTTGCCGTCGCCGCGCTCGCCGTCGCCGTGGAGGAAGAGCAGCAGCGGCCAGCGCCGCGCCGGGTCGGAGTCGTAGCCGACCGGGAGGTAGACGTAGACGTCGCGCTCCTGGCCGGTGGTGCTGGGGTAGGGCTGGCGCACCAGGCGCGGCGCTGACGCCTCGCCCGGATCCGCGGACGCGTCGGTGCCGAGGGCGGCGCACAGCAGGACGGCACCCGTGACGATCACGTGACAGGTCTTCGCGACGGCTTCTCTCATGGCTTGGTCCTTTTCGTTCGTCGGGTGTGGGGCGCGGTCAAGCTACGACGGATGGACGCCCGCGTCAACCGTCTCGTTTCTTAGACGGCCCCTCCTACGGCGGATGTTCTCTCTGGGCTCTCAATACGCGCCTCAGATTGACAAGACCGGGACGATTGAGTCGCAGTTTCTCGACGGTTGCTCTTCCGGTCGGAGTCACGCCGATCACTCGGGTGAAGTCTGCGCTCCAGGTGAAATGCCCGGACCAGTCTTCCAGTCGTGGATGAAAAAGTGGAACGAGCCGTCCGCTCAAGGGATCTGGCGCTTCTGTGCTCGTATGTTTATGTCCGTTGCAGCCCTGGCAGGAAAAGGCCAGATTGACCGGATCGTCCGGGCCTCCACGAAAGCGCGGCGAGATGTGCTCTACGACGAAAGGATCGGGAGAAAACAACTGCTGGCTGCGGCAATACTCGCAGCACCAGGAAGCTCGCTGAGCTACCGCGGTTCTCTGTCGGGCTGAAATGCGGGGCTCAGGCATCCGCGGGCTGGATGCCCATCTCGGCCATCAACACCCTCAGAGGGACTTGACGACGCGTCGCGAGCTCCGCCAGACATTCGATCCGGTGGGCATTGGCCAGCTCGATCCGGTCGATCAGGGCGATCAGCTCGGTATGCTCCTCGGCGGTCAGCGTCTCGGCCTGTCGCCTCGCGACGAGCTCGCGGTAGCGCGCCCACACTCCGGAAGGGAACCCCCGATTGATCTCCTCCAAGAGCTCGCCCTCACTGAGCGCGCTCTCGGAGGACCCCTTGGAGGCCAGGGATTCCCGAAGCAGATCGAGTGCGAAGCTCTCCGCATCGAGACCCCTCCGCCGCGCCTCTTGGAGGACCTGATGCTCGAGATCGGCCGCGAGGTCGAGAGTGAGAGTCATGCCGGGATCATACTTCATTCCTCTTCCGGATGATCAAGGGGTCAAGCTACGACGGACGAACGCCCGCGTCAACGGTCTCGGCGTCCGCCGCCCCCAAGAGCGCCCGCAGGACGACGAGGTGCTCCTCGAGCGTCGGCGCCCGGACGGGACGAGCGTGGCGGACGTGGGCGACGACGTCGCCGATCAGGCGGCCGTAGCCCTCCGTCCAGCCCAGGCCGTGGAACGGGGCGAGACGCGCCGGCGGCTCGCCCTCGACGCGGACCTGGACGCGGCGCTCGCGGCCCTCTCCCCACACGATCACGTCGGGATCGGAGAAGGTCCAGCTCGCGGTCGTCCGCTCGCCCAGCACGTGGAGCTCGAGCAGGTTGCCGGCGCCGTGGACGGCCTTGGAGATCGAGCCGAAGGTCGCCACGTCGCCGTGACTCGTCGACAGGTGGACGTGGGTGTCGCGGTGCGCGGAGGCGGCGTTGACGTACCAGCGCCGCACCGCGGTGGCGTCCGGCGCGCGTCCGGTGAGGTAGACCATCAGGTCGGCCCAATGGGTGCCGAGGTCGAGGAGGACGTCGAATTTGCCGCCGAGGGCGGGATCGTCCTTCCAGCCGGGGCGGGCGGGACCGCGCACGGCGCCGGCCTGCCAGTAGCGGCCCTCCACCGAGATCACGCGGCCGAAGCGTCCGTCGTCCCAGGCTCGCCTCAGCTCCTGCGGTCCCCACAGGAGACGATAGCCGTGGCAGATCCAGGTGCGCACGGGCAGGCCCTCCAGCGATCGGACCTGCCCGAGGTCGACCGCGGCCGGCTTCTCGCAGACGGCCCAGCGGTAGCCGCGGTCGGCCGCCTCCAGCAGGCGCGGAGTATGGAGCGCGTGGGGATGGGCGATCACGGCGAGGCCGCGCTCGGGGTCGGCGTCGGGAAGCGGCTCGCCGCGCGCCACCCGGCGCGGCGGCGCCACGTCCTGCGGGTACATCGCCAGGGCGTGGCGCAACGCCTGGGCGGCCGCGCCGCTGCCGAGGATCACGGGCTCGATCAACGTCGTCTCCTTCGTCGGTGCACGGCTGAGGATATCATCGACGTCCGGTTCGGCCGTAACTCTCGGCAGGCGATTGCGTATGACGCTGGCGCGAGAAGTGGGGTGCAGCCGTCTCGGCTGCACCAGGAGCAGGCGGGACGCCTGCATCACAATACGGAACAAGTCACCGAATCAGGAGGACACGTGAGTCGATTGCCCGGGCCCTTGGTGGGCCTTCTCGTCTTCTTCGCCCTCGGCGCCGCCGTTCCGGCGGCGGGATACGAGGGCTACCACCGGCTCTCGGAGGTGGAGGCCGCGCTGCGCGAGTGGGCCGGCCGGCACCCCGACCGGATGACCCTCGTCGACGCCGGCACCTCCGCCGGCGGCCACAAGCTGTGGGTGGCCCGGCTCGGCGCCGGCGCCGGCGCCGGCGAGCGCGCCGCCGTCTTCGTGGGCGCCAACGTGGCCGGCTACCACCACGCCGGCACCGAAGCGGCGCTCGACCTCGTCCGCACGCTGCTCGAAGACGACGCCGCGGCCAAGCTGCTCGGGAGCGTCACCTTCTACGTCGCCCCGGTCTTGAACCCCGACGCCCACGACGCCTTCTTCGACGGAGTCCGCGCCCGGCGCTCGGGCAACGCCATGACCGTCGACCGCGACCGCGACGGCTTCACCGCCGAAGACGGCTACGACGACCTCGACGGCGACGGCCGCGTCACCGAGCTGCGCATCCCCGACCTCGCCGGCGAGTGGCTGCCGCACCCCGAAGAGCCGCGCCTGATGGTGCGCCGCGACTCGACGGCCCCCTCGGGGGGGATCGGGGGGGAGAGCTCCGCCAAGGGCTGGGCCGGCGCCTACCGCCTGGAGAGCGAGGGGCGCGACGACGACGGCGACGGCCGCTACAACGAAGATCCCGAGGCGGGCATCGCGGTCGATTCCAACTTCCCCCACGCCTTCGCCTTCCCCGACGAGCCGGCGGCCGGCCCGTGGCCGGGCTACGCGCCCGAGGCCAGGGCCCTCCTCGACTTCTTCTTCGCCCGTCCTCAGGTCGCCGCGGCGGTGATCTACGGTCCGGCCAACAACTTGCTGGAGCTGCCCCAGAGCCTCGGCGGCGGCGGCGACCCCGGCACCCAGAAGTTCAAGGTGCCGCCCGAGGCCGCGGAATTCCTGGGCTTCGACCCCGAGCAGGAATACACCCTCGACGAGGTCTGGGAAGCGGCCAAGGACCTCCCCTTCGTGCGCCGCCAGAACCTCACCAAGGAACAGCTCGCCCAGTTCCTGGGCGCCGGTCCCGCGACCCGGCCCGAGGACGACGACCAGAAGCTCCTCGAGCGCCTGGCCAAGGCCTACGAGAAGCGCCTGGAGGACGCGCGGCTCGACGCCGAGCGCCCGGTGAAGCAGTACGCCAGGGGCGGCCTCACCCCCTGGCTCTACTACCAGCGCGGCGTGCTCGCCCTCGAGCTCGACGTCTGGGGCATCCCCAAGCCCGAGAAGGAAAGGAAGGAAGGGGACGAGGAGAAGAAGCTCACCGTGGACGGCCTGGCGGACATGAGCGCCGAAGACTTCCTGGCCTTCAGCGAAGAGGAGGTCGCCGCCTTCCTGAAGGAGGCCGGCGTGCCGCCGCGGTTCTCCGCCGCCATGGCGATCGAGCGCGTCAAGGCCGGGCAGCTCACCCCGGCCCAGATGGCCCAGATGATCCAAACCGGCGGCGGGGGAGGAGGGGACGACCCCGAGAAGGACGACCCGCGCACGCGGCGCCGGCGCGACGTCCTCGCCTGGATCGACGCCCACCATCCGCAGGCGTACGCTCCCTGGACGGCGGTCACCCTTGCCGGCGGCCTCAGGGCCGAGGCCGGCGGGCTCGATCCCTTCGCCGAGCTGGCGCCGCCGTCGGCGGCGGACCTCGCCGCGGCGATCCGCGTCCACACCGGCACGGTGCTCGACCTCGCCGGGCGCCTGGCGCGGGTGGAGATCGCCTCGCTCGAGGCCGAGGAGTTGGGCGCCGGCGTCTACCGTGTCCGAGCGGTGGCCGTCAACCGCGGCGAGCTGCCCACCCACACCAAGATGGCGGTGCGCTCGCGCGCCCACCTTCCGGTGCGCCTGGAGCTGGCGGCCGGCGCCGAGCTCGTCACCGGCCAGAGGGCCGTTACCGCCGAGCGGCTCGAACGCGCCGGCGCGCTCCGAGGCGAATGGCTGGTCCAGGCCCGGCCCGGAGCCACCGTCACCGTCCGCGTGGTCACCGAGACCGCCGGCAGCGACGAGAAAACCCTGACCCTGTCCCGCGGAGGCTCACGATGAAGCTCTCTCGTATCGTCACGTCGATGGTGCTGCTGCCGAGCCTGGGAGCCGCCGCCGAGCCCCTGACGCCCGCGGCCCCGCCGCCCGATCCGCCGTTCAACCGCGTGTCGACCTACGAAGAGGTGACGGGCTATCTCGAGGGCTACGCCGCCGCCTACCCCGACTGGGTGGAGCTCGAGTCGATCGGCAAGAGCATCGAGGGCCGCGACATGTGGCTGCTCACCTTGAACAACCCGGCGACCGGGCCGGACCTCGCCAAGCCCGCCATGTACGTGGACGGCAACATCCACGCCAACGAGGTCCAGGGCACCGAGGCGGTGATCTACACGATCGACTTCCTGCTCGAGAGCTACGGCCGCCTCGACCGGGTGAGCGAGCTCCTCGACCGCGCCGCCTTCTACTTCGTGCCGATGGTCAATCCCGACGGCCGCGCCCGCTGGTTCGCAGGGCCGTCGACGGCGCACTTCCCGCGGACCGTGATGGTGCCGGTCGACGACGACCGCGACGGCCTGAGGGACGAGGACGGCTACGACGACCTCGACGGCGACGGCGTGATCACCCTGATGCGCAAGGAGGTGCCCCTGGGAGAGGGCGGCTTCCGGCTCCATCCCAAAGACCCGCGGATCCTGGTCGAGGTCGAGGCCGACGAGCTCGGCGATTACGTGATCCTGGGCCCCGAGGGTCACGACAACGACGGCGACGGGCGCGTCAACGAGGACGCGATCGGCTACGTCGATCCCAACCGCACGTGGGGCTACGACTGGCAGCCGGAGTACGTGCAGAACGGCGCCGGCCTTTATCCCCTGGCGATTCCGGAGACCCGCTCGATCGCCCTCTGGGCCCTCGGCAAGCCGAACGTCGCCGCCGCCCAGAGCTTCCACAACTCCGGCAAGATGATCCTCCGCGGGCCGGGCGCCAAGAGCCATCCCAGGTATCCGCGGGTGGATCTGCGGGCCTACGACCTGATCGGCGAAGAAGGGGTGCGGGTGCTTCCCGGCTACCGCTACCTCGTTTCGTGGCGAGACCTCTACACGACCTACGGCGCCACCGACGACCACTTCTACCGCGTCCACGGCGCCATCACCTTCACCAACGAGCTCTACGAGGCGCCGACCGACCTCGACGGCGACGGCGAGACGAGCGACGAGGAGCGGATGAAGTTCAACGACGTGCTGACCCTGGGACGCCAGTTCGTCCCCTGGAAGGAGCTCGACCACCCGCAGTACGGCAAGATCGAGGTCGGCGGCTTCCGCCAGGACGTCGGCCGGATCCCCGAGGGCTGGATGCTCGAGGAGGAGACGCACCGCAACGCCGCTTTCGTGCTCTTCCACGCCCACCACCTGCCCAAGCTCGCCTTCGGCGAGGCGAAGGTGAAGGCGGTCGGCGAGGGCCTCTGGCGCCTCGAGATCACCGTGGTCAACGAGCGGGCGATCCCCTCGGTCACCGAGTGGGCGCGCCAGGCCAAGGTGCACCGCGTCGACGTCGCCACGGTGGAAGGCGCCCGGGTGGTGGCGAGCGGCCTGGTGGACGACGGTTGGCTCGACCGCGTCGAGCTTCAGGACCACCGGCCCGAGCGGCTGATGGTCCCCGGCGTCGACGGCGTCGCCTCGCGCACGCTCTTCTTCCTGCTCGAAGGCAAGGGCGAGGTGACGGTGCGCTACGACAGCTTGAAGGGCGGGAAGCTGGCGCGGAAGGTGACATTGCGGTAGGTGCCCCCTCGCTGCGCTCGCCGACGTCCTTAGCCCGCAGGGCGACAGCCGGTAGCCGGGGGTTTCAACCCCCGGACTTTTCCCAATTTCCGAGACGTCGAGTCAGCCGCTGGCCGCCTCGGCGTCCTGGAGCTGCACCGCGGTCGCCAGGTACGAGATCTCCCGCGTCGCCTCGTCGCGCACGCCGACCGCCAGCACGTGGACGCCCGGCCTGAGCTCGAGTTCGACGACCAGGTCCACGAGCTGCGCGCTTCCCGCTGGAGGCCGGACCACGCGGAAGAGCTTCTCCTGCACGTCGACCTTGCCGCTCTTGCCGTTGCGGATCGCCACCTGGACTTTGATCCGCGCGAAATCGCCGCCGCTCTGGGGCAGGAAGGCGATGCTGTCGACGGGGATCATCACGTGGAAGGGCAGGGTGAACCGGCCCTTGCCGGTGTCGCGGATCTCGCCGGAGCCGATGCGGGCGGCGAGCGGATTCGACACCTCGCCGAGGTAGAGCGCGCTCTGCAGGTGCTCGGACATGCGCTCGTCGGGGCTCTTGTCGCGGTAGCCGAGGCGATGGCGCACCCGCAGCTTGGTCCGGGCGTCCGCCGACGCCAGGGGCGGCGCGTCGCGGACCTTGACGTCGATGCGGTGCTCGAGCCCGTCGCCGCCGTGGGGCGGCGTGTAGGCGAGCCAGTAGTAGCTGGCCATCTCGCGGGCGATCTGCTCGAGCTCGCCGCCGAACTCGTTGCGGTTGAAGATCGCGCGGCCGCCGGTCTGGCCGGCGAGGACGGTCAAACCCTCGCGAGCGCTGGCGCGCATCCGCGTGTCGAGGAATTTGGGCGCCAGGGCGTTGGCGGTCTGGTCGGCGCCGTACAGCGTGCTGGGCCGCAGGCCGAACGCCTGCAGCGTGTAGAACGTCACGCGGTTGGCGTTGGCGTGGCGGGTGAAGCGGCGGAAGGGCTCGCTCATCTCCTCGGTGTGGAACGTGATGGTGTCGTTGCGCGAGGCCGGCGGGCAGAAGCCGTCGACGAAGGCCATCAGGTCGAGGCCGGGCTTGACGTCGAGAGTGTCGGCCACGTAGACCAGCGTCTTGACGCCGGGCACGCCGGCGAGCAGGCTCGAGACCGTCGTGAGGTTGTCGAGGGTGGTGGCGGTGCGGATCCGGGCCGCCTTGGCATACATCTCGACCTCGACCTTGGCGTTGCGCAAGAACCAGGGGCAGGCCACCTCGTAGACGTTCGCGGCGCCGCCGGAGGCGTACAGGTTCCGGGCCTGGTCCCAGAGATCCGAAAGCCGGGTGAGCGACAGGTGCTTCTCGCGCTCCGACTGGACGCTGCGGGCGCTGGCGGTGCCGATCCGCTCCAGGGCCGCGTCCAACTGCTCGCGGGTGGCTCCGAACACGGCTTCGGTGCCGACGTCGTCCTCCTGGCGCAGGATCATCACCCGCTCCGGCGCGACGCCGCCGGAGGCGATGAAGCTGCGCAAGTCGCGGATGACCTGCCCGCGGCTCAGCGAGCCGAGGTGGAGCTCGTCGAAGTAGAGCACCAGGTGCGCGTCGCCGCCGCCTTCCTGCGCCACGGCCTCGGGCGGCGCTTCCGGGGCAGGCGGCAGGGTCTCGAGGCCCGTCGCCGGCGCGCCGGGCTCCCGGAGCTCCGAGAAGTGGGTGATCGCGACCGGCTTGCCGTCCTCGCGGATTTCGAAATCGTCGGCGGTCAGGCCGCTGACCGGGCGGCCCTGGGGATCGGTGACCCAGACCTCGACGTTGACGAGGTCGACGTCGATGACGTCCCCGAAAGAGTACGCGTCGTCCTGCGGCGGCTGCGGGCCGTCCTGTCCGTGGACGGCGATCGCCGCCGCCAGCAGGGCGCCGGCGAAGGCCAGGGTGGTCCGGTGTCTCGGTCGGTGGGTCATCGGCCGTCCTCCTCCTGGTTGTGGCGTCCTCGATGTCATGCAAACGCGATGCCGCACATGATATCCTGGAACCTAGGGCGGACCTTACGAGGGTTTTCGTCCCGCAGGGACGGTGGAGTGATAGCCAGTGATTTCAATCACTGGCGGAGTTGCCTGAATCCGAGCTGGACCGTAGCCCTCGGCCGCCCGCCAGTGACTGAAGTCACTGGCTACCTCTCCACCGTCCCTGCGGGACGAAGCGCCGCCCGGACGCGCTCCGGCGCGTGCCGCTCGGGCAGGTCGTCGAGGTCGTAGAGCGCCCAGCCGTCCGCGAAGCGGACGTTGCGCAGCGCCGCCGGAGGACCGTCGACGTAGCCGTCCTCGGTGACGACCAGCCCGGTGACCGGCGGCGCCTCGTAGAGACGCGCCAGGCGTCGCGGCTCGGCGAAGACGTCCCAGATCTCGACGATTCCGGCAGGCGTCGCGACCGCGAGGCGGCCGGCGGCGTCCCAGGCGGCACCGAAGGCCGCGCTCGCCACGGCCAACGTCGCGAGCACGCGTCCTGATTCCGGGTCCCAGATCTTGACCGTGTGGTCGTCGGAGCCGGAGGCGAGTCTCTTGCCGGCGCCATCCCACGCCACCGACCAGACGCGTTGCGTGTGGCCTTCGAGGTTCTTGGCCAGGCGTCCTGATTCCGGGTCCCAGATCTTGACCGTGTGGTCTTCGGAGCCGGAGGCGAGTCTCTTGCCGGCGCCATCCCACGCCACCGACGAGACCGCGCCGCGGTGCCCTTCGAGGACGGCGAGGAGCCGGCCGTCCGCCGGGTCCCACAGGCGGACCGTGCCGTCGATCCCGCCCGAGGCGACGACCTTGCCGTCCGGCCGCCAGGCGACGCTCCGGACCCACCAGGAGTGCCCGACTTGTGGCACGCAGCGCGGCTCCGTGGCACCCGGCCCGAACGCCGTGCCCATCGTCCCGGCGTCCACCATCGACGCCCCGGTGAGATCGGCGCCGGCGAAGCGGGCGAAGGTGAGGTCCGCGCGATCGAGGACGGC
>DASWIG010000464.1:0-7251 GCA_036397835.1 Thermoanaerobaculia bacterium
TGGCGCTGGGGCTCCTGGTCATGGTCACGTTCCTGGCCCTCCTGGCGCTGCCCGTGGCCGCCGTGGCCGCGCTGGCGCCCGGGCGCTCCCGCGAGTGGTCGGCACGCCACGTGGAGGAGGCCAACCCGACGCTCCTCGACCGTCTCAACGCCGTCGTCTTCCTCCAGGGGCGGTCGCGCGATCCGGTGCTCGCGCGCTACGGCGAGCGCATCGAGCGCCAGGCCGTGCGGGAGATGCTGCTCGCCGCGCGTCCCTTCGACGGCGAGCAGCGCCGGCTGGCGCGGCGCTGGCTCGGCCTCCTGCTGCTGGCGCTGGCCACCGTGCTCTTCTACGACGCCTACCGTCCCTGGCAGAAGCTGCGCGAGCGTCCGCTCCGGGTCGCGGGCGCCGCCGTCGAAGAGCTGCTGCTCGAGGCTCCGATCGTCGACGCCGAGGAGCTCCGCGAGGAGCGGCCGGAGCCTGCCTGGGGCGAGGTGCGGATCACCGAGCCCGGACGCGACGTGACGGTCACCAAGGTCGACGTCGTGCCGCTGCAGATCGAGGCCGCGGCGAGCCACGCCCTGGCGGCGGCGAGCTGGGTGGCGACGCCGACCGGCGGCGAGCCGCGGCGCCACGAGCTGCCGCCGCCCGCGGAGCCGCGCTTCGCCGTCTACCGGCCGCACTTCTACGTCGACGAGCTGCGCCTCGCCGACTGGGACGTGGTGAGCTACTACGCCGAGGCCGCCACCGCGCAGGACGGCTACGCCTCGGAGATCTACTTCCTCGAGGTGCGTCCGTTCCGCGAGGAGATCGAGAAGCTCAAGGGATCCGGCGGCGCCGGCGCCGGCCTGATGAACGAGTGTACCGGGCTGATCGAGCGCCAGAAGCACGTGCTGCGCCAGACCCACCGCTTCCTCGCCCGCCCGCCCGAGGAGGAGACGGCGCGCGCCCAGGACCAAGAGAAGCTGGTCGACGCCGAGGCCGAGCTCGCCGAGGCGACCCGCCACCTGTACGCCCGGATGGCGGCGGAGCTGGAGCACCACGCCATCGCCAACGTGCTCGACCGTCTCGCCGCCGCCGAGGCCGAGCTCGGGCGCGCCGCCGCGGCGCTGCGGGATTCGCCGCCCACCGCCCCCGAGCCCGAGCAGAGCGCACTGGCCGAGCTGGTGGCCACCCGCAAGGACCTGCAACGGGCGATCTCCGAGAACCCGGAGGCCTTCGGCGGCGAGCAGCCCCCGCAGGAAGACTTCCCGATCGCCGAGGAGCTGAAGCGGATCCTCGAGCTGCGCGACGAGGAGCGGACGGCCCGCGAGCTCCTCGGCGAGGCCTACGAGCTCAAGGAGCTCCTCGACCGGCAGGCCGCCGAGATGGGCGAGATGGCGGCGCGCCCGGTCGAGCACTCGCGGGACGACGCCGCGCGGGCCGCCGGAACCGCCAGGGAGATCACGCGCGAGCTCAAGGAGATGGTGGAGAGCTCGCCGGCGGGCCAGACCTTCGGCCCCGAGCTCCACGAAGCCCTCGCGGACCCGCGCCAGGAGCGCCTCGAGCGCGACCTCGACGCCCTCGCGCAGGCGGCGGAAGAGGCCGCGCGCGCCAGCGCCGCGGACGCGGCCCGGGAAGGGCTCGAGGCGGTCTCGGACGCCTTCGAGAAGAGCGCGCCGGCGCTGGTGCGCCGGCTCCGCTCCGAGGACGCCCTCACCCCCGGCGACGCCGAGGCCCTGGAGAGCGCCCGGCGCCAGCTCGAAGCCCTCCTCGGCGCCGGCGGCGACGGCCGCCTCCCGCGCGCGGACCGCGAGGCGCTGGCCCGCGAGGCCCTCGGCAACCTGCGCCTGGGCCTGGAGGGCGCCCTCGGCGACCGCGAGCGCATGGCCGCGATGATCGCGGAGATCGAGGAGGCCCTGGAGCACGACGCCGAGGCCGATCCGGAAAAGGTGCGCCGCCTGCTCGCGGAGCTCGAGCGGGTCGCCGCGGAGCTCGGCGGCGTCGAGGTCGAGGAGCTCGAGCTCGACCTCGCCCACGTCGACCCGTCGGCGCTGCCGGCGGAGTACCGGGAGCGCATCCAGAGCTACTACAAAAAGCTGTCGGAGCGCAGATAGTGCCCAGCGGCGTGCTCGGCGAGCTCACTTTCGATCTCCCCCAGGCGCTCTTCTGGGGCCTTCCCCTGGCGTTGGCGAGCCTCGCGCCGCTGGCCTGGCGCCGGCGGCGGTTGCCGGCGGGACGTCTCGGCGTCCTCCTCGCGCTCCGCTTCCTCGCCTTCGCCACCCTCGCCCTGCTGCTGGCGCGGCCGGTGGCCGTGGCGCGCGAGGATCCGCGGGCGCGGCGCTCGGTGACCCTGCTCGTCGACCGCAGCAAGAGCATGGCGCTGCGCGAGCAGGGTGCGAGCCGCTACGAGCGCGCCCGCGAGCTTGCCGAGGGACGGCTGATCCCGGCCCTCGAGCGCGAGGGCTGGGAGGTGGACGCCCTGCTCTTCGCCGACGCCGCCTTCCCGGCCGGCGCCGCCGAGCGCCGCGAGGCCATCGTCGACGGGCCGGCGACCGACCTCGGCGGCGCCCTCGTCCACGCCCTGCGCGGAGCCGCCGCGCCGCCGCTCGCCGTCGTCGCCGTGACCGACGGCGCCGCCAACGTCGCCGAGCACAACCGCGCGGCGCTCCTCGGCCTCGTCGACGCCGGGATCCCCTTCATCGGCATCGGCGTGGGCGACGACGAGGGCGTGGCGAGCCTGTCGCTCGAAGGGCTCGGCGGCCCCACCAGCGTCCCCCCCGACCAGATCTTCAAGCTCACGGCGCGGCTGCAGGCGGTGGGCGCCGGCGAGGTCCCGGCCTTCGACCTGGTGCTGCTGCGCGACGGCGAGGTGGCGCAGGCCAGGCGCGTCGCCGCGCACCAGGGCTCGCGGGTGTGGACCGAGACCTTCGAGCTCGTCGAGACCGCGCCGGGGCTCTACGAGTACACGGTGGAGCTCCAGGCGCCGCCCTCTCACGATCTCGTCACCGTGTCGACGCGCGCCTCGGCGCCGGTCAATGTGAGCGCGGAGACGACGTTCCGGGTGCTCTTCGCCCAGGGCGCCTTGACCTGGAACTTCAAGTTCATCGGCCGCGCCCTGCGCGGCGATCCGGGGGTCAGCCTCACCGGGCTTTCGCGCACCTCGGAGCAGTCGATGTTCCGCCAGAACGTCGAGAGCGCCGGCGAGCTGCTCGACGGCTTCCCCGGCGAGCTCACCGAGCTCGCCCCCTACCGGGTGCTGATCCTCTCCGACCTCGGCCCCGCCGACCTGACGCCGCGCCAGCAGGAGACCGTGGCCCGCTTCGTGGGCGAGCTCGGCGGCGGCCTGCTGATGATCGGCGGCGTGGCCACCTTCAACGCCTCGTGGCAGGGCAGCCGTCTCGAGGGCCTGCTGCCGGTGACCTTCGACGACGATCCCGGCGTCCTCGGCCTCGACCGTCCCTTCCAGCTCCGGCTCACCGAGCGCGCCCTCGGCCACCCCGCCTTCCAGCTCGCCGAGAGCGGCAACCGCGAGGCGTGGGAAGGCCTGCCGACCTTCACCCACTACGGCCGGGTGCGCGAGGCCAAGCCGGGGGCCACGGTGTGGGCGCGGCACGCCCAGGACGCCGGCCCCGCGGGTCGCCGCATCCTCATGGCGTCGCAACACTACGGCGCCGGGGTGTCGGCGGTGATCGCGGTGCAGAACCTGTGGCGCTGGCGCCTGGCCAAGGACCTCGATCCCGCCCACTTCGACCGTTTCTGGAAGCAGCTCCTGCGTTTCCTCGGCCAGGCGGGCGGGCAGGAGATCTCGGTGCAGTTCCTCGACCCGGAGCGCGGCCCGGGCCGCGAGATCCGCGCCCTGGTGGAACGTCGGCCGCGGCCGGAGGCCGAGCGCGACGGCACCGCCACGTCCGCGGTCACCGTGCAGGTCGAAGACCCGTCGCGACGCGTCGTCCTCGAGCAGGAGCTCGAGCTGGCCCCGCTGCGGCCGGCGGAGATCCGCTTCCGCGCCGACGAGGAAGGCGTCTACGCCGTCAAGGTACACGACGCCGAGGGCGTGCAGCTCGCGTCGCGGCCGCTCGAGATCAGGAGCGTCGACCGCGAGATGGAACGTACGGGCCGCGACCTCGAGAACCTGCGACAGTGGGCGAGCCTGACCCAGGGGATCGCCATGCCGATCGAGGCCTGCCGCGACCTCGAGCAGCTCACGGCGCAGATCCGCGGACGCGCCGAGGCGCTGCGGTCCTCGCGCGAGCGCCGCGTGCCCGTGGGCGTCAACGGCTGGGTGCTAGGCTGGCTGCTCGCCTGCCTGGGCGGCGAATGGGCGCTGAGGAAAAGGTGGAACCTGCCATGAGACCAAGAGAAATCCCCCCTAACCCCCCTTTCTTAAAGGGGGGAACCGGAGCCCGGAATCCGGCTCCCCCTCCTTTAAGAAAGGAGGGGGCTGGGGGGAGGATTTGGACGGCGTCAGCCGTCCGTGTCTTCTTCTCCTGTGCCCTTCTTCTCTTCGCACCGGCCCTTCCGGCCGAGGACCTCGAGGACCAGATCTCGACCTTCTTCGTCGGCCGCCTCGCCTTCGGCGACAACCACGGCAACGACTGCGGCGACGTGGGCTACGACCTGGTGCAGCTCGTCTCGCGCGCCTCGACCATCCAGGTGCGCGAGGAGAAAGACCTCGTGCTCTCCGACGACGGCCTCTTCGAGACGCCTTTCCTCTTCATGAACGGTCACAACGATTTCCAGCTCTCCGACGCCGAGCTCGAAAACCTGCGCAAGTATTTCCTGCGCGGCGGCTTCATCTTCGCCTCGGGATGCTGCGAAAACCCGCAGTTCCCCGAGGCCTGGCGCCGCGAGCTGAGCCGCGTCTTCGCCGGCGAGAAGGTCCGCGACATCCCCTACGAGCACCTGATCTACCGCTCGTTCTACAAGCTCGAGCGCATCCACTCGTCCAACGGCGACCGCGACGTCTACCTCGAGGGCCTGTTCATGGACGGCGACCTGGTCGCCGTCCTCGGCGAGGACGGCCTGTGCTGCGGCTTCGCCATGGAGGGCTCGTGCAACGTCGGCGGCGGCGTTCGTCCCGAGGACGCGAAGAAGATCGCGCTCAACGTCGCCGTCTATTCCCTGACGCACTGACGTGCCAGGAGACGAGGATGACGGCGGCATACGCCTATCTCTGGGAATATCTGGTGCCCGCGGAGACGGCGCCAGAGTTCGAGCGCGTCTACGGGCCGGAGGGGGACTGGGCCGCGCTCTTTCGGCGCCATCCGGGCTACCGTCGAACCGAGCTGCTCCGGGACCTCGACCGCGGGCGTTACGTCACCATCGATCATTGGGAGTCACGGGAAGCCTGCGAGGCGTTCCGCGAAGCCTTCGCGGCCGAGTTCCAGGCCCTCGACGAGCGGTGCGAGCGCCTGACGAGCGAGGAGACTCTGGTGGGCGAGTTTCTAGTTCTGAGCCCGCTGGGCCGGGGATTTTAATCCCCGGCGGCGGTCGGCGCCAGGAGCCGGGGGTTGAAACCCCCGGCTACGCGCGGCTCCAGCAGGCTCTGGAAAGCTCTTCAGGGCGACCCTCACCCCCAACCCAACCTCCGGAATCCCAACGGGATTCAATCCTGAAGCCCAGGACAAGCGAAGCGCCGTCCTGGGTCGTGGCGCCGCCACTCCCCAACCCCAACGGGGTTGTATGTTCCCGGAGGGGCAGCTACCGTCCGCAGTTGCCGTTCCTGGGCATGCCTGCGCCTCCGCGGCCGCCGTTGCCGCCGACGCGGCCTCTGGAGATCGAGGAGGTCCGAGGAAGTCAAGCGGATCGTCGGTCGGGGAGCGGTCCCGGGGGCTGACTGAGCAGGTTCAATCTCGGCGAGGATCTTCCGCCGAGAGCTGAAAGTCAGTGTCAGAATTCGAGGCTCTCGTACGTCTACACCCCCTTTAGAGGACTTGGTGTGTCCGGATCCGCCGGCCCGGTGGGCGAGCTCGTGCCGCCTGCCGAGTTTGCGATCCGCGCCACCGGCAACCTGGAGGATGGTAGATGCGACGACGAAGACGGCGACGACAAGCGAACGGATCAAGGGTGGCACCGTGAAGGTGTCGCCGCGGTTCTGGCCCAAGAGGGCGGGCGGCGCCCTCGCCGAGGTCACCGGACGCACGATCGGCGCCCGAGCCCTCCTGACGCCCGGGCCCAACCCCAGGACGTTCAACGAGATCGTCGTTGGGGTGATGGGCCGGGCCCTCGAGGTCTCGCCGCTCGATCTTTGCGCCTGCGTCTGGACCTCGAACCACTACCACTTGCTCGTGGTCGTCCACGAGCAGCAGGAGCTCTCCCGCTTCATGCAACACCTGGCCTGCAACATCTCCAAGGAGGTCGGACGTCTCCGAGACTGGACCGGCGCGCTGTGGGCTCGACGCTACGACGCGATCGTCGTCAGCGACGAGTCGGACGTCCAGCGGAACCGGCTCAAGTACCTCCTCGCGCACGGCGTCAAAGAGGGGCTGGTGGAAAGCCCGCTCCAGTGGCCGGGCGTGCATGCCGCCAAGGCGCTCGTCCATGGTGAGCCGCTCGAGGGCTTCTGGTTCAACCGCAGCAAGGAGTGGGCGGCTCGCAACCGCGGGCTCGACTTCGGCTACTACGACTTCGCCACCAGGTACCAGGTTCACCTCTCGCCGCTGCCCGCGTTCCGCGATCGCTCGCCCGAAGAGTACCGTCAGATGGTGGCGGACCTGATCGGGGAGATCGAGGAAGAGGGCAGGCAGAAGCGCAAAGACGATCCGGTCGCCGGCGTCGAGGCGATCCTGAGACAGGACCCGTACGAGTTGCCGACCCGGCGTCCGAAGCGGTCGGCGCGTCCGGTCTTCCACTTCCATTCGCAGGAAGCGAGAGAGAGCCTGTGGGGTGAGCTCAAGGCGTTCATGGAGGAGTACCGGTCCGCCGCGGACGCGCTGCTGGCGGGGGAGATGGAAGCCATCGATCGGTTCCCCGAGGGCAGCTACCGTCCGCAGTTGCCGTTCTTGGGCATGCCGGCGCCTCCGCGGCCGCCGTCGCCGCCGACGCGGCCTCTGGAGATCGAGGAGGTCGAGGAAGTCAAGCGGATCGTCGGTCGGGGAGCGGTCCCGGTCGTGAAGGTTGGAGGGAGGATGAGGTCCGGGTCACCGGACCATCCCACGTGACGGCCCACGGTCCGTTGAGCTCCCGGCTGGCCCGGCCGTCGCCGGCAGGATGCTGACTCACCCCCGCTAATAGACGGCCCGATCGGGACGCTGCCGGTCAGCGTCCACGGGAGAGGTGTCCCTTGCCCGC
>DASWIG010000465.1:0-2851 GCA_036397835.1 Thermoanaerobaculia bacterium
GGGTGCGCGCGCTGGTGCTCGGCCGCGCCCTGGCGCAGGCGGCGGCGGGGATCGCGCTCGGCACGGCCGGCGCGCTCGCTCTCGCGCGCCTGCTCGAAGGCCAGCTCTACGGCGTCGCGGCCACCGATCCACCGACGCTGGGCGCGGCGGCGGCGCTGCTCGCCGTCACCGCGCTCGCCGCCGGCTACCTGCCCGCCGTCAAGGCGAGCCGCGTCGATCCGTCGGTGGCGTTGCGGGAAGAGTAGGTAGCGCCATGGACTATACTCAATGGCGAGCGCCGCGGCCCGCGGCAACCTGAGGAGGATGCCATGCACGAACGAATCTCGATCGACCCAGACGTTGGCCATGGTCAGGCTTGTATCCGGGGCACCCGGATTCCCGTTCATCAAGTGGTCGGAATGCTGGCCAACGGCGATTCCGTCGAGGACCTTCTCGGGGAGTACCCCTCGCTGAGGCGCGAAGACGTCTTCGCCTGTCTCGCTTATGCGGCCGAGCTGGCGGAGGAACAGGTAACGCCTCTCTAGTTACCCCCAACCATGAAAATCATGGTCGACGAGAACATTCCGCTGTCGACGGTTGCGGAGCTGCGGGGAATGGGACACGACGTTCTTGACATCCGTGGCACGGATCGCGAGGGTATAGACGACGCCGAAGTCTGGCGGGTGGCTCAGGAGGGAGAGCGGCTGCTGGTCACCACTGACAAGGGTTTCGCGAAGCACCGTTTTGAATCGCATCACGGAATCCTGATCATTCGGCTCAGGCAACCCAATCGGCAACGGATTCACGAACGAGTGATGGAAGCCATGTCGCGTGTTCCCGAGGACGAGTGGGGCTCTCTGTTGGTCTCGATGCGGGATCGTCTTCACAGTCTCTGGCACGCCGAGAGCGGATCGCGAGCGGATTGAAGCGGATCAGGAGCCGAGATGGCCCGTCAAGGCGTCCGGCGGAGGTACAGAGAGCAAAACCGCCTTACACCGGACGCAGAATACGGGATCCGTTGGATCGAGGCCGTCATTGTTGCGTTTGCATTCCTGCCGCGCTAAAGCTCACGGCCCTGATCTGTGCTCGCTGCCCAATCAATGTCTGCGGCTGAGCGGCGCGAAGATCGCGTCCTAGCCGCATGGTTCAGCGGCTTCCTGCTCATCTCCGCCCGCAATCCGTTGCTCAGAAATAACTCTTAGTTGATCCCGCTCTTCCGAATAGGGCACACGGTCTGCCGTCATCCCGAACCAAGCATACACCTCGGCGATCAGACGGAATGCCGCAGCCTCCGGTACTTCTTCATCGAAGTGCCATTCCACGCAGAAGCTATTGGATCCCTCCGGTGCCTCGCGGGGTCCCCGCAGGATCTCCTCCGGCAGCGGCGCGTCGAAGTCGTCCGGGACCGTGAACGCCCCGGCGCAGAGGCCGAACGGTCGCGGACCGGGGTGGGCGGCGGGGACGGGCCGCAGCTCGGCAACCGGGCGGCCGCCGCGGGCCACGACGAGGTGCTCACCGGCCTCAACCCGGTCCAACAGGGCGCCCGGGTCGTGTTGAAGCTCTTGTAGGCTGACGGTACTCATGTAGGCAGTGTAGCAGGTGTAGGCAGAGTCGCAGGCCGAGGGCGGGCGTTGCGCGAAGAGTAGAGCTCGGTCGCAGAGCCCGTCGATTCTCAACAAGCAAGCGTGGCGACATCGCAGAGCTCGCTCACTGGAACGGGATGAAGAGCTGCTGCACGTCGTCGCGGTCGACGACCCGCCGCCGCTTGTCGCGGTAGGGGAAGCTCAGGAAGTCCCTGGGCAGCATCGGGTTCAAGTAGGCCAGCAGACGGCCGAAGGGCACCGGCTCGAGGCTGTCCGGGGCCCGCGCGCGCCAGGTGTCGGGCAGGGGATGGAGCTCGACCTTGCGGTAGCGTCCGCGCGCGTCCTCGTCCTCCCGCGACAGCGCCACCAGCAGGCTCTCCTCCGGGGTCTGCGCCACCACGGCGGACGAGTGGGTGTTGACGATGACCTGGCGCAGCGGATTGTCGGGGCCGGACGGCCGGCGCACGTCGGCGGCGAGGTCGTGGAGGAGCTGCAGCATGGCCGGGACGCGCTCGGGGTGGACGCCGTTCTCCGGCTCCTCGAGACAGAGCAGGCCGTCGGCGGCGTCGAGCTCGAGCACCGCCAGGGCCAGGAAGCGCAGACTGCCGTCGGAGATGGCCGGCGACGGGTGCTCGGTGCCCTCGTGGTCGACGATCCTGAGCGTCAGCAGGCCGCGCCGCTCGTCGCGCTCGATGCGCACGCCGCGCACGTCGTCCACGAGCCCGGCGAGGCGCTCGGCGAGGGCGGCGTAGACGGTCTCGGCGCCGCGGGCGCGCGCCAGGCGGTGGAGGGTGGCGGCGAGGCGGGAGCCGTCGGTGCCGAGCCGGGCGGGTGCCTCGAGCTCGTCGGGGCGGCGCAGGGCCGAGGGCTCGAGCTGCAGCAGACGCCAGCTCGCGAGCTCGCGCCGGGCCACCAGGGCGGTAGGGCTCTCGGCGGCGCCGGCGCCCGAGAGCACGGTGCGCGGGAGCTGGCGGGCGCGGTACTTCACCGGGCGTCCGAGGCTGCCGCCGTCCTGGTGGAGGTGGATGACGCGTTCGCCGTCGTCCTCGGAGGTCGAGATGAAGTACGGCGCCCGCCGTTCGCCGATCACCACGGAGCTCCGCCAAAGGCCGGCCGAGTGCGGGAAGCAAAGGTGCTTGTGGGCCTCGAACTTGGGGATGTGGCGCAGCTCCTCGCGCACGATCTCGAGCTGTCCGGCGGCGTCGCCGGGCGCCCGGCGGGCGAGGACGAGACGGTACTCGAGGAAGGTGATGGTGGCGCGCGCCTCCTGGCCGAGGTCGTCGTAGGCC
>DASWIG010000466.1:0-3733 GCA_036397835.1 Thermoanaerobaculia bacterium
TCTTGAGCAGGGACGACCAGACCCGCGACGTCACCTGGCCCACCTGCGGGCCGGTCAGGCCGGCGTAGACCGGCACCGGCTCGCGGTTGACGACGTGCGGCAGGTCGGGCATCAGCCCCACCTCGATGAACATCTTCTCGAGCGGCTCCCAGCCGATCTCGAGGCCCACGAGCTGCCAGGCGCTCCCCTTCGCCTTCTCCTCCATGAGGGCGCGGCGGCCGACGAAGGGCCCCTTGCCGAGCTTGACCGCCCAGCCCATGCCCAGCTCGTAGGGCGTCGACTTGTCGGCCTCGACGAGCGCCACCTCGGAGCTCTTGTAGTCGACGCTGACCAGGATGAAGCCCGCCTCCACCCGCGCGACGTCCATCGCCGCCAGACCGCAGGGACGGACGTGGTGCGGCTCGCCGCCGGCCATCAGTGCGTCCCAAACCGCGAGGGCCGCGTCGCGCTCGAGCCACAGCTCGTAGCCGAGGTCGCCCGTGTAGCCGGTGCGCGAGACGAGCACCCTGGCGCCGGCGATCTCGCCCTCGGAAAGCCGGAAGAACTTGAGGTCGTCGAGGTCGACGCCGCGCGTCACGTCGCGCAGGATGCGGCGCGCGTGCGGACCCTGGAGCGACAGGGCGGCGTAGCGCGTCGAGTCGTCGGCGAGCTCGACGTCGAAGCCGGCCGCGTTCTGGAGCAGCCAACCGTAGGCGGGCTCGGCGGCGTTGACCTGGAAGCGGTCCTCGGCGAGCCGGAAGACCGTCCCCTCCTGGCGCACCTTGCCGTCGGCGTCGCACCAGGGCGTGTAGATCGCCTGCCCCACCGCCGCCCCTGCGGCGTGGTGGGTGATCACCCGATCGAGGAAGGCGGCCGCCTGCGGACCCTCGACGCGGTACTTGTAGAGCGGCGAGACGTCGATCAGGGCCGCGGAATGGCGGATCGCCGCGTACTCGGGCTGCAGGAAGTCACGGTAGTTGCTGACCGCGTGGTATCCCGCCCAATGGCGCCAGGCCAGGCTCTGGCAGAGCTCGGAGGTGCGGGGATGGAACGGCGTGGGCTCGGGCATGGGCTTGCTTTCTCCTCGGGATCGGTGCGATGCTCGCGGCGTCCCGCGGGGACGCTTCGCTGCCGATTATTCGAGGGAATCCCACAAACTGCAACCGTCCGGCGGGGCACGAGCCCGCCCGAGAGATGACGAAGACGTACGACGCCATCGTGATCGGCGCCGGCCACAACGGCATGGTCTGCGCCGCCTACCTCGCCCGCGCCGGGCGCTCGGTGCTGGTGCTCGAGCGCCGTCACCTGGTGGGCGGCGCCACGGTCACCGAGGAGATCCATCCCGGCTTCAGGTACACCGTGTGCTCCTACGTGGTGAGCCTCTTCCGTCCTCACCTGATCAGCGACCTCGACCTGCCGCGCTTCGGCTTCGAGCTGCTGCCGCTCGACGGCACCATGACGCCGATGCCGAACGGCGACTACCTGATGCGCTGGCACGACTCGGCCGAGACCCGCCGCGAGCTCATGCGCCACTCCCCCGCCGACGCCGAAGCCTACGAGAGCTTCGGCCGCCGCATGTTCCACCTGGCGATGACCGTGCGGCCGATCCTCGACGTCGCGCCGCCCGATCCGATGTCGCTGCGGCCGGGCAACCTGGCGCTGATGGCCCGCGTCGGCCGCGGCTTCGCGCGCCAGAGCCGGCACCTCTACGACCTCGCCAAGCTGATGACGATGAGCTCGGCGGACTACGTGGAGGAGCACTTCGAGACGCCGGCGCTCCAGGGCACGCTGGCGTCGAGCGGCATCATCGGCACCTTCCTCGGACCGCGCTCGCCGGGCTCGGCTTACGTGATGCTCCACCACTACATGGGCGAGATCGACGGCCAGTTCCGCGCCTGGGGCCTGCCGCGCGGCGGCATGGGCGGCGTCGCCGAGGCGCTCGCCGCCGCGGCCCGGCACCAGGGCGCCGAGATCCGCACCGAGGCCGCCATCGAGCAGGTGCTCGTCGAGAACGGGCGCGCGGCCGGCGTCGTGCTCGCGGGCAGCGGCGAGGAGATCCGCGCCCGCACGGTGATCTCGAGCGTCGATCCGAAGCTGACGTTCGAGAAGCTCGTCGCCGCCGAGCACCTCGACGGCGAGTTCCGCGCCCGCATCGCCCGCTACAAGCTCCGCGGCTCCTCGGGCAAGGTGAACCTGTCGCTCGACGCCCTGCCCGAGTTCACCTGCCTGGCCGGCAAGAGCGCCGGCGAGAAGCGCGCCTTCCTCTCCGGCGCGATCTCGATCAGCCCGTCGATCGACTACCTCGAGCGCGCTTACGACGACGCCAAGTACGGCCGTTTCTCGCGCCGCCCCTACCTCGACATGGTCATCCCGTCGTTGATCGACCCGTCGCTGGCTCCGCCGGGCAAGCACGTGATGTCGATCTTCGTGCAGTACGCCCCCTACCGCCTCGCGGAAGGCACCTGGGACGAGAAGCGCGAAGCCTTCGGCGACGCCGTGATCGACACCCTGGCCGAGTACGCTCCCAACGTCCGGGACGTGCTCCTCCACCGCCAGGTGGTCACCCCCCTCGACATGGAGCGGACGTTCGGGCTCGGCGAGGGCAACATCTTCCACGGCGAGCTCTCGCTCGAGCAGCTCTTCTTCCTGCGCCCGACGCCGGGCTTCCAGGGCTATCGCAGCCCCCTCCGCGGCCTCTATCTGTGCGGCTCGGGCGCCCACCCGGGCGGCGGCGTGATGGGGGCGCCGGGGCACCTGGCGTCGCAGGCCGTGCTGGAGGACCTGTGAGGTACGACGCCGTGATCGTCGGCGCCGGCCTCAACGGCCTGGTGACGGCCGCCTATCTCGCGCGCGCCGGCAGGAAGGTGCTGGTGGCCGAGCGGCGCGACGTCGTGGGCGGCGCGGTGACGACCGAGGAATTCGCCCCCGGCTTCCGCGCCCCGGCCGCGTTTGCATCGGCCGAGCTCTTCCACCCCGCCATCGTCCGCGAGCTGAAGCTCGACGCCCACGGCCTCGAGCTGCTGCCGGCCCGCGGCGACGCATTCGTGCCGGGTCACGACGTGGAGCGCCCGTCGGCGGCCGACGCCTCGGCCCTCGCCGACTTCCAGGCCTTCCTCGGGCGTCTCGCCGCGGCGCTCGATCCGCTGCTCACCCGGCCGTTGCCGGACGTCAAGCCCTCGGGACCCGGCGACGTGCTCGAGCTGCTGACGCTCGGCTGGCGCCTGCGCCGCCTCGGCAAGCGCGACCTGCCCGAGGCCCTGCGCTACCTGCCGATGCCGATCAAGGACGTGCTCGACGAGCGCTTCGAGAGCGAGGCCCTGAAGGCCGCGATCGCCGGCCCGGCCCTTGCCGGCTCGTGGCTCGCGCCGCGCTCCGCCGGGTCGGCGCTCATGCTCCTGCTCCACCGTCCGAGTTGGGTTCCTTACCTGCTGTCGCCGCCCGTCTTCCCGCGCGGCGGCCCCGGCGCCTTGAGCGAAGCCGTGGCCGCGGCGGCGCGGGCCGCCGGTGCCGAGATCCGCACCGGCGCCGAGGTCGAGAGGATCCTGATCGACGACGACGGACGCGCCGCCGGCGTCACGCTCGACGGCGCCGACGTCGCCGCGCGGCTCGTGGCGTCGAACGCCGACCCGCGGCGGACGCTGCTCGAGCTCGTCGATCCCGCCTGGCTCGATCCCGAGCACGCGGCGGCCGCGCGCAACGTGCGGGCGCGGGGCACGGTGGCGATCGTCCGGTACGCGCTGGGCGGCCTGCCGGC
>DASWIG010000467.1:0-6740 GCA_036397835.1 Thermoanaerobaculia bacterium
AGCTTCACCGGCTACCTGCTGCCCTGGGACCAGCTCGCCTACTGGGCGGTCACCGTGGGCACCAACATCGCCCGCGCCGTGCCGCTGGCGGGCGAGGCCGTCAGCTTCTTCCTGCTCGGCGGCAACGAGATCAACCAGAACACCCTGATCCGTTTCTACGTGCTGCACTGCTTCTTCCTGCCGGCGGCGCTCGGCGGCCTCTTCGTGTGGCACATGTGGCGGATCCACAAGGACGGCGGCCTGGCCTGCCGCGACCGCCTGGCCCTCGACCAGCGGGCGGCGGCGGCGGCGCCGGTGAAGGCCAAGACCTACTCGCTGCTGGGCATCACCGCCGGGCGCACCGCGGCCGTCGAGGCGGCCCTGGTCGACGAGGACGAGCACCAGGTCACCGCCGTGCCCATCCTGGTGCGCCGCCTGCTGCTCGTCGGCCTCGTGAGCTTCGCCGTCACCGCGCTGCTGGCGCTGGCGTTGGGCGCGCCGCTCGAAGAGGCGGCCAACCCCGAGGTCACCCCGAACCCGGCCAAGGCGCCCTGGTATTTCCTGTGGCTCCAGGAGCTGGTCACCATCACCACCTTCCGCGTCGGCGGCTTCACCGTCAACGGGGCGCTGATCGGCGGCGTCGTGGTGCCGGGGCTGCTGCTGCTGGCGGCCTTCGTCGTCCCCTATCTCGACCGTTCGTCGGCGCGCGCGGTGGGGGTGTGGCTCCACCGCGAGCGGCGTTGGCTCAACCTCGCCTTCCTCGTCGTCTGCCTGGTGCTGCTGGCGCTGCTCGCCGTCGGCACCTTCATGCGCGGCCCCTACTGGGACTTCTACTGGCCCTGGGAGACCTGGCCGGCGCACCCGGAGAAGCTCTGACCAAGGAGTCGCTGCATGGTTTCCCACGACGCACGATGGCTCTACCTGACCGGCGCGGCCGTGCTGGCGATCCTCGCCGCGGTGGTCTGGGCCGAGCTCTCGCCGCCCTACCGTGGCTACCAGGAGGAGTTTCGCCAGCTCGTCGCGCAGCGCTTCGGGCCCGAGAAGGCGGCGCGCACGCCGCGCGGCGTGCAGCAGATCTGGCTGGAGCCGGCCGGGCGGGTGGACCGCTGCACCACCTGTCATCTGGGCGTCACCTGGCAGGGGCTCGAGGACGCCGAGCAGCCCCACCGCACGCACCCCCCGGGCCCCCTCGAGCACCACCCGGTCGAGCGCTTCGGCTGCACCTACTGCCACGGCGGCCAGGGACCCGCGACCGAGCTGCCCGACGCCCACGGCTGGGTGGCGCACTGGGACGATCCGCTGCTCGACACCCAGCTCGCCGCGGATTATCGGGTGAGCGACGCCTGGGCTTTCCTCGACCTCAAGTGCAACCTCTGCCACCGCTACGACCGCGAGATCGCGGGCGCCCCGCGCACCAACCGCGGCAAGGAGCTGATCCGCCAGAAGGGCTGCCGGGCGTGCCACGTGATCAACGGCCGCGGCGGCTCGATCGGCCCCGACCTCACCCGGGTCGGCGAGAAGAACCCGGAGCAATACGACTACTCGCGGCTCACCGAGGTGCCCTCGCTCTTCTCCTGGCAGCTCGCCCACCTGCAGAACCCGCGCAGCTTCGCGGCCGACACGGTGATGCCCGACTTCGGCTTCAACCGCAGCGACGCCGAGGCGATCACCCTGGTGCTGTTGAGCTGGCGCGACGCCGAAGTGCCCGCCGAGCTGCTGCCCGGCGCCATCCTGCGCGACGTGCCGACGCCCGAGGAGCGCGAGCGCGAGCGGCTGATGCGCGAGGGCGAGGGCAGGTTCTTCGTCGAGAAGACCTGCTTCGTCTGTCACGACGTGTCGAGCTTCGGCATCGAGTCGGCGACCAAGATCGGGCCCGACCTGGCGCTGGCGGTGACGGACGCGCCGCGGCGCTTCGGCCGCACCCTCGACGACTTCATGATGAGCCCGTCGGGCACCATGCAGGTCGTCCTCGCCAAGCAGATCCCGCTCAGCCGCGAAGAGCGGCTGGAGGCCGTACGGCTGCTCAAGATCGCGTACGAGAAGCATCAGGAACAGCAAGCGGCGGGCGGCTCGCCCGGCGCCTCTACGGAAGGAGACGGACCATGAAACGACGCGTCCAACCTCGCCTCTGGCTCACCGGCCTGGCGGTCCTGGCACTGCTGGGCGTGGCCATCTACGCCTGCCAGGGCGGCCCCGGCGAGCAGCGCCGCGGCAGCGGCATGGCCACCGGCGGCGCCGCCTTCGCCGCCGAGGCCACCTACGTGCCGCCCGGCGACCTCGACGAGCTCTACCTCTTCTATTCCGGCGGCCACTCCGGCAACGTCTACGTGGCTGGCCTCCCCTCGATGCGGCACATCTCGACCATCCCGGTGTTCACGCCCTACCCGGCCACCGGCTTCGGCTTCGACGACGAGACCAAGGAGATGCTCGGCGGCTTCACCTGGGGCGACGTGCACCATCCGTCGCTGTCGCGCACCAACGGCGAGTACGACGGCCGCTGGCTTTTCGTCAACGACAACGCCAACAGCCGGGTGGCGCGCATCGACCTGCGCGACTTCAAGACCAAGCAGATCTTCGGCCCGATCCCCAACCTCTCGGGCAACCACGGCAGTGCCTTCGCCACCGCCAACACCGAGCACCTGCTCTTCGCCTCGCGCTTCGGCGTGCCCCTCCCCACCGGCACCTTCGCCTCGCTCGACAAATACGCCAGCGAGTTCAACGGCTTGGTGGGCGCCCTCGACGTCGACCCGGCGAGCGGCGAGATGTCGCTGGCCTTCGAGATCAAGACGCCGCCCTTCAACTGGGACCTCGGCTCCACCGGCCGCGGCCCCTCGGCCGACTGGGCGGGGTGGACCTGCTACAACTCCGAGCGCGCCACCGGCGAGCTCGAGAAGACCGCCAGCGCCAACGACCGCGACTACGCCATCCTGGTGAACTGGAGGAAAGCGGCCGCGGCGGCCGCCGCCGGCCGCGGCCAGGACGTCGGCGGCGTCAAGGTGCTCGACCCGGCCGCGGAGAAAGGCATCGCCTACCTGGTGCCAGTCGCCAAGAGCCCTCACGGCATCGACTTCGGGCCCGACGGCACCTACTTCGTGACCAGCGGCAAGCTCGAAGCGATCACCACCGTCTTCAGCTTCGACAAGATGCTGGCGGCGATCCAGAACGAGGACTTCACCGGCGAGGAGGACGGCATCCCGGTGCTCGACTACGACAGCGTCATGGAACGCGAGGTCGAGATCGGCCTCGGCCCGCTGCACACCCAGTTCGACGACCGGGGAAATGCCTACACGAGCCTGTTCATCGACAGCGCCATCGCCAAGTGGAGCCCGGCCACCGGCGAGGTGCTCGACACCGTGCCGGTCGCCTACAACATCGGCCATCTGCTGGTGCCGGGCGGCGACTCGATGAAGCCGTCGGGAAAATACGTGATCGCCCTCAACAAGCTCTCCCACGGCCGCCACTTGAACGTCGGGCCGAGCCAGCCGGAGTCGAGCCAGCTCATCGACATCACGGGCGACAAGATGCGGCTGCTCTACGACGCCTTCACCGAGCCGGAGCCCCACTACGCCCAGGCCATCCCGGCCTCCATGCTCAATCCCATCGAGGTCTACCCGCTCGAGGAGAACGACGACCCGTGGGCGGTGAAGGACGTCAAGGACGCCGGCGTCGAGCGCTCAGGCACCACGGTCGACGTCAAGATGGTGGCGGTGCGCTCGACGCTGTGGCCCACCAGCTTCGAGGTCAACCGCGGCGACACGGTGCGGATCCACATCACCAACATCGAGCAGACCACCGACGAGCTCCACGGTCTCGGCATCAACCGCTACAACGTCAACCTCGTGGTGGACCCGGGCGAGACCAAGCACGTGACCTTCGTCGCCGACCAGACCGGCGTCTTCCCGTACTATTGCACCAACTTCTGCTCGGCCCTCCACCAGGAGATGCAGGGCTACCTGCTGGTGCGCTGAAACCCCCCTACCCCCCTTCTCAAAGGGGGGGAAAGGAGTCGAGAAGAGATGGGACAGCGGCTGCTGCGCTACCAACACGTCCTCGAAGAGCCGCTCGGCCTGCCGGTGCGGGTGGTGCTGCTGCTGTCCCTTCTGCTGATGATCTGGACATTCCGGGCGCCGCTGTGGACGATGTCTTTCGAGTCGAACCAGTACCCCGACCCCTTGCGTCTCGCCATCCACGTCGATCATCTGGAGGGCCAGAAGAGCGAGATGCGCGACGACCTGCGGGAGATCAACTCGCTCAACCACTACATCGGCATGCGGCCGCTGCTCGAGAGCGACTTCGCGGAGTTCCTGTGGATGCCGTTCGTCATGGGCGGCTTCGTGCTGCTGCTGCTGCGCGTCGTCGTCTTCGGCAAGATCCGCGACCTCATCGACGTCACGGTGCTCTTCGTCTACTTCGGCCTCTTTTCCGCCTGGACCTTCTACCACCGGCTCTACGAGTACGGCCACGTCCTCGACCCCGCGGCGGCGATCAAGGTGGATCCCTTCACGCCGCCGTTCTTCGGCCGGGTGAAGATCGCCAACTTCTGGATCGAGAGCTTCCCGGGCGGCGGCAGCTACGCGCTGACCCTCTTCGGCCTGGTGCTGGCGGCGGCCCTGGTCTGGGCGCTCCTCAAGGCGCCACGCACGGACTCATGAGGCTACAGGCCAAAGCCTTGGCGTGCGTGGTTGTCGGATGGGCCGCGCCGGCTCTCGCTGCCACTTTGCAGGTGAGCGCCGCCGGCGAGCCTACGACTCTCGGCGCGGCCCTCGCGGCGGCACGGCCAGGCGACGTGATCGAAGTGGCTGCCGGGCGTTACCGCGAGAACCTGGTGATCGACAAGCCCGTGACCCTGGTGGGCCGCGGCGAGCCCGAGATCGTCGGCCTCGGCAAAGGTGACGTCGTCCTCGTCACGGCCGACGGCGTAACGATCCGCGGCTTCGCCGTCAGCGGCTCGGGCAACCGCATGATCTCGAGCGACGCCGGCGTCAAGATCGCCGGCGCGCGCGCCCACGTCGCCGACTGCCGCCTTTACGACAACCTTTTCGGCGTTTACTTGAAAGGCGCCCGCGAAGCGCTCGTCGAGCGCAACGCGATCACCGGGCGTGCCGAGGTCGAGGTCGGCCGCCGCGGCGCCGGCATCCACTTCTTCGACGCCCACGAGAACACCGTGCGCTACAATACGGTCTCCTACGTGCGCGACGGCGTCTACTTCGACCATTCCGACCACAACCTGGTGGCGGACAACGAATTCAGCCGCCTGCGCTACGGCGTCCATTACATGTACTGCGACGACAACCGCTTCTACCGCAACGTCTTTCGCGACAGCGTGGCGGGCGTGGCGATCATGTACACGTCGCGGGTGCGCTTCACCGACAACCAGATCCTGAACAACCGCGAGGGCTACCACGCCTTCGGCCTGCTGCTCAAGGACGCGATCGATTCGGTGGCCGAGCGCAACGCGATCGTCAACAACGTCTCCGGGATCTTCCTCGACAGCTCCCACCGCAACGTCTTCCGGGCCAACCTGGTGGCCTACAACGACGTCGGCGTGAAGCTCTACGCCAGCTCTCTCGACAACGCCTTCGCCGCCAACGACTTCATCGGCAACCAGGCGACGCTGCACACGGTGGGCCGGGCGCGCGCCGCGTGGGGCGGCGAGGGCGAGGGCAACCACTTCTCCGATTACGCCGGCTACGACCTCGACGGCGACGGCCGCGGCGACCTGCCCCACCGCCTGCAGGACCCCTTCGAGGTGCTCGAGGGCAACCATCCGCTGCTGCGGCTCTTCCTGATGAGCGCCGCGGCCCGCGCCCTGGCGACGGCGGAGCAGGCCTTTCCGCTGGTGCCGGGAAGCGAGCAGCTCGACGCCGCGCCGGCGATGAAGCCGGCGAGCGGCGTGCGGGTGACGGGCCAGGGCGCCGCGGTGACGCACGGGTCCGCGGCGGCGGCCGGTTTTTCGCTGCTCGTCGTGCTGACGGCGGCGGTGGCCTGGAGGCTGCGGCGATGAGCGCGGTGCTGGAGATCCGCGACCTGTCGAAGAGCTACGGCCGCTCGTGGCTCTCGCCGCTGCTCGGCGCCGACGGCGTGATCCGCGCCGTCGACGGCGTGAGCTTCACGGTCGCGCGCGGCGAGGCGGTGGCGGTGCTGGGTCCCAACGGCAGCGGCAAGACCACGACGCTGCGCTGCGTCGCCGGCCTGCTGCGCCCCGACGCCGGCAGCATCCGGGTGGCCGGCTTCGACCTCGCTCGCCAACCCCGCGCGGCGCGCCGCCGCTTCTCCTACGTGCCGCAGCAGGCGTGCTTCCCGCCGCACCTGACGGTGCGCGAGGTGGTGGAGCTGCACGCCCGACTGCGCGGCGTCGGCGCCGAGCGGGTCGAGGCGGCGCTGCGCCAGGCCGGTTTCGCCGCCGCCGACGAGGAGCGCCGCACCGAGGAGCTGTCCGGGGGCATGCGCCAGCGCCTGTCGCTGGCGGTGGCGGAGACGCCGCCAGTGGAGCTCATGGTGCTCGACGAGCCCACCGCCAACCTCGATCCCCAGGGAGCCCTCGAGCTCCGCGCCCTGGCCCGGCGCTGGCGCGACGAAGGCCGCGCGATCCTCTTCTCGACCCACGTGCTCACCGACGTGATGGAGCTCGCCGACCGGGTGGTGGTGATGGTCGCCGGTCGTGCCGTGCTCGAGGAGAGCCGGGGCGAGCTGCGCGAGCGCCTCGGGCGCTTCGCGGTGCTGCGCGTCGACGTCGGCGAGCCGGGGCCCGCGCACGTCGA
>DASWIG010000468.1:0-6394 GCA_036397835.1 Thermoanaerobaculia bacterium
ACCCCGAGCTCCGCGTCGCGGATGGCGACCGCCTGGGGCAGGAAGAAGCGCTCCCGGCCGCCGGCGAAGAGCTGCAGGGCGCGCTCGTAGCTGCCCCGCGTCTCGACGCCGCCGAGGCGCGACGCCTCCTCCACCAGAGGAGCGATCCAGTCCCGCTGCGCCGCGGGCAACGGCTCGCCCGGCGTGACCCCGAGCAGCTCGCGGGCCTCGCGGTTGGCCAGCTCCACTTCCAGCGACGGGGCGAGCACGACGACGCCGTCCGGCAGGCTGTTGATGGTGAGCTGCGAGATCCGCTGCGCCATCGCCAGCCGGGCCTGATCGCCGCGCCGCAACGCCCGCAGCCGGCGGGCCATGGCGTTGAAGGCCTCGGCGAGCTGCCCGATCTCGTCGCGCGTCGTCGGCTCGACCACGAGCTCGTAGCGGCCCTGCTCGATCTCGCGCGCCGACGCCGTCAGCCGTTCCAGCGGCCGCAGGATCGAGCGCGCCAGGAAGACGACGCAGAACGCCGCCAGCAGGGTGCCCGCCAGCAGCGCCAGGATCATCTGTTGGCGGGCATTGGCGGCCAGATGGCGTGCCCGCACGCTCGCCTCGGACATGCTCCGCTGATTCATCGCCAGGATCTCGTCGGCGAGCCGCTTGATCTCCTGGAAGCGCGGCAGCAGCTCTCCGTAGTAGGCCGCCCGCCGTTCTTTCATCGATCGGCCGTCGTCGAGCACGGCCTCGACGGCGGCCTGGTAGCGTTCATAGAGCGCGGCGATGCGCTCGGCCCGCTCCCGCTCTCCCGGCAGGGTCAGGTTGGAGAGCTCGAGGGCGAGCGCCTCGCGGAACCGCGGTCCGTAGGCCTCGACCAGGGTGCGGCCTTGCGCCGGATCGCCGGTAAGCGAGAACAGCGCGCCGCTGTCCATCCGTTCCAGCGACTCCTTCATGTCCTGCGCGGCGAGGACGCTGCGGAAGTTCTCGCTCAGGATCACCTGGATCGACCGTCCCAGGCGGGACGACCAGACGATGCCGCCCGCGGCGACCAGGAGCATCATCGCGAGGAGGCCGCCGAAGGCCACCGCGAGCTTCGTGCGCAGGCCCATCCGTACGCCCCTTCCCGGCTCAGAAGCCATACTGCTTCCTCTTGCGCCACAGCGTCGTCTCGTCGATGCCGAGGACCGCGGCCGCCTCCCGATACGACGGGACGCTGGCCAGGACCCCGCGGACGTGCTCCTCCTCGACCGCCGCCAGCGAAACGGGCCCGCCGAGGGCGGTCGCCGCCGGCCGGCTGCCGACCGCGAGCCCCAGGTCCTCGGGCTCGACGCTCGCCGCCGGCGCCAGCATCGTCGCCCGCTCGACCGCGTTGCGCAGCTCGCGCAGGTTGCCCGGCCAGGAGTGGAAGGCGAGCGCCTGGCGGGCGGCGGGCGAGAAGGCGAAGTCGGGACGGCCGCGGCGCCGCCGGAAGTGGTCGAGGAAGCGTTCGGCCAGCGCCGGCACGTCCTCCGGCCGCTCGCGCAGCGGCGGCAGCTCGATGACGATCACGTTGAGCCGGTAGAGGAGGTCCTCGCGGAAGCGGCCGTCGCGGGTGGCGGCTTCCAGGTCGCGGTTGGTGGCGGCGAGGATGCGCACGTCGGCCTGGCGCGTGGCCGGGTCGCCGACGCGCTCGTAGCGCCGGTCCTCGAGGAAACGCAGCAGCTTGGGCTGAAGCGCCAGGGGCAGGTCGGCCACCTCGTCGAGCAGCAGGGTGCCGCCTTCGGCGAGGGCGATGCGACCCGGGTTGTCGCGGGTGGCGCCGGTGAACGCGCCGCGCACGTGTCCGAAGAGCTCGCTCTCAAGCAGCTCCGCGGGCACCGCCGGGCAGGGGACGACGACGAAGGGACGCGTCCGCCGGTCGCTGAGACGGTGGATGAGCTCGGCCACGACGTTCTTGCCGGTGCCGCTCTCCCCCCGCAGCAGCACCCGCGTCTGCGAGGCCGCGACCTGCCGGGCGACGCCGAGGGCCTTCTGAAAGGCCGGGCTGGCGCTCTCGAGCCAGGGCGCGGGCTCCCCCGCGGCGCGTCCCTCTTCGGCGGCCAGGAGGCGCCGCTCGGTGACGTCGACGGCGGCGAGACGCTCGAGCACCAAGTCGAGGTCGCGGGGCTGGAACGGCTTGCGCAGGTAATCCGCGGCCCCGCGCCGGATCGCCTCGATAGCGCTGTCGAGCGAGGCGTACGCGGTCATCACCACGAGCTTGCCGCCGGGCGTCGACGCGCGCAGCCCCGGCAGCAAGTCGAGACCCGACGACTCGCCGAGGCGCACGTCGACGAAGGCCACGTCGAAGCCGTGCTCCCGCGCCGCGCGGAGCGCTTCCTCCGCCGTCCCGGCGGTGCGCGCGCGATGGCCGAGGCTCGCGAAGTGGACTTCGAGCGTCCGCCGGATGTTCGGCTCGTCGTCGACCACCAGGATGTCGAGCTTGGCCACGCCAGGATCCTACGGCAAAGGCCGTGCCAGGGCTCCGGAGATCGTCAGAACGATCCGGATCGCTCCGTTTCTGGGGCATTCTGTCTTCATGATCGCCGCCTTCCACCGCTACGTCGGCACCGGCCTCGACGAACGCCTTCACGCGCTCGAGGTCGCCGGGCTGGAAGCGATCCGCTTGATCCCGTGCTAGCTTCGCGGGGCATGCCGGAGCCCTCCCGCTTCACCAAGGTCCTGATCGCCAACCGCGGCGAGATCGCGGTCCGCGTCGCCCGCAGCGCCCGCGCCCTCGGCTACCCGACGGTCGCCGTCTACAGCGACGCCGACCTCCGCGCGCCCCACGTCGAGGCCGCGGACGAGGCCGTCCGTCTCGGGCCGGCGCCGGCCGCCGAGTCGTACCTGGCGATCGACCGCGTCCTCGCCGCGGCGCGCGCCAGCGGCGCCGACGCCGTCCACCCGGGCTACGGCTTCCTGGCCGAGAACGCCGGCTTCGCCCGCGCCTGCGCCAACGCCGGCCTCGTCTTCATCGGTCCCGACGCCGACGCCATCGAGCTGATGGGCGACAAGGCCCGGGCCAAGGCGCGGATGGCGGCGGCGGGCGTCCCCTGCGTGCCCGGCCATGACGGCGCCGGCTCGGGGGGTTCCGATCCCGGCGCGGACGCCTTCGCCCGCGCCGCCGCCGAGATCGGCTACCCCGTGCTGATCAAGGCGGTGGCCGGCGGCGGCGGACGCGGGCTGCGCCGCGTCGACGCCGAAGGCGAGCTCGCGGAAGCGCTCGTCCGCGCCCGCTCGGAGGCCGAAAGCGCCTTCGGCGACGGCCGGCTGATGCTCGAAAAGCTCCTCGCGGGCGTGCGCCACGTCGAGGTGCAGGTCTTCGGCGACCGCCACGGCAACGTGATCCACCTCGGCGAGCGCGACTGCTCGGTGCAGCGCCGCCACCAGAAGGTCGTCGAGGAGAGCCCGTCGCCGGCCGTCGACGCGGCGCTGCGCCGGCGCCTCGGCGCCGCCGCCGTCGCCGCCGGCAAGGCCGTCGGCTACGCCGGCGCCGGCACCGTGGAGCTCCTGCTCACGGCGGCCGGCGACTTCTACTTCATGGAGATGAACACCCGGCTCCAGGTCGAGCACCCGGTGACCGAGCTGGTGACCGGCCTCGACCTGGTCGAGTGGCAGCTCCGGGTGGCCGCCGGCGAGCCGCTGCCCCTCGAGCAGGACGACGTCGTCTTCCACGGCCACGCCATCGAGGCGCGCCTCTACGCCGAGGACCCCGCCGCCGGCTTCCTGCCGCGCCCGGGGACGCTCCTCGCCTGGACGCCGCCGGTGATCGAGGGCGTGCGCGTGGACCACGCCCTCGCCGCCGGCACCGAGGTCTCCGCCGCCTACGACCCGCTGCTCGCCAAGCTCGTCGCCCACGGCCGCGACCGCGAGGAAGCGCGGCGCCGCCTGCTGCTGGCGCTGGCGTCCACCGAGGTGCTGGGCGTCGTCACCAACCGTCGCTTCCTCGGCAAGCTGCTGGCGCACCCGGCGTTCGTCGCCGGCGAGGCGACGACCGCTTTCGTGGGCGAGGCGCTCACTCCCCAGGACCTCGCGACGCCGCCGCCGGATCCCGAGGTCGTCGCCCTCGCCGCGATCCTGCTGTCGCGGCCGGACGTCGAGCGGAACGGTCCCCCTGGATACGGCGCCGCCGGCTGGCCCGTGGAGCTGGAGTGGGACGACGGCGCCGCCGCCGTCCGCGTCGAGCCGCTGGGCGAGAGCCGCTACCGGGTGACGGCGGACGCGAGCGTCGAGATCGAGCTGCTCGCGGTGTCGGACACGACCCTGCGCTACGAGTCGGACGGCCGCCAGCGGACGCTGGCCTGGTGTCGCGACGGCGGCGCCGTATGGCTCGAGGACGGCCCTCTCGGGAGGGATCGGGGGGGAGGGCTCAGCCGCCGCTTCGCGCCGCGCCAGCGCCGCCGCGCGCCGGCGCCGGCGGGCGACGGCCGGGTGACGGCGCCGATGGCGGGCCGCGTCAAGGAAGTCCGCGCCACCGCGGGCGCCGCGTGCGCCGCCGGCGAGACGCTCCTGGTGCTCGAGGCGATGAAGCTCGAGACGCCGATCGCGGCGCCGTTCGCCGGCGTCGTCGCCGAGGTCCGCGTGGCGGCGGGCGAGCAGGTGCGCCAGCGTCAACTGCTGGCCGTCGTCGCTCCTACCTCTCCGAGCCCCGAGGAGGGAGGAACAGCAATCCGCCGCCGCGTTCAAGGGCTTTGACGCGGCGAGGGTCTTCGTCACGAGCCTCCGCCACCTGGGAGCCGTGGCCCTCTTCGACGCCGGCAACGCCGTGGCGGCGCGAAGCCTTCTCGCGCGGGTCGTCGAGCTCCAGCCCGACAACGCCGCCGCCCACTACAAGCTCGGGCTCTGCTGCGTCAACACGGGGGACGCCGTCGAGGCCCGCGAGCACCTGCGGCGCTTCCTGGAGCTGGCGCCGGAGGATCCGGAAGCCGCCAGCGTCGAGGAGATGCTCGCGTATCTCGAGTAGTCCCTCCGACTATCCCGGCAAGTCGATGTCCTGCGGCAGCCCTACCCGCATGAAGAACCTGGCGAAGGCTTGGGCGAGGTGCTCCCGATAGGGCGGGCAGAGTCTAAGACGCTGGCCTCGACTCGCCGCGAACTCCTGCACGTAGCTTTTTGGCAAGCTGAATATTCTACCGAAGTCCACGATGCGAACATTCATGGCCACCGGAAGATCAGTGGAGCTTGCCAACATCAGGTACCGGGCAATACGGCCCTTCAGGACTTGCTGTGCCGCTCCCTTGTTCCCGAGCGATCGGTCCATCGACCCGGCGCTTTCCAGATCCCAATGCGGACACACGATGACGTCAGTGACCTTCTCGTTCACGAGGTCGCATGATTGCGTCATGACGACGACGTCGTAGTCGACGATGTCGACGGGAAGATAGTCGTCGGGGAGTGGAAAAGTGAGGCTGGGAGCCGGAGTGATGACCGGGCAGGCCATGAGAATGTCGCCCTGCTCGAGCCCATCGCCCTGGACGACTTCATACCAGGGATAGTCGCGGCTCACGTTCGATTCCCGTTACGCAGAGATGATCACTTGTCATCGGTCACGAACTGGAACCGCGCCGGACGCCTCTCTTGGACCCGTGCCGTAACCCGACGCCGGGAACGTGGTCTCAGAACGAAGACTTCCGGGAACTCTCCGGTCGGATCCACGGCGGCAGGCTCTGGGGCTGCCGGAGGGGGGCCGGGGCCGGTGACCTCGCGGAGCGACCCGGTTCGAGGATGTTGTTGGTAGCGTCCCATGATGGTCTCCTTGGCCCAGACATCCTAGCATGCACGAGCGTGCCCTGCCAGATCCAAGGCCGGAGGTACCCTCGGGAGCAAGGAGGTTCGTCGAGCTCGGCCCGGTCCGCCGGTGGGACGGCCGGCTCCTCGCCTCCTGACCTACCGGGATCCGGCCCACATCCTGCTGCGCGGGCATCGTCGCGCTCGTCCGACGGCCCAGCTTCGAGCGCAAGGCCAAGTGCACTCCGAGGGAAGGACGGAGGACGACCCCCTTCGTCGTCGGCTTCATGTACGGGTTCTTGCGCTTGACCTTGCCACCCCCGTGGCCCTGCTATGATCCGCCCATGCTTGACGATCGCGTCGGTCTCCCGGAGGCCGACCTCAGACGAGGGATCAACGAACGCGCCCGCCTCTTCGAGGAGGAGGTGGCCGACCTCTTCCGGCTCCTCGGCTACAAGGCCACCGTCGACGTCAAGGACGACGACAGCCAGGTCGACGTCGTCCTCGAAAAGTCCGACGGCATCTTCACGACCCGCGCCCTGGTCGAGTGCAAGGACTGGACGAAGCCCGTCGATCAGAACGAAGTCCGCTATTTCGGCATCAGGGTCGAAGAAGCCCGCCAAGTCCATCGCTTCTCGCAGGCCATCCTCGTCGCCAGGTCCGGCTTCAGGAACCACTG
>DASWIG010000469.1:0-8663 GCA_036397835.1 Thermoanaerobaculia bacterium
AGGTCCTGGAGGTTGTACGCCTTCAGCTTTTCGAGCAGGCCGATCCCCCGCCCCTCCTGGCGCAGATAGAGCAGGGCCCCGCGGCCCTCCTGGTCGATCATCCCGAGAGCGGCGCTGAGCTGATCGCCGCAGTCGCACCTCTCCGATCCCAGCACGTCGCCGGTGAAGCACTCGGAGTGGATCCGGACCAGGACGTCGCGGGCGCCTTCCACCTCGCCCCGGACCAGGGCCAGGTGCTCCTTGTCGTCGCGGTCGTTGTGGAAGAGGCTCAGCCGGTACTCTCCGGCCGGCCTCGGCAGCCGGGCGGTCACCACTCTCCAGACGGTCGATCGACGGACCCTCATCGTCATACAGAAGGCACCCCTGTGTGCGCTACGGCCGGAGCGGCCGCGCGCGTCGTTCCGTGCAGTGTATCGTCCCTGACACGTCTCGTCCTTGACAGTCTAGACGATTCGCCTGTAGGCTGGCGACATACCGAGCGGCCCTTTCAGGCGGTGCGGGACGTCTCCACGCACTCGCGGTCGGCTTGTATCCCGAGCCATGGGCTGCTCTCATCAGAGAAGGAGGTCACGTTGAGAAACCGCCTGATCGGATCGTTGACGCTGGGCGTCTGGCTGGCCTGTGTCGGCGCCCTCCATGGGCAGCAACCCGGAAACACTTGTGATCCGCAGGATCCCCCGTGGAGCAAGCCGCTGACGGCGCCGGACGACGTGGTGCCGACGGGAGGCGTGCTCGACACCAGCCTGGTGGTCAGGAAACAGGAGATCTGCGTCCCGGTTTGGAGCACCAACCTCTGCAAGGGAACCTACACCCGGTGTACGGAGCCCGGGAGCACGGCGGCGCCGTGCAGCGCCGCCGCCCCCTGCGCCAACGCTCGGACCTGTCTCGGTACCGAGACGTCGTGTACGAAGAGCTCCGAGTGTACGACCGAGCCGAAAAAGTGCGTCAAGGCCTGGGGCTGGGACAAGCCGCAACTGCGCACCTACGGCCGTCCCAAAGATCCCAAGAAGCCGTTCGACCCCGCGAATCCGAACGACTCGAACCTCAAGTGGGGATTGCCCGGCCCGACGTTGCGCGCCCGAACGGAGATTCTGACGGATCCGAGCCAGCCCAAGAGCGGGACCAACAAGGCGGTGTCGCCGGGCACGCGGATCAAGGTGGCGCTCTACAACCATCTCGACAAGCAGGACTATTCGACCGCGCACCACTGCGACGACGCCGGGCCCAAGTACAAGCCGGAGTACCCGGAGTGCTTCCACGGGCCCAACGTCACCAACCTGCACTATCACGGCTCCCACGTCTCGCCGCAGCCGCCTCAGGACTACGTGTTGCTGAACCTGTGGCCCTTCGGGTCGACCAACGTGCCGGTCAGCGACAAGACCCCGACCCCGAAAGTGGGGAAGTACCAGACCGACATCAACCCGCTGCCGTGGAACCAGCCGCCGGGGACCCACTGGTATCACCCCCACAAGCACGGCTCGACGGCGCTGCAGGTCTTGAACGGGATGTCCGGCGCGCTGATCATCACCGGTCCCTTCGACGACTGGCTCGACAAGCTCTACAAGGGACAGCTCGTGGACAGGCTCCTGGTGATCCAGCAGGTCCAGGCCGAGCTCGAGTACTTCGACAAAGGCATCCAGGACAACCCGCCGCAGGTGCTGGTCAACGGACTCGCGACCCCGAAGATCTCGATGCGGCCGGGCGAGATCCAACGATTTCGCTTCATCGGCGCCACGGTGAGGGCCGCCGCGGCGCTCGAGATCGGCTTCGACTCGCGGATCAAGGGAGTGCGCCAGATCGCGCAGGACGGCGTCCAGTTCGCCTGGCAGAACTACGATCGCCAACCGTACCGCGACTCGGAGGGCTCGTACAGCAACTTCGACCTGCCGCCGGGCACTCGCTCCGACTTCCTGATCAAGGCCCCGGACGTGGTGGGCACCTACGTTATCGAGCACAGCGTCTTCGTGGAGGACGTCGCGGAGAAGCTCCGTCAGCTTCAGCGGACCCTGCAAACGGTCGAGGACCGGGTGCCGGACATGGCGCCGCCGATCTTCCGGCTCGAGGGCGGCCGGAGCGTGAGCGTGAACAAGCCGCCGGTCGACGCGACCAACGGCAATCCGCTGCTGTTCACGATCGAGGTCGCGGGCTCGCCGAAGTCGATGGATTTCCCCGTCACCCAGGCGACGGATCGCGCCTGCGCCGGACCCCGGCCGCCGGAGCACTGCTGGCCGAAGACGCCGTCCTACCTCGAGGACCTTGCCCAACCGAGAACGGCGACCCGCAAGGTGGACTTCAGCATGATGGGCGATTCCGATACCGGCGAGCCTCCCAGCTTCTTCATCAACAAAACCCAGTACCAGGACGGCTGCGCCGGCGCCGCCATGGCCCGGTCGACGACCGAGGACTGGCTGGTCTCCAACTTGAAATACACGCCGGGCGGCGACGACGCCTTGCTGCCCCATCCCTTCCACATCCACGTCAACCCGTTCCAGGTGGTCCGCAACGCCGACCGCACCTTCGAGCCGCCGTACGTCTGGCAGGATACGATCGCCCTTCCCGTGGTCAACCTGGTCAGCGACGTCGGCGTGCCCGAAGACCAGCAACCGATCTCGAGCGAGGCCGACGCCAAGACGAAATGCCCGGCGGTCTGCGACGGAGAGAGTCATGCGACCTGGACCGGCCAATGGACGGCGAAGACCTGTGCCTGCCAAACGGTCACCAGCCGGCCGGCAGGCCCGATCTGGAGCAATCGCGACGCGCAGGAGAAGTGCCCGCGCGCCTGCGCCGCCGACAATTCGACCTGGAACGGCCAGTGGCGCACCACCATCCAGAACGTGCTCTCGGAGTGCGACTGCGTGACCAAGAGCGACAGCGTGTTGCTGCGCCAGCACTTCGAAGACTACACCGGGGGCTACGTGATCCACTGCCATTTCCTCGGCCACGAGGACCGGGGCATGATGTGGAACGTCGAGACCGTCTGCGATCCCAGGCAGCCCTGGAAGCTCGGTACGACGCAGGAGGACGGCGGCCCCGACGATTGCGCCCGTCCTTCAGGGGACGCGCTCAAGTGCTGTCCCAACGTGGACGGCGGCAACTGCGGTCCCAGGAAGTAGGTCTTCGATCCCACCCTTCGAGCTGAGACCGGCTCGGGCCGGTCTCAGCTCCGGGCTTGACCGCGCCGAGGCGCAGGCCGCCGCGGAGCAGCCCGATCCCGAGTCGCCGGCCCAGGCCGTCGAGCTTCTCGAAGAGCCAGGCGAGCGGCGCCGGCATGTCGCCCCGCTGGACGAAGGTCCAGTAGCCGATCCCGACGTCGTCGAAGCCGGCCGCCCGGGCCAGGGTTTCGAGCTCCCGGCGCGACAGGTAGCGGTCGGTTTCGAGCTGCCGGGTCTCGACGCCGAGCGCCGGCGCCGCCCAGCGGTACCACAGCGAGCCGCCGTTGAGGGTCAGGCAGGCCAGCCGGCCGCCGGGGCGCAACACCCGCAAGGCGCCGCGGAAGACGGCGGCGCGGTCGAGCATGTGCTCGAGCGATCCCACGCAGAGGACCACGTCGACCGCGCCGTTGCCGACCGACGCCAGGGTCTCCGCCGCGTCGACCGCGAAGGAGACCTTGTCGCGCCAGGGGCTGCCCGCCAGCCGTGCCCGCGCCGCCTCGATCATGGCCGGCGACAGGTCGACGCCCACGCCGCGGCCGTACTCCCCCGCCAGGGCCAGGAGGTGCAGGCCGTTGCCGCAGCCGATCTCGAGCACCGTGTCGCCGGCCGCGAGCCGCGCCGCGGAGCGCAGCAGGGAGAGCCGGTAGCGCAGCAGCTCCCCGGCGTCGCCGTGCTGCTCGGCATAGCCGGCGGCGCAGGCGTCGAAGAAGGCCGCCACGTCGTCGTGGCCGCGAGCGGGGCGGGCGCTACGTCGCCTCATCCCGCGCCGTCCCGGAGCTGGCGCACCAGCTCCCACACCGCCGCCCCGCACGCCTCCCAGGTCGGGAACGCGCGGCTGGCCCGCCGGTTCTCGATCCCCAGGGCCGCGGCCTCGTCGCGGTCCGTGAGCAGACGGCGCAGGACCGCTCCCAGCCGCTCGCCGTCGCCCGGCGGCGCCAGCAGCTCCGCCGTCGCCGCGGGCACGCGCTCCGGGATCCCGCCGACCCGATAGGCGACGACCGGCAGGCCGCGGGCCATCGCTTCCATGGTCGCGATGCTGCAGGTCTCGAAGCGCGACGGCAGCACGAAGACGTCGGCGCGGTCGTAGACCTCGGCCATCCGCTCGGGATCGACGGCGCCGAGCAAGCGCACGCGCCCGGCGACCGGGGAGGCGGCCAGACGCCGCCGGAAGCGGGCGCTGAAGCCCGGGTCGAGGTCCGGGTCGCCGGCCAGCTCCCAGGTCCAGTCGAGCTCGGCAAGGGTCTCGAGCACCCCCAGCAGCGAGCGCAGCCCCTTGCCTTCGAGCACCGTGGCGACGGTGAGCAGCCGCGGCGTCCCCGGAGGACGGGCCGCGACGTCGGCGAAGAAGCTCGCGGGCAGGCCGGGCGTGACCGCGCCCACCCGCCGGGGCGAGAGCCCCTCGGCGACGAGCGCGTCGCGGCAGTACCGGCTGGTGGTGATCACGCCGTCGAGCCGCGCCAGCAGACGCCGTTCGCGCCGCGCCTGGTCGGAGTCGCGCAGCCCGGGCTCGAACAGGCGCAGGTAGTGGGCCAGCAGCAGGCGCGTCCCGGCGCCACCGCGGGAAGCGCCCGCGGCCGCGGCCAGCAGCAGGCTGTCGATCAGGGCGACGTCCCCGCGCGGCTCCGGGAGCGGCTCGCCGTCCGCGACCACCCGGCGCTCGACGCGAGCGACGCCGTCCAGATACGCCAGCACGCGGCGGTTGAACAGGTTCCCGCCGGTGGGACGCCGGTGGATGTCGGGGAGGAAGGCCTGGATCAGCATTTTACGGGCGGTCTACTATACTCTCGCGCCGACCGACCAGCGAGCCTCCGTGACCACCGCCGCGCCACCTTCTCGCCAGGCCATCCGCGCCTGGTTCGACCGCACCTATCGCGACCAGGGCCTCGCCTACCTGCGTCCGCCGGAGTTCTACTCGATCTTCATGGGCTACCTGGACGTCGGACCCGGCCACCGGCTCCTCGACGTCGGCTGCGGGCCGGGGCTGCTCCTCGGCCAGGCCGTCGAGCGCGGCGCCGACGCCTGGGGCGTCGACGTCTCGGCGACCGCCCTCGCCCTGGCGCGGCGGCTCGCGCCGCGGGCCCGCGTCTGCGCCGGCAACGCCGAGGCCCTCGGCTTCGCCGACCGCGTCTTCGACCGCGTCACCTGCATCGGCACCTTCGAGCACTTCCCCGACGGTGGCCGCGCCCTCGCCGAGCTGCGGCGGGTGCTCAAGCCGGACGGCCGGCTGTGCGTCATGGTGCCCAACTCGCGGACCCTGAAGTGGCAGCTCGAGTCGCGTCTCGGCGTCCACGACCCGGACAGCCACGAGCGCGCCGCCACCCTCGAACATTGGCGAGAGGTCTTCCTCGGGAGCCGCTTCACGATCGACCGAGTCCACCGCGACGAGTGGCCGCGCTGGCGTCGTCGTCGCCTGCTCAGCCGCGGGGGATCGGGCTTCGTTGCGGCCGCCCAACGCGCGCGGCACCTCGCGCCCCTATGCTTCGCCAACCAGTTCGTCTTTCTGCTCCGGCCCTGAGCGCCGTGACCGTCGACACGAGACTCCTCCCTCGATTCCGGGCGCCGCTGCCGACGTTGAAGGAGCTCCTCAAGCCGCTTCCGCGTGTAGCCGCAGACCGAGAGCACGTGCCACTCTGAGGATCGTGGCAAAGCTCGGGTTGCCGTTCTCGCCGAGAGCCTTGTACAGACTCTCCCTGCTGAGGCCGGCATCCCGGGCGACCTGGGTCATGCCTTTGGCCCGCGCGATGTCTCCCAGTGCGCGGGCAACGCCCGCGGCATCATCGGGCGCTTCGGCCAGCCAGGCGTCGAGGTAGGCGGCCATCTCTTCAGGAGTGCGTAGTTGTTCCGCCACGTCATAGGGCACCGTCTTGGTCTTCGGAGATGCTTTACCAGAGGCATTGGGCATTTCGACTTACTCCTACAGGCTCTTGGCCAGCGCTATGGCCACCTTGATGTCCTGCTGCTGGCTGGACTTGTCGCCGCCCGCCAGGAGCACGATGAGCTCTCCAGCTCGTTCGGTGTAGTAGACGCGGTAACCGGGGCCGAAGTCGATCTTCAACTCGGATACGCCGTCAGTGAGATTCCGGTGCTGCCCCGGATTGCCATGGACGAGCCGATCGACCCGGACCTGGATGCGAGCGCGAGCCGCGCGGTCTTTGAGGGTGTTGATCCAGTCCAGATAGACCGCGGTCATCCGCGCGCGCATGCGCACAGTGTAGCTCACGGGATACATGTGTCAAGCCGCATCGCGGTCGGTGAGCGTGCCGAAGGGCTCGGCTTGCCGTTCAGGAGGACGATGTTGCCGCTCTCGTCGCGCTGTACTGCGGGATGGTCGAGCCTCGGTCTTGAGCGCCCTCAGCTCGTGGAAGAGGACCTCGGCCTGGAGGGAGAGGTCCTTGCGGGCAAGCTCGTCTCCCCGCCGGTAGCGGGGAGCGGCCATCAGGAGAAAGGATGCGAACGGCCCCAGCCCGCGGATGAGGTTAGGAGCCTCCTGGTTGGGATTGCAGGCTCCCCCGCGCATCCTCCGCGCTGTGGCACGGATGCGCGGAGGGAAAAGGTGGCCCGCCGGCCGGTTCCGTGGAGCTCTCCGGAAAGGAACTCGGAGACTCCGGCAGGCCGGGGAAACGGCCTGGAAGCTTTGTCTCAGCATCACCTTCAGCGGCGTTGATTTGCCATTGCGTAAGATTGATAACCATGCTGAGGTCCGTCCCGCCAATGAAGGCGTCCTTGAGATTCGCGGCACCTACGTCTGTCCCGCTTAGGGTCGTCTCGATTAGACGCGCCTCGCGAAGGTCCGCCTCCCAAAGACTCGCTTGGCGTAAGTTGACCTTGTCGAGGCTCGCCCCGAAGAGGTTTGCCTTGTTGAGGTTCGCCTGACTGAGGTCCGCCTCGTCGAGGATCGCACGGCTGAGGTCCGCCCCCTTCAGCCACCACGAATGGAGGAGCGATGCGCCGGCCACTCCGCTGACCAACACCGGAACTTCTCCGCTGAGGTTTGCGCCGGTAGGTGTCAAGATAGTTGTCGCTTTTTTTGTTCAAGACTTCTTCACGCTTCAGCAGACTTGTCGCGCCGCGCCGGGCGCGACTCCTGGGTCAACGACGCCGAAGGGGATCCCTTTTTCGTTGTCACCACCGAAGCCAACGAAGGGCTCGTCGAAATGCTGCCGAAGGTGCTCGAGGAGGTCAAGCCCATGATCAAAGACGGCCGACGGTTGACCGTCGTTTTTGACCGTGGCGGCTGGAGCCCAGAGCTCTTCAAGAAGCTCATCGAGGACGGCGTCGACATCATCACCTACCGCAAAGGGCGCTCTCGCAAGGTAAGCAAGAGCCGTTTTTCCCTCCACGAAGCGAGCTTCGACGGGCGAAAGGTCAAATACATTCTCGCCGACCAGAATGTGCTGCTGCTCAAGCGCAAGCTGCCGCTGCGCCAGGTCACCCGCCTCAGGACCAGCGGACGTCAGACCCCCATTCTCACCTCGCGGCGAGACCTGCCAGCCATCGAGGTGGCCTACCGGATGTTCGAGAGATGGCGTCAGGAGAACTTCTTCAAGTACATGCGCAAGGAGTATGCCCTCGACGCCCTGGTGGATTATGGGACCGAGGCCGCCGATCCCGAACGCAGTGTTCCAAATCCGAAACGCAAGGAACTCGATGCCGAGCTCCACCGAGCGCGGGCTCACCTTGCCCAGCTCGAGGCCGAGTACGGGCTTGAAGCCTTGGAGAACCCCGAGCAGCGGCGCCGGACGATGCGCGGCTTCAAGATCGCCAACTCTCAGCTCGCTCAACGCCTCCGTGACGCCATGAAGCGCGTGGCAACCCTGGAGAGCAGGCGCGCTCGTGTGCCGGCCCGTGTCCCTGTCCAGGAGGTCGTACAAGGAGAAGTGATCAAGCTCGAGGTCGAACGAAAGCACCTCCACGATCTGCTCAAGATGGTCGCTTACCAAGCGGAGAGCGATCTCCTGCGCCTGCTCGCGCCGCACTACCGGCGGGACGAGGACGAGGGACGCACACTCGTCCAGGCCGTCATGGCCAGCTCAGGCGACCTCGAGCTCACCGAGACGGAGCTGCGCGTAGCTCTCCAGCCCCTCAGCTCTCCACATCGGACCCGCGCCCTCACTACCCTCTGTGAGCAGCTCAATCAGACGAGAACCTGTTTTCCCGGCACCGAGCTGCGGCTGCATTTCACCGTCCAGCCAGAGCCCGCAGCCAGCATGGCATTCCCGGGATCCAGGCCCTCGGAGAGCACCTCTGACACGGGCCACGAATGGGCGCGTCGTGCGTAGAGGCGCCAGAGTCGAGTCGGCCGTTGGTGAGGACGACCCAGTCGACCGTCTCCTCGCCGCGGGGCCTTCGAGTGCTCGAACGACTCGGATCCCCGGATTGTCGTCCGGCCGCTCGGCGTCCTGGTCGTCCTTGCCGTCCAGGTAGCGTTCCCAGGGACAATCCAAGAACGTCGCGACCGGGGTCCCGTCCGGAGCGTAGAGACGAAGTCCGTCGTCGTCCGGCTTGGTGGGA
>DASWIG010000470.1:0-3929 GCA_036397835.1 Thermoanaerobaculia bacterium
GTCCCGCTCGCAGGACCAGGCCGCGACGGCTCAGAACCGCGACGGCTCAGAACACCGTCAACGAGAAGCCGAAGTCCCTCTCGACGTTCTCGATCGGGCTGAAAACGAAGAGCATGCCGTCGCCGCTGCCGCCCCAGAGGATGCCGACCAGCCCCGCGACGCTCGGCGGCACGCGGCGCAGGAAGACCGGCGAGCCGCTGTCTCCCGGCTGCACGATCACGCTGGGGGGAGTGTTCTGGACGAAGGCCTGGCACAGGCGCACGATGTTGGTGCCGGAGACTCCCGTGTCGACGCAGGTCTGGGTCACGAAGCCCTCGGTGCGGCCGGTCGTCCGGCCCTGCTTGGCTACGAGCTGGCCGACCACCGGAGCGAGCAGCTTGGCGACGATCTTCCAGCGGTCAGGATTGTCGAGATTGATGCTGCCGATGGGGGCGGTGCGGGCGATGGCGCCGAACTCGCACGGGATCGCGGGATCCTCGTAGCGGGCGAGGATGGCGTCGCTGAAGCGGCAGACCGAGCCCGGAAAGCAGCCGGCGCCGGTGAAGAACGGCGGATCCAGAATCTCGGTGCCGATGAACCGCGGCGCCAGCGGCTGGAAGTACGGCGTCGAGTCGTTGTTGCCCGAGGTCGCCGAGCAGTGGTCATTGGTCACGAAGAAACAGGAGAGCTGATTCGACAAGTCGCTCTCCGGCCGCCTCACGTTGAAGCCCAACGTACACAGGAAGCCCGGGAAGTTGATCTGCACGCCGCCCGGCACCGGGTTGAAAGCGCCCTGGACGGTGGTCTGCAGCGGGATCATCATCGGCCGCGACGCGAATTTCACCGCGTCGCGCGGGATGCCCAGCTTGTCGAGCTGGTGGCGGATCTTGGCGGCGGTGAGCGGCCGGGTCTCGGGCACCAGGCCGATCTCGATGCGGTTGGCCTTCTCGTCGACGTCGAGGCTGCTGACGCCCCCGAGGCCGAGCACCTCGCGCAGCTTCACCCGCCAGCCCTGCAGCTCGTTGAACTCGTAACGGCCCTCGAGGATCTCGACGCCTTCCTCGAGCGCCCCCCGCAGCAGGTCGGCCTTGCCCGCGTCGGTCATGTAGACCTTCACCACGCCGTCGGCGTCGACGAACATGCCGCCGAATCCGGGCACCTGGTCGTTGATCTTGGCGAAGTCGGCGTCGATCGACTCTTCCAGCACCCGCGGACCGGCGGCCGCCGCCGTGGCGAGAGTCAGCAGAGAGAGGACGAGGAGGACAAAGGTCTTCGTACCGGCACGACACATGGCGCTTCTCCTTCCGACGTCTGTCGGCGTTGGCCCGTGCAGTCGTTGCACGCACCGTTTCCTTGGGCCGGAAAACCGGCCCGGATCCGCTGACGGACGATTCAAGAAGCGCCGACTCAATGAGAGCGAAGCGAGTCTACCCTACGGGTCCCGACTTGTCTACCTCCGCCCTTTGAGCTCTGCTAGGATCGCCGGCCATGTCCCGTCAGGATCTGCGCACCCGGCTGGCGGCTCTCGCGCCTCCTCGCTCCGCCGCGTGCCTGGTCCTGCTGTGCTCCTACTTCGAGAAAGAGGGCCTTCAGAAGGCCGAGGGCGAGCTCCAGAAGCAGGGCGAGCATCCGCTGGACCTCCTTCCCATCTCGGAAAAGGAGCGTCCGGCCGACATGGTCCGGAGGCTCGGAGCGCTCCCCGACTCGCTCCACTTCGACGTCCTCGCGCTACGTTGGCTGAAACGGCTGGATCTCCGCCTCGCTCACCAGTTGGATGAGCGGCAGGACGAAGATCCCGTGCGCGGGATCGACGGCGTGCTCTACCGCCTCCGACGGCGTAACGACGACCTCGCCAAGGCTCTTGGAGACGTGACCTGGGAAGCCGATCAGAGTCGCTCGACGGCCGCCTACTGCCGTCACCACAAGCTGGTCCCGGCCGAGCCGGTGAAGGGCATCGAGATCGAATGCAGGACGGCGGACGACTGGGGCGATCCCTATCTCCATCGCCGCCTGAAGCGGCTGCTTTCCGGCCGTGACCCGCCTCTGCGAGTCATGCTCTGGCCGTTCCTGGGCCACCTCGACTTCGAGGTAGAGGATTGGACCGCATCCGGGAAGACGAGAGCGCCAAAGCCGATCCGCTGCATCAGTCTCCGCGGCGTCCGCAACGAGAGCGACCTTCTCGAAGACACCGAGAACGCCCTCGCTGAAGCCCGGAGCCTCAAGGTCGCCATCCTGGTATTCCCTGAGCTCGTCATGACCTCGAAGGCGGCAGCGCGCGTCCGCGAGGTTCTCTCCGGCCACGGCGCGGACGGCTTTCCCATCCTCACGCTCTTCGGCTGCTGCCACCGCCGCTGCGCGGACGGACGGGCGGACGTCAACGAAGCCCTCCTCCTCGGACCGGACGGCTCTGAGCTCTGCTCCCATCAGAAGCTGACCCACTACACCAACCGCGACCGCCGGATCTCGGAAAGGCTCGATCCCGGAGAAAAGCTCACCGTCCTCGAGTGCGGCTTCGGCAATCTCGTGCCCCTGATCTGCCTGGACTTCGTCAATCCCAGCGTGGTCACGGTAATCTCGGCCACCCACGGCAACGTGCTGCTGGTCCCCTCGCTCAGCCCCAAGACCAGCACCTATACCCACGTTGCCGCCGGCCTCCATGCCTCCAACCGCGCGTGTTCCTTCGTCTGCAACCGCCGCTTCGAGGACCCGCAGCCGTGCTCCGAAGATCCGGCCGGAACGAGCTTCTACCGCGCCGGCCGGTCGGTGTTCTCCCACTTCCCGCAACGGAAAGAGGACGCCGGCATGCCTTTCGTCCTCTTCGACGCCTGGACGGATCAACAACGGATCAAGTAAGATCAAGGGCGGCCGAGCTGACTTGACTGGAAGTTGAGGCACCAATGAGCTCCATCCCACTGGACCTGACCGACCTGGACCACGCGGACTTCGAGACCGAGGTCCGCCCGCTGCTCGATGCCCTGGCCGCGGATCCGGAGCCGAAGCCGGCACGGCGTGTGCGGGCGTTGCTCCTCGACCGTGCCCTCAGACTCCTGCGGACAGGCTCGCGCACCGAGATCGACGACGAAGCGACCGGCTTGGAGCGCTTCCTGGCCTCCGCCGAAGGCCAGAAGCTGCACAAAGGATCTGCCGAGGTCTTCGGCGGCCTGAGCGCCTTGGCGCGGCTGCTTACCGGCGCCGCCGATCGCGCCGACCCCGCGGCCGTCGACTCGATCCTGCGCAACCACTCGGGACGCGGGCAGCAGGTCCTCGAGCTGCTGGTTGGGCGTGGAGAGCCGGTGCCGCGGACGAGGATAAAGGCGGAGCTGGGCCTCTCCGAGTCGCACCTGTCCCACGTCCTGCGCGAGCTCGAGGAGGCGGACCTGATCGTGCGCTACCGCCCGGGTCGGGGCAAGGAGGTCCTGGTCAAGCTCGGTCTCGTCGGCCGCGAGGTGGTCGAGCGCGCGGTGCTGCCGAGCTGGATCCAGCTCGTGATCGACCGCCTCGCCGGCTTGCGAGGCGGTGCATCGATCGACCGCGAGAGGCTCGCTGTTGAGCTTCACGAGCACGGAGCTCCGTCGCGGCTGGCGGCGGAAGGGCTTGCCGCAGCCCTGGCACGAGCTCAACACGCTCCCTTAGACGGCATCGAAACCATTCTCGCGTACTAAGCCGTCTTGGCGGGGTCGTCTTCTTGGGCCGAGGAGCTGCCCTGGAGCCGGAATGCGATGCTGACGCGTTAGGGCGCTCGGCCTGCGCCACTCCTCGTCCCGAAGGGACGACCGCGTATAGCTCCGGGTTTCAACCCGGAGCTGCTTGCACGGCCGCCGGACACCGCGCCCGACGCAGGGTTCAAACCCTGCGCTATATGCGGTCGTCCCTTCGGGACGAAGAGGGACGGCCTGCGGCAATTCACGCCGGGAGGTTGTTCCTGAGCGTCTGGTAGTCCCGCGTGCGGG
>DASWIG010000471.1:0-3210 GCA_036397835.1 Thermoanaerobaculia bacterium
GTGCTGCGGCGCAGAAGTCCGTCCCTCTTCCATCGTCGACCTCAAACGCTTCCGCTGGGATCCTTGACCGCGGCTTCGCCGCGGAAATCCCCCCTCGGTCCCCCCTTTTTCAAAGGGGGGAGGCTGACTCCTCGCTGACGCATCGGCTGGGCGCTCACGAGCGACAGGCGTGCGTCCGCGCACGCGCGAGGCGAAGCGAGCCGTCCTTCACCCCCCTTTGAAAAAGGGGGGCAGGGGGGATTCCCGCGGCGAAGCCGCGGACCGGCAGGCAGTGCCCGCCCTCCTCGCCCATTCGGGGACGGACTTCTGCACTGCAGCACTAGACAGCCGGTACTTGGGGTGTCTGTCGTTTTGGGAGCACGGACTTTCCCCGGCTGTGCTGCTCGGGGGGAGCATGGCTTGCGATATGTCGCAGCACTGGTGCCGGGTGGCAAGGCGATTCGGATGCTGGCGGGATTCGGACTCCAACTTACCCGTTCGCGTACCGGCTCCGGTAGAGCCGCCAGGCGAAGAACGACGCCGCCAGTGCGAAGGCCCACAGCACCCCGAGCGCCTGCAGGACCGGCGGCGCGGTCCACGACGCCTGGTTCCACAGCATCTGCTGGAAAGCGCTCATCGCCCACCAAGTGAGCGTGCAGCGGGTGATCGCTTCGGCGTAGACCGGCAGGTCGAAGATCTGCACCGGAAACCACGCGCCGCCGAGGGCCGACATGCCGAGGATCAGCAGCGTCGAGACGCCCTCGGCCTGCTTGGTGGTGCGCGCCCAGGCGGCGATGAGGACGCCGAAGGCGGTGACCGCGGCGGTCACCGTGACCGCGATGACGGCGAGCGTCAACGGCTTCTGGAACATCCCCACCCGGAACAGGAGGTCGCCCCAGACGAACAGCGCCGCGAGCTGCATCAGCCCGCTGCCCGCCGCGAAGAGGAACTTGCCGAAGAGCACGGCGTCGCGCGGCGCGGCCGCCACCAGCAGGCGGGGCAGCGTGCCCTGCTCGCGCTCGCGGATCAGCGTGCCGCCGGCCGCCACCAGCCCGAACATCAGCATCATCACGGTGACGCCGCTCACCGACTGCGCGAGAGTGTACGTCAGGGTGCGGCGGCGCGCGGGCGGCGCCACCTCCACCTCGGTCACCGGCACGACGTCGGTGAAGAACGACTGGAAGTCGAATGCGGCGGCGCCGGCGCCGCCGCCCAGGGCCTGGCCGGCGAAGTGCCGGTCGAGGGCGGAGTGCTGGCGCTCGTTGGCCTCCACCACGTCCCGCACCACGTCGCCGGGGACGCCGGCGGCGCCGAGCTGCCTGCCGAGCATCGCCGGCAGCAGACGGCCCTGGGTCGTCGTCATCATCGCCTGCATCAGACCGAGACGCACGAGCTGGTCCTCCATCGTACGGCCCGGATCGCGCAGGAGCGTCAGCGCGGGCACCTCGCCGCGCGCCACGGCGTCGCCGAAGCCCGGCTCGATCAGGAGCACGTGATGGGCTTCGCCGGTCTCCAGCAGCTCGCGCGCGTTCTCGCGGCCGCGCGCCTCCTCGTCCTGCCGGGGACGCAGGCGCACGGTCTCGGCCTGGCGCAGGTTTTCCACCAGAGCGGCGCTCAGCTCGCTGCCGTCCTCGTCGACGGCCCACAGCTCGGCCTTGGGCATGGCGTCGCCGCCGCCGAGGGCGAACTGCGTGACGAAGCCGAAGACCGACACCAGGCCGATCGGCAGGGCGAAGGCCAGGAGCATGCCGGTGCGGTCGCGGAAGAAGACGCGGAAGTCCTTGCCCGCCAGCGTCAGGGAGGAGGAGATCAGGGCGGATGACAGGAGTCGTCTCATGAGTCGCGCAGCCTCCGTCCGGTCAGTTGCAGGAAAACCTCTTCGAGGTTGGCGCCGCCGGTCCTCTCCGCCAGCTCCTCGCTCGTGCCCACGGCCACGATCGCGCCTTCGTTGATGATCGCGACCCGGTCGCAGAGGCGCTCGGCCTCCTCCATGTAATGGGTGGTATAGATCAGCGTCCGGCCGGCCTCGCGCAGGGCCCGCAGCGACTCGAAGATGTGGTGGCGCGACTGCGGGTCGACGCCGACGGTGGGCTCGTCGAGCAGCAGCAGGCGCGGCCGGTGCAGGTCGCCGATGGCCAGGTTGAGGCGTCGTTTCATGCCCCCGGAGTAGGTCCCCACCCGGTCGCCGGCGCGCGGCGCCAGGCCCGAAAGCTCGAGGGCGGCGTCGATCGCCGACGCCAGCGCGGCGCCGTCGAGGCCGTTCAGGCGCCCGAAGAAGGCCAGGTTCTCGCGGCCGGTGAGCTCGTCGTAGAGGGCCAGCTCCTGGGGCACCAGGCCGAGCACGGCGCGGTCGGCCGCGCGCCGCGCCGGCGCGAAGTCCGCGCCGTCGAAACGCAGGGTGCCGCGCCAGTCGGCGAGCAGGCCCGAGATGCAGCCGAGGGTGGTGGACTTGCCGGCGCCGTTGGGGCCGAGGAAGCCGAAGAGCTCACCCCGCTGGACGGCGAAGGTCGCTCCGCGAACGGCCTGCGGGGCTCCCCCCTCGATCCCCCCAGGGGGACGCTGCCGGCCGCCGTAGGCGTACTCGAGCTCCTCGACCTCGAGGAGCGGGGTGGGGTCGGAAGTGGGCGTCGCGGTGGTCGTCATGCCCCAAGCTACGACGCGGCGCGGCCGTGGTTGGCCGCCGGCCGGTGAGCGGCGGCGCGGCGCCGGTGAGCGGCGGCTTGCGGCCCGTCACGGCTGCTGGTAGAAATCACGGCAGTGAGCACGTCCCGCAAGATCCGCTGGTGGCCGGCCGTCGCGATACGCTCGAAGGCACCGGATGACGCTCGCGGAATTGATCGACCGTCACTTGCGGAATCTGCGGTGCGAAAACGACAGGACGCAGGAGCCGCTGAAGGACGTCGAAGAACCTCGAGAAGGGCTCGCCACGCTCCTTGGACGCTGGGAGGATGGCGATGAGCTGGCTGACGAGGTCGACCGTATCGTCGCCAGCCGCAGCGGGAACACGCGGCCCGTACCCGAATTCGAGGTCTGAGCGTGGCCTTCCTTCTGGATACCAACGCGATCTCGGAGTCCTTTCGCCGACGCCCCAATCCCGAATTCGCCCGTTGGCTCCGTGAGCTGTCTACCGCCTCCGCAGCTCTTCGAGCTTGCGCGCCGCGGCTCCGGACGCCAGCGTTTCCCGCGCCGACGCGTACCCCGCCCGCAGGTCTTCGACCATACCGCCGACGT
>DASWIG010000472.1:0-9057 GCA_036397835.1 Thermoanaerobaculia bacterium
GTTAAAGGAGAAAGGAATGAGCGAAAAACAAAGAAGCATCACGGCCAAGAACCGTAGCGTCGCCGTCGGCGGCAGCGTCGTGGGGAGCACGATCGTCACCGGCGACGGCAACCGCGTCGAGCAAGGGGCGTCGATGGACGAGTTCCTTGCTCTCCTCGAGGAGCTGCGTCAAAAAATTCGCGACGCGCCGCTCGCCGCGGACGTGGCCGAGGACCTCGAAGCCGAGGCCGCGGACGTGGAGCGGAAGGCCCGGCGCGACGCGCCGAACGACGCCATGATCCTCGGCAAGCTCAAGACCATCACCGAGCTGCTCAGCGGCGCCGCGGGGCTGGGGGAGAAGCTGGTGCCGTTGGCGCGGCGGCTGGGGGAGATGGCGGCGGTCCTGTTCTGATGAGCGCGGGCTTCGCCCGGCCGATCGGGGCTGAATCTCGGGTCCGGCGATTGACTCCGGAGTCTGCGTCGCGCAAGATCCTGGAATCCGCTGACTCAGCCCTGCCGCCGGACGCCGGAGGTCTGGCCGCGCGGCCTTTCCAAGGAGCTTGCGATGAAGTACCCCAGGAGACTCGTCCTCACGGTCCTCGCCGTCCTCATGGTTCCCGGCCTCGCCGCGGCCCAGAGACTCTTCACCGGCCAGACGGCCGGCGGCGCCTTCTACGCGATCGCCGCGCCGGTCGAATGGCAGCCGGGCGACAGCCTGGTGATCTGGAACCACGGCTTCGACCTCAACCCGCCGGGTCCGGAGCCCGACCTCGGACCGCTGGCCGCCCTGCAGCTCGGCGAGGGCTACGCCGTGGCCGCCTCGAGCTACAGCCTGAACGGCTGGGCCCTCTTCCAGACGTTGACCGACCTCCGGCAGCTCTACCAGGCCTTCGTGGACGAGCTCGGCACGCCGGGCGAGGTGATCGTCTACGGCGCCTCGCTCGGCGGCATCGTGACCGCCCAGGCCCTCGAGGGCGGCGGCCTCGGCAACGTGGTGGGGGCGATGCCGATCTGCGGCGCCCTCGGCGGCAGCCGGATCTGGAACGGCGCCCTCGACCTGCGGCTGCTCTACGACCACGTGTGCGGCGACGTGCCCGGCGCGGCCATCCCCGGCGGCGCCCAGGGTCTGCCGTTCCCGCCGGACCCCGCCTTCGACGCCACCGCCCTCGGCCTCGCCGTGAACGCCTGCACCGGCGTCGTGCTGCCGCCGGCGGCGCGCAGCGCCGAGCAGCAGGCGCGGCTCGACGAGCTGCTGGCGCTCACCGCCCTGCCCGAGAACTTCCTCCTCGTCGACATGGGCTTCGCCACCTTCGCCATGGCCGACCTCAACTACGATCCGCGCAAGCTCGCCGGCGGCCAGGCCCTCGGCAACGCCGACGTCGACTACGGCGACGCCGCCGTCAACGCCGGCATCGAGCGGGTGGCCGCGGATCCGGCGGTGCTCGACCGCTTCCTCGACTTCTTCACGCCCGCCGGCCGCGTGGGCGACGTCAAGATCGTCTCGATCCACACCGACAAGGACGGCCTGGTGCTGCTCGAGAACGAGAGCGAGTACGCCGCCGTGGTGCCGCGCCGCCAGTTCACCCTCGGCGTGGTGGTGGAGGACGTGCCCAGCCACTGCGGCTTCACCGAGGGCGAGATCGTGGCGGCCTGGGAATCGCTGCGCGGCTGGGTGGCGGGCTTGCCGCAGCCCGACGCCCAGGCTCTCCAGGACACCTGCGAAGTCCTGGTGGGCGGCGGCCTCGCCATGGGGCCGTGCCGCATCGACCCGGGCCTGGCGGTGGCCGACCTCAACGACCGGGTGCGCCCGCGCGTGGCCTGCAACGAGACCGCGACCTCCACCTGCCTGAACGAGGGTCGCTTCCAGGTCGAGGTGGCGTGGGAGGACTTCGACGGCAACGCCGGACCGGGGATCGTGACGCCCCTGCGCACCGACGACACCGGCTCCTTCTACTTCTTCGGGCCGCAGAACGTGGAGCTGATGGTCAAGGCGCTCGACGGGCGGCAGAACAACGGCAACTTCTGGATCTTCTACGGCTCGCTGACCAACGTGGCTTTCGAGCTGACGGTGACCGACAGCGAGACCGGGCTCACGAAGACGTACGAGAACGGCTCCGGCGAGTTCGCGAGCGCGGGCGACACGGCGGCTTTCTGAGGGCCGACTTCGTCGGCCAAATCCCCCCCTAGCCCCCCTTTCATCAAAGGGGGGAGCCTGACCTGAGGAACTCTGAGCCCCCCTTTAAGAAAGGGGGGTTGGGGGGATTTCTCCTGGTGCCAAGCTCCCGGCCTTGATGAAGGTCCTCAAGTTCGGGGGCTCCTCCCTGGCGACGGCCGAGCGCATCGCCGGCGTGGTCGGGATCGTGGTCGCCGCCCGCCGCGAAGGCGCGGCGGCGGTGGTGGTCTCGGCCTTGGGCGGCGTCACCGACGCGCTCCTCGACGCCGCCCGCCGGGCGTCCGCCGGCGAGACCGTCTACGCCGACGCGCTCGCCGCGCTCGAGCGCCGCCACCTCGAGACGCTCGAGGCCCTGGCGGCCCCGGACGAGGCCGCGGCGGCGCCAGCAGCAGCTCCCGGCGGACCATCCCGACGTCGCCACCAGCGCGTCGGCTTCGGGAAAGAGCCCGCTGTTGTGGTAGACGCGGCCGAGGGTGCTCGAGTCGCCGCGCACCTCCTGCGGCTCCACCGCTTGACGCGGCCGCCCGAATGGAACACCCTATCCCTCGCGCCGGGCCCGTCGCACTGAGACCATCGCGCCGCACCCATGACCTTCTCGGCCGAGCGAAACGCCCAGATCGACGCTCTCTTCGACCGAGCGCTCGATCATCCCCCCGAGACGCGTGCCTTCTTCCTCGAGGGGGCCTGCACGTCGGACCCCGCACTGCTCGAAGCCGTGCAGCAGCTCCTCGACCTGGTCGCAGAGGACGACGCCTTCGCGGCAGCCGAGGGCGTCGCCGCCTTGTGGGAAGCCGCGGCCGAGGACCAGGACCTTGCGGAGCCCCCAGCCGACTCCTTCGGTCCCTACCGGGTCGTCCGCGAGCTCGGCCGCGGCGGCATGGGCGCGGTCTACCTGGCCGACCGGGTCGACGGGGAGTTCGAGCAGAGGGTGGCGATCAAGGTCCTTCCCACTCCCGTTTCCAGTGAGGAGCGGCTGCGCCGCTTCGAGCGCGAGCGCAGTCTGTTGGCGAGGCTGACCCACCCGAACATCGCCCGCCTGCTGGGCGGAGGTCGCACTCCCGAGGGCAATCCCTACCTGGTCATGGAGTACGTCGAGGGGCTGCCACTCGATCGCTACTGCGAAGAGCGGCAGGCGGACCTCGACGAGCGAGCTCGGCTCGTCCTCGCGGTCACCGACGCAGTCGAGTTCGCCCATCGCAACCTGATCGTCCATCGGGATCTGAAGCCGTCCAACATCATCGTCGACCGGGAAGGCGTGGTGAAGCTCCTGGACTTCGGCATCGCGCTGCCGCTCACCGAGGCCCCCGAAGACGGCCTCACCAAGGAGCTCGGGAGGCCGATGACACCTGCCTACGCGAGCCCGGAGCAGTTCCGGGGTGAGGACATGACGACCGTCTCCGACGTCTATCAGCTCGGCTTGATCCTCTACGAGCTGCTCACCGGCCGGGCGGCACAAGCGCTGTCGACGGGCTCTCCGGCGGACTGGGAGCGGACGATCTGCATGGACGATCCCGGTCGCCCCAGCGAAGCAGCGGCGGCGCATCCCATTGCCTCGCGTTGGCAGCGCCGGCTGCGCGGCGATCTCGACACGATCATCCAGCGAGCGCTCCACAAGGAGCCGGACCGACGCTACGGTTCGGTGGCGGCGTTGGCAGCGGACCTGCGGCGGTTCCAGCAGGGGTTTCCCGTGGCGGCCCGGCCGGACGCCTTCTGGTACCGGGCCGACCGCTTCGTGCGTCGGCATCGGCTCGCCGTCGCGGCCGGGCTGCTCGTCATGCTGCTGCTCAGCGGGTATGCCGTCACCGTCACCGTCCAGCAGCGGCGGATCGAGACGGAGGCCAAGCGGGCCAGGGAAGCGATCGAGTTCCTCACCGGGAGTTTCCGGGACTTCACCCGGGCGGGCTTCACGGACCGGATCGCCTCGTCCGGACTGGTCACCGGCCGCGAGCTGGTCGACCGCACGGCGGCACGGGCGAGTGAAGAGCTCACCGACCAGCCGCAGCTTCAAGCGGAGGTTTTGACGCGGGTCGGAGAGCTCTATCTGCAGCTCGGGGACTACGACAAGAGCATCGAGGCGCTCGAGCGTGCGCTGGCGATCCGCTCATCGGGGCTTGGTCCTGCCGACCGGCGGCTCTCCGACACCAACGGTCTGCTCGGCATCGCCCTCCACTACGCCGGCCGGCTGCACGAGGCGGAGCCGCCGCTGCGGCGGTCCTTCGAGATCGCCGTGCGCGCTCACCCCGCGAGCTCTCCGGAAACCTGCTGGAGTCGACGCTACCTGGCCGACCTGCTCCACAGCCTGGGGGACCTCTCCGCCGCCGAGGAGCTTCTCGTTCCGTCGTCTTCGGCTTGCAGGTCGCCGTCCTTCAGGCGGGTGATCGCCGGCGTCCTGCGGGATCAGGGACGCCTGTCCGAGGCCATCGCCCACTATCGCGCGGCGATCGAAGAAGAGGGGGCAGCGGGCCAGGCGGTCGGTTTCACCTGGATGGAGCTCGGCTATACCCTGACCTCGAGCGGCGACCTGCGAGAGGCCGGGGAGGCTCTGGAACGAGCCGGGGCCGTCTTCGAGCGGGAATACCGCGGTGACCATCCTGTGCGTTTCATTCGCTCGCGCTACGTCGCCCGTCTTGCCCTGGCTAGCGGCGACCTCGCCGAGGCGGAGTCGGGGGTCGATCGCTCCCTCGACCTGCAGCGACGCTGGGTGGGCGACCAGCACCACCTGGTGCCGAGGTGGATGGTCGACAAGGCGGCCGTCGCGCTCGCATCCGGGCACCCGGAACGAGCCCTCGCGGCAGCGACCGACGCCCTGAGGCGCTACGACGAGCTTCGACTTCCCGAGCATCCCATGGCCGCCGAGGCAGGACAGATCGCGGGCGCCGCGGAGCTCGCCAACGGTGCCTTGGGCACAGCGATAGCGCGGCTCGGCGAGGTGATCGCTCGACAGGAGAGGCTGCTCGTCGCCGGCGATCCGCGCCTGGGGGTGTCCTATGCCTTGCTGGCGGAGGCTCTCCGTCGCAGCGGCGACTCGGTGGGTGCACGGAGCGCCGGCGGGCGTGCCACCGAGATCTTCCGGCGCGTTCCGAACGCCCTGGTCCTGCCGTGCGTGGTGTTCGGTGCGCCGGTCCGCGAGCTGGCGCCCGCGGATGCGCCCGCCGCCTGCCGACCCTGACGGCCGCAGGGCCTGAGCGGGAAGCTACTCGAGCTCCAGGCGCAGCCACGCCCGGGCGCGCTGCCAGTCGCGCTGCACGGTCCGGATCGGGGCTTGGATGGCGGCGGCGGTCTCTTCCTCCGTCATGCCGGCGAAAAAGCGGCACTCGACGACCCTGGCCAGCCGCTCGTTGAACGCCGACAATTTGGCAAGCGCTCCGTCGACAGCGAGCACCAGCTCGACCTGCTGATCGACCGCGGCCATGCCTGGCACGATCGTCACCTCCGGCTCGCCCCCGCCTCGCTTCCGCGCCCTGCGATGGCGAGCGTGGTCGATCAGGATGCGGCGCATGGCGCGGGCGCAGACGGCATAGAAATGCCCCCGATCCTGCCACTCGACCCCGGTCTCGGCGACGAGCTGGACATAGGCCTCGTGGACCAGACCGGTGGTGTCGAGCGCGCCGCCACGGCCGCCGCGCCGCACCTGGGCGCGAGCTAGCGTTCGCAGGCGCTGGTAGACGAGGGGCACCACCGCCTCGAACGCGTCGCGGTTCCCCTCGCGGTGGGCTCGCAGAAGGTCGGTGATGCCCGCGGCTTCGCTGGACTCGGTCATCGGAGCTCCTGAAGATCGTACCATCGGCCGCTCGCTCGACGATCATGGGGTCTCGAGCTCCGGACTGGGCGGCGTCGCTGGCACCAACAGCTCGGGCGGCCACAGCGCAAACGGGTTGGCTGGCCAGCCGACGGAGCACACCCCATAGAGCACGAAGTGCTTCAACAGGTCGTAGGCGGCGCTACAACTGTAGTCGTCCGCCTCCGAGCACTTCTTGTCACTGCTGGTGTTGAGGGTGACAAAGACGTCCACCCCGGCGGGGAGGTCGCACTCGACGTCGTGCAGGTCGGCAAAGTCGTCCTGGAGACGTCCGGTCGCTGGATCGATGGGCGGCAGGTGCAGCGTTACCGTCTTCGGGCCGAGCTGCATCACAAGGGACTCGGTGCCACCCCTGGCCCCATTGTGAGTGGTGGTCGAATTCCAGATGCACGAGCCTCCCGGGCAGCGGGTCTCACCGTAGCGCGGGTTGCTACCGTCGCCTCCCACCCAGAACTTGGCCATGAACCGCAGGTAGGCCGCCGGAGTCGCGGCGAGACCGCCAGCCGCACCGGTACTGACGGAGGCGGCACCGGTGTAGGTGCTGAGGCCCTGCTTCGGCTCGTCGGCGGAGAAGTCCCACGGGAAGTCCCAGTCGGGCTTCTGTCGGTCGTCGCTGGGGTTGGCGATCCAGTCCTCGAAGGAACACTCGCTGCCCAGCCATCGACAGTGTGGACGCTTGACGTCCCAGGCGGGCTCGTAGTAGCTGTCGCCGTTCCATGTCCGATAGATCGGCTCTCGCGGATCTCGTCTGCGCAAGTTGTTTTGGCTGAAGATCATCCCGGCGGTCTCTGGAATCGCCCCGATCAGCCCGAGGTCGTCCGCCAGGAGGCCGTGCAGCAGTGAGCCGGTGTGCTGTCCGGGCTTGCCATCGGTCGCGGCCAGCGGTTGACCGCTGACGTGCTCGGCGATGATGCCGAGCATCCCGTAGTTGGTGTTCGAGTACCCGCCAGAGCTATCGGGAGAGTAGGCCAAGCAGGCTCCGAGACGGAGCCCGACCGCCTCCGGACCGCTGATGCGCGGCGGGAAGATGCTGCTCGGCCAGATCGCCTTGATGGCGGGGAAAGCAGGGAACTCACTGTCGAAGTCACCGTCGGGGAAACCGGTCTCGCTGGTCAGGTCGAGCTCCTCGGACAGCCAGCCCGCCAGGTTGGTGCGGTTGCGTATCAGCCCGAGGTTCGGGTATCCGAACTTGTCGATGTCCGGGACCGAATGGGGCATCCCCGAGGTGTGTCCGAGTAGGTGCCCAACCCGCATCTGAGCCCAGCGGCTGTCGGCTGCCTGGCTGATGTCAGGGCAGTGGTTGAGGTCGATCGAACAGTCGAACCCGCTCCTCCCGGCCGGACATCCCACACAGATCTCCACTAGGCCTATCGCCGTGCACTGCCCTCCGTAGGGGCAGGGCAAGCTGGACGAGCAGTTGACGGTGTTGCCGCTCAGCGAGAAAAGCGGCACGAGCGGTGGAGCCTCCCCACGCATCACGCCGAGCATCGCGGGCGGCAGCAGATCCAGCAAGGGCGCTACCAGGAGCGTGCTCTCGATCTCGTCGTCGCTCGGCGGAAGGCCGCCCTGCTGCGCCTGAATGTGTTCCTTCAGTGCTTTGCGGGTCATCGCCGCGGTCAGCGCCTTGCTGTTCGAGCCGATGCGCATCGGCGTCGTCGGCAGCACCGGCGCCGGCGGCGGCAGGTCGTGGCCAGGCACCAGGTCGCTGACGTCGACCTGGTCGCCACAGGCTGCCAGGTACGCTGAATCGCTCGTCGGGGCGCCAGAAAGGCTGCCGAACCCCCGCGTGTAGACCTGCTTGCCGAAGACGTTGACGCCGAGCGTCGCGCCCCCGATGCAGCGGTAGCGCATGAAGTCGAGAATCGCCTGGTCGAGGGGTTTCATGACCGCCTTGCTCACCCCGGTCGTGCCGATTCCACCCAAGGGGATCAGGGTCAAGTCGAGATCGATCACGTCGTCGGGACAGCAAGAGGCGATCACCTCGATCGTCGCCACGTCGATCCCTCCACCATCTGGTGAGGAAAAGGGCGCCCGATAGGTCACCACCAGACCGGAGCTCTGCAGGAGAGTCCCCGGACCACGAGCGATCCGCCATTGCAGATTGGTGTCGATGTTGCCGCCGCCAAATGGGGTCGCCGTCAGCCGGCGTTCCTCCCCCGGCTCGACGGCGGTGTCGATCCCGTCGACCTCGAGTCGAGTGGGTGGGCGCAGCGGACCGTTGAGGGGACCGCCGTTCTCACAAGCGTCACCCGAGGCTCCGACATCGCAGATGCAGGAAATCGCATCGCCACCGTCGACGCAAGAACCCTGGTCCGAGCAGCGCCGGAGACCACACTCACGACCCAAGACGCAGGCTCCGTCCTCCACCTCGTAGCCGACCGCGCAGCGCTCGCAACGGTCCCCGGCGTACCCCGGGAGGCAGGCACAAACAGCTTCGCCACCGACGACCTGGCAGGCGCCGAAGGAGCTGCATCGAGATCGCTCGCAGACCTCGTCGGCAACGCACGAGTACTCCGCCCATTCGGCGACCGTGGCACCGAAGGTGTCCGGATTGAAGATGCCCGGCAGGCCCGAGCGATGCTGCAGGTGCTCGCCGGCAGCACATTCACCGAGAAAGACGGGCGGAACGGTTCTGCTCCAGAGCAGTGTATGCCCGTGCTCGAAACCATCGGCGAAGATCAGCTCGCCCTGGCCGGCGCCGACTCGGCCTGCAGCGAGCAGCATCGGGAGGGTGAGAAGCCAGACGATCAGACGCTGGTCCGTACGACGGCTCCTGATCGGGCCGGTCTTTAAGGTCGGTCCATCGGTGTCGATCGGGGTGTTCATCATTGACTCTCCTTGAGGTTGTCCAAGATCGCTGGCTCGCCGCCGCAACGCTGGCCCCGAGGGCAGCACCTGCTGCCGCGACCTCGCCTCACCGGCGGTCGAGGGCTCACTTCTTTCTGCTAGTCGGATTGCCCACGACAAACCCGCCATGCCTCAGGGCACCGTCGAAGACCAGAACGAGGTGTCGCCGGACTGCTAGATCGGTCAGACCATCCGCGTTGAAATCGCCAGCGGCGAGCGCGAAGCCCATCTCGTCGCCCGCTTGGGAAAAGTCGGAGAC
>DASWIG010000473.1:0-1890 GCA_036397835.1 Thermoanaerobaculia bacterium
CTTCTTCCTCGCGGTGGATGATCGAGCCCGCCGAGATGGTGGTTCGCGTGGCGTCGACGAGCAGGCCGGACATCACGTCCGATGGCAGGTCACGAAGACTGGACGCCGCAATTGCACGGATGACATCGGGATCGAGCAGAGAGCCATGGGTCATTGGAGCCACCGTCGCAAGCTAGCAGCCTCACATGACCCGCGCCTGCTGTCCAAGACGAGCCGCACAGCCGATCTGAAGCCGACGCCAGTAGTGTCCCAAGACGTGGTGTAAGTCGGGGCCCTTGACGGCGAGGGTCACCGCGTGGTCTTCCAGTGAATGTCTGACGTTCGCTGAGGAGACCGCCGCGATGACCGATCAGAGGATGGCACTGCTCGCTCGTCTCGAACAGGCCGCCGGTTCGAGCGAGCCGGACGTCGTCCGCGAGGCGCTGCGCTGGGCGATCGAGGAGCTGATGGAGGCCGACGTGACCGAGCGCCTCGGGGCCGAGCCGCACGAGCGGACCCCCGACCGGCTGGGTCAGCGCAACGGCCACCGTCTCCGGCTCTTTGACTCCCGGGTGGGGGCCCTGGAGCTGGCGATCCCGCGGACCCGCACCGGCTCGTACTACCCGGACTGGCTGTTGCAGCCGCGCCGGCGCGCCGAGCGAGCCCTCGTCGCGGTCATCCAGGAGGCGTACGTCAAGGGCGTCTCCACGCGCAAGGTCGACGACCTCGTCCGGGCGATGGGCGCCAGCGGTGTGTCCAAGAGCGAGGTCAGCCGGCTCGTCGGCGAGCTCGACGTCGACCTGGCCGCCTTCCGCGAGCGCCGCCTCGAGGGGACCCAATACCCGTATCTGTGGCTCGACGCCCAGTACGAGAAGGTCCGTGACGGCGGCCGGATCGTGAACGCCGCGTTCCTCGTCGCGATCGCCGCCAACGAGCGCGGTGAGCGGGAGGTCCTCGGCTGCACGGTCGCCGCGGCCGAGTCGGAGGCGTCCTGGACGGCCTTCCTGCGCTCGCTCGTCGGGCGAGGCCTGACCGGCGTCCGGCTGGTCACCTCGGACGCCCATCTCGGGATCCGGGCCGCCGTCGGGGCGACCCTCGACGGCGCCGCCTGGCAACGCTGTCGGGTCCATCTCCTGCGCGATCTCCTGACCCACGTCCCGCGCCACGCCAGCGCGATGGTCGCCGCGTTCGTCCGGACGATCTTCGCCCAACCCGACGAGGCGGCCGCCCGGGCGCAGCTCCGGCAGGTCGCCGAGCGCCTGGCGACGAGCTTCCCGAAGGCCGCCGAGATCCTCTTGGCCGCCGAGGACGACGTGCTCGCCTATCTCGCCTGCCCCCGTGAGCACTGGACGAAGATCTGGTCGACGAACCCGCTCGAGCGGCTCAACCGCGAGCTCGCCCGGCGCAACGACGTCGTCGGCATCTTCCCCAACCGCGAGGCCCTCCTCCGGCTCGGCACGGCGCTCCTCGCCGAGCAGCACGACGAGTGGTTGACGATGGGCAAGCGCTACCTCACCCAGGCCTCCCTCACCCGGCTCATCGGGGGTGTCCCGGCGACCACCCTCGGCGACTTGCTCAAGGAGGGTGTGGCCGTCTGAGACGCGTTCAGGCTGGAAGACGACTTACACCACTTGACGGGACATGACCACGGCCCCCGAATTCCGGGGGCCGTGGATCGACGTCAGGTGGTAGCGGAGACAGGATTTGAACCTGTGACCAAGGGCTTATGAGTCCCCTGCTCTACCACTGAGCTACTCCGCCGTGGTAATCAAGCTTATCGAGCGTGGCCGGGGGCGGCAACCGCCCAGGATTCAGCTCATAACAATCCAACAGCACATACCTGTGAGAGCCCGCCGACCCAGGGCGGAGCTCTTCGCGGAGCGGCGACCCAATTCGGTCAACTTCGGCGAC
>DASWIG010000474.1:0-3880 GCA_036397835.1 Thermoanaerobaculia bacterium
CTGATGAAAACCACTTCGTTTCCCACTTTGGAGGAGGCCAGGCGAGTCCCTTCGAATGACTCGCTCTTCATCTTGAAATCGAGGCGTACCGCATCCGGCGCAGCTCCTGCCGCCGGCAATGGCGTCATGGCTAGCAGGCTAGCCAACACGATTGCTACCCTCATGCCTTCTCGAGCCTCCTTGGACAGGACGGTCGGCAACGATAGAACCGCCCATCATCACCGGAAACCGCGTAGGACGCAGTCTCGGCGGCAGAGACCGGCAATACCACGATGCGAGCCTCGGCCAGCGGTCGGCCCTGGTCGTCGACGACTTCGCCTTGCAAGAGAGAGTCCGGCAGAAGCAATTCTACGCGGGCGACTCCGGTGGCGGAATCCGGGCTCACTTCAACGTCCCGCAGGCGCCGGAAGATCTTGGGCTCGTCAGCGGTGACGTCAACGGCCCAGAGCCCCTCGCGAGGCAGCCAGCCGGCGAAGACCCCAGCCGCGTCGCTGTCCATCGTGATCGAGACGCCGCCCGAAGTGCTGCCGAACGTCATGGATGCGGGAAGCGGCTCATCACCGAGCTCGACCGAGCCATCGACCCAGATGATGGGCAACTCAATTTCGAAAGAGGACTGTCCGGATGCCAGCTCCAGCTTTTTCTCGGCAATCCGAGTGCCGTCCGAGCTGGCTATGAAGAGCGCATAACTGCCGGGCGCCAATCCCGACAGCCGCCAGAACCCATCACTGTCCGGCGATGCGGCGCCGATGGGATCCATGTCCTCGAGATTCAGGAGCATGAGGCTCCACGGCTTGCCCCCCAGATTGCTCGCGGGGGTAATCCGGAGCTCGATATCAAGTGGCCGTTCAAGTACGAGCTCATCGAGCTCGACCTCGCCTGCGGGCTCGACTGCCACCGGAGCTCGTCTCGCCCGGACATAGCCATCCTGAACCGCGGTCACGACGTAGCTGCCCGCGGGCAGCCCCCTTAGCTGAAAGAAGCCTCGCTCGTTCACTCCCTCTGCTTGTGCCTGGCTGCGAACCCTTTCCCTCAGAGATTCGCGAATCTGTGGCGAGATCTGCGGGCTTGCTTCCACGCGACAGCTCTTCTTCAACGGGCCACCGTCTTCCGTAACGACGCGACCGAAGATGGAGGATCCACGATCGAGCGGTATTGAACCCAGGTCGAGTGGAAAGCCCTCCATGACGGGGAGATCCCAAAGGAAGTGCGAAATGAAGGCCGGAGCACGGAGCTGCAAGTCCCACGTCCCTACCGGAAGCCGGCAGGTCAGAACGTCGCGCACCAAAGAGCAACCGAGGTTGCCCTCGATCTCATCGGGCTCTTCAACCGAACGGAATCGAATCTCTATTGACTCAGGAGCCTCCTGATCCTCCGAAAGAATTACACGGCCCCGAGCCTCGACGGTAGGGATGAGGGGAAGAAGGAGCGAACGGCCCCCTGGCGCCAGGACCGCGGCCCGGCTCCAGAAGTCCTCGGACTCAAGAGTGACCCGCCAGCCGAAGCGTTCATCTAACGCCAAGAAGGCGCTTCCCGGTACCCGCACGGATTTTCGGACCACCGCCGGAGAATCATCGGCCGTTGATTCCTCGATTGCCGGCTCCGCTTTCAGCACGGCTTCCCGAACCGACGCGTCTTTCCCGCGGACTGCGATGGACACCGCAATCTCGGCGGCGCCTGCACACCTGCCGACAGCGGAAAGAGAACAACCCGACACCAAGACGGCGATTGCGATCGTGCGATACGGCGGCATCAAAAGGCTCCGGAGGAGCGGACCCACAACACGTCAGCCCGCGCGAAGCGATCCTGAGACGCAGAAGGGGCAAATGAGGCGTCCCTTGCAGTCCGTTCGCCCCACCGTAGCCCATCGCTTGCCGTGATGTCAACCTTCAATCCAGGCCACACCGTCACACCACCGTCACACCGTCACACGTGGTCCGCGGGTCCGGCCCGTCCGCGATTCTCGCTGGCCGGTCGCTTCCGGGCCGCACCCGGGGACGATCACCGGCGCCCCAAGCCCTCAGCGTCGCTTCCGGGGACGAATTGCGGCCGCAAATCGCGTCCGGGACGCTCCTTTGCGGGATTTTCGGGCCTGAATCGTCTTCAGGTGTCTCCGTAGCATGCGAGACCGTCAGCCGGCGCCTGGCTCAGGCGCGGCTGGCGCGGGGCGAGGGCGACGCGGAGCGACTGCGGGAGGTGCGCGGCCGGCTGCGCGCCGAGGCCGCCCTCGCCCGCCAGCAGCCGCTGCTCGAGGACAAGCTCCCCATGCTCTTTCAGGTGGTGACCGCGGGGAAGAACCGGAGCCGGCTCGCGGAGGCGCTTGGCGGCGCGCCCCGCCCCGGGCCGATCCACGCGGAGCCAGGTCGTCCGGGAGGGTCGTCGCGCGACAGCTCCGGCGCTTCCTCGCGGGACTCGAAGCAGACGCCGACTGACAATCCGCGGAAGCCCCGCTGACGAGAATTGCGCATCCGACCCCGCCCCGCGCACCGGCTCAGGAGCCGCCGTCACGGCATTTCATGGCACGATGGCTGCAAATGGTGGACCTCGGGGACGGCCCCGCAACGGCTGGGGGCCAGGAGGGCACCGTGGGACCGGCTTTTGCTTGACGCGACAGGCACTTGCCAACCGGTACGGAATTTGCTATACTAAGGGTCTTCCGAGGGCATGCCCAGGTCCCTCGGCCGCTTTCTCGTCCCGCCAGCGTGAGGCGCAGCGGGTTTCTTGAATGAGACGTGCGTCTATGCTGCCATCGTCGTCGACCCAGAGCTTCCTTCGCCTTGCCCTTGCCCTCGTTGCCATGACCGGCCTCGCCGTGCCGGCGGCGGCCCAGAGCGTGCCGACCGGACGCCAGGAGTATTTCGTCCTCGCCTTCGACCAGCACGTCTGGGACATGATGGACAAGGTCCAGAACGGCCAGGGCGGGGCCCAGTTCGTGGACGGCATGAACTCGGTGGTCACCGCCACCGCCTCAGCCGACAACCAGGTCATCTACTACGACCACTGGGAGGACGGCCTCGAGGCCGACGTCCTGAGCCCCGTTCAGGTCTCGACCCTGGTGATCGGCGACGGCAATCCCGCCAACGGCGACGCCTGCGACTTCAACAACGACGTCTGCGGCGTCGACTTGTTGATGCGGGGCTCGTTTGTGAACTTCGCCTCCAACCAGGGGCTGGGCGGCGGCTGCACGGTGCCCTCGGCCGATCCGTCGCTGACCGGCCTGTGCCTGTCGGTGCCGGTCAACCCGCGCTGCGCCGGGGCCTGCACCGCGGCCGAGGTCCGCTTCGACGGCGGCGACCTGATCGAGACCACGGGCGGCCCGCTGTCGCTGATCCACAACCAGGATCCGCTGACCCAGTTCATCGGCGGCGCCACCGAGATCCTGTCGCGCCAGGCCGTGGAGGCGGCGCGCTCGTACTCGGTGCCGGTGGGCGAGGACCTCTACGTGGCCAACAGCCCGACCGAGCCCTTCCACTACGTGGACCTCAACCTCGTGGCCTTCGAGGACGGCACCCAGGTCCTCGTCGACAGCCCGGGCGAGACCCCGGTGGCCTTCACCCTCGACCGCGGCGAGCACTGGAGCTCGCTCGGCTTCATCGACGACGGCGCCTTCAACGCCAGCCTCCTCCTGACCATCAACGCCGGCACCAAGATCTCGACCTCGGCGCCGGTGGCCGGCCTGCTCTTCACCGGCGGCGACGGCACCTTCGCCACCCGTCACTACGCGCTGCTGCCCGACATTCTGCACTCGACGGACTACGTGCTCACGGCGCCCGGCGACGATCCGGCGGCGGGCCCCGGCGGCAGCCCGACGGACCGCCCGCTGGTGGCCTACATCTTCAATCCGGATCCGTTCAACGCCATCGACGTGCAGGTCACCGAC
>DASWIG010000475.1:0-10355 GCA_036397835.1 Thermoanaerobaculia bacterium
TGAACCCCGAGCGCCAAGCGGCGAGCGTCATGCTATCGTTGCCTTGCCGATCATCGCCTCGTCAGGCGGGCGATGAAGGAGTGTTGCTGACAGTCTGTAACGGATCAAACCCCGAGTTGCTTTTCCGCTGAACCAGTACAGCTGACCGGCCTCCTCCCCATCTGGGCCGTGGGGCCCCCCACAAACCTTGGTAACTGGTCGTCGCGGCAGATCGCCGTCAGGCTTGCCCTGCCTGCGGGGAACGGACTCCGGAGGCGTCGCGGAGATGATGGCGATGGACGAGGAGCAGAAGAAACAGGTCGCCTTGTTCCGCTATGGGGTGATCCGGGATCTGGTGGCAGGCCCACTGGCGCCCGGTGCCAAGGAGCGGATCATGGCGGAGGTCGCGAACCGCATCTGGACGATTCCGGGCAGCTCCCGGGTCCGGGTGGGCCGCTCGACGGTGCGCGACTGGGTCACGCTCTACGAGCTGTATGGCTTCGCGGGCCTCGAGCCGGTGCCGCGCGGACCGGGGATCGAGCCGGACACTGCCCGAAGAGATCCAGGATCAGCTTTTGGTGCTGCGCCGGACGCGGCCGAAGGCCTCAACCGACAGCCTGATCCGGGCCCTGCAACTGGCTCAGGAGCCCGGGGGTGACGCGCCCCGGCCGGAGGATCGGCGGCGTCTTCGGTATGCTGGCCCAAGTGGGCTGAGGACGCCCACGGCGAGCCCGTCCGCTGGCGCGGCCCTTCCTGGGAGCCGCCCGCAGCCGGGCTCGGAAGACACCCGATGGACACCCGAGGCGGACTTCCGCCTCCGGGTGAATGTGTTAAATCTTGTGATTAGAAGATTTAGAGCTATCTGGTTCCCCACTTACCTCTCTCCCCCTGGGAGAGGGGCCGGGGGTGAGGGTTCTTTAAGACGAAGGCGGAAAAGGACGTGGCAGCTCGCCGCCCACGACGCGCTTGACGCGCGTGCCCGCCGGCAGCCGGTCGCCCTCGGCGACGCCGTTCAGGATCGCCAGGGCGCCGAGCTCGACCGTCGACGGATAGCGCCGGTGGAACTCTGCCAGGGTCATGGCGCGGTCGAGCCGCACCACGTCGACGCGCTTGGGCTCGACGTCGAGGTAGCGCCGCTGGGTGAGGTTGCGGAAGCTCCGCAAGCTCTGCTTGAAGGGGTCGCCGTAGCCGCTCCAGCGGTCGTCGGAGGTGTAGCTCAGCAGGCGGAAGACCGCGTCGCGGTGGCGCACGAAGCCCACCAGTCCCGCCAGGCGCGAGGTCGACCCCTGCCGCGGCTGGGTGCGGAAATAGCGGAAGCGCTCGCCCCAGGCGTCGCCGCGCTCGAGGCCCTGCTGGGCGAAGAAGTCCTGCATGGCAGCCTCGGGGCTCGCCGCTCCCGGGGCCAGGGTGAGGACGACGACGGCGTCCTGTCCGGGGCTCGTCGCTCCCACGAGCTGGCGCTGGTTGACCACCTCCCAGCCCGGCGGGAAGTCGAGGGCGAAGGCCATGCCGGGGTGGTAGAAGGTCGAGCCCACGGCGTAGCCCTCGCGCGGGTCGGCGCCGTAGGGCATGCCGTCGAGGCGCGCCAGGTAGGCGTCGCGCTCCACCTTGCCGCCGGCCTCGTCGGGCGAGAGCGCCGCCACCTGCTCGGCGATGCGCTCGGCGCGGTTGGCCGGCGCCGGGTGGGTGGAGAGCCAGCCCGGCAGGCGCTGGCCCGAGACTTCGCCGAGGCGGTCGAGGGTGTTGAAGACCCTGGGCATCTCGCGCGGGTCGTAGCGGCCGCGCACCAGGTAGCGCAGACCGAGATCGTCGGCCTGGCGCTCGTCGTCGCGGCTGAACTTGAGGAAGAGCAGGCCGAGGCCCTGCTGGGCGAGGCCGGCCCAGTCCCGGAAGTCCTCGCTGGCGATCGCCGCGATGCCGATGCCCACGGTGGCGAGCTGCGCCTTGGACAGCCGCTCGACGCCGTGACGCGCCGTCACGTGGCCGATCTCGTGGCCGAGCACCGAGACCAGCTCGGCCTCGGAGTTGAAGTGGGCCATGATGCCGCGGGTCAGGTAGACGAAGCCGCCGGGCAGCGCGAAGGCGTTGACCACCGGATCGTCGATCACGCGAAAGGTCCACGGCAGGTCGGGGCGCTCGGAGACCGCGGCCAGGCCGGCGCCGAGCTCGGCAACGTAGCGCTGCGCGGCGGCGTCGCCGTAGAGGCCCATGGAGGCGACGATCTGCTCGTCGCTCTGACGTCCCAGGGCGATCTCCTGGGACTCGCTGAGGAGCACGAGCTGGCGCTGGCCGGTGGCCGGGTTGACCGAGCAACCGGCGGCCGTGAGGGCCGCCGCGACCAGCGGCGGCAGGATCGCGAGGCGCGTCTTCATCGTTCCATCCCTTCTACCTCCTCCGGGTGAGGAGAGCTTATCAGGGCGGGAAGCGTGAAGCAGAACGTGGAGCCGCGACCCTCGCCCTCCGACTCGACCCAGATGCGGCCGCCGTGGACCTCGACGATGCGCTTGACCAGGGCGAGCCCCACGCCGGTGCCGGCGGTGGTGCTGTCGAGGCGCTCGAAGAGCCCGAAAATCCGCTCGTGGTAGCGGCGGGGGATGCCGCAGCCGTTGTCGCTCACGAAGAAGACCGGCTCGCCGTCGCCGCGGACGCCGACGGTCACCTGCGGAGCCGGCTGCTCGCCCATGTAGCGCACGGCGTTCTCGATCAGGTTCTGCACCACCTCGGAGAGGCGCAGGCGGTCGCCGCGGACGGTGCCCAGCTCCGGGACGATCTCCACCTCGACGCCGCGCTGGCGGATCGGCCCGTCCAGCAGCCGCACGGCCTCGCGCGCCAGCTCGGCCATGTCCACGTCCTGCGGCGGGTGGACCACCCGGCCGATCCGCGACAGCTCGAGGAGCTCGTCGAGCAGACGCGCCATCTTGTGGGCCGCCCTGTCGATGTGCTCCACGTCGAGGCTGAGGTTGGCGAGGTCGCCGGCTTCTGCGTCGCGCTTGAGATGACCGAGGAAGCCCCGGATGGTGACCAGGGGGCTTTTGAGGTCGTGGGACACGGTGTAGGTGAAGCGCTCGAGCTCGGCGTTGCGGCTCTCGAGCTCGGCGATCAGACGCTGGCGCTCCTCGACGTAGAGGTTGAGGCGCTCGTTCATCGCCTCGAGCTCGACGTTGCGGCGGCGAACGGCGCGGGTGCGCAGGCCGTAGACGCCGAGGAGCAGCAAGCCGAGGCCGGCGACGCCGAGGGCCACGGCGCCTGGCCGCGGATCGAGCAGTCCGGGCCGCCGTCGTCGAGAAAGCACAGGCCCTCCCCCGTGGCCACGGCGATCCTTCCATCGAAATCGGCCACGGCCGCGACGAGGTCGCTCGGCAGGCCCAACGGCGCCCGCAGTTGCCACCACCGTTCGCCGTCCCACAGCCACAGGCCGCTCGACGCGGAGCCGACGGCGACGCGCGGCGCATCGTCGGCCCCGACGAGGAAGGAGGTGACGCTGAAGTCGTGCGGCGTCCGCGCCTCGGGAGCGGGCAGGGCGTGCCACGCCGCGCCCTCGAGCCGGTAGACGAGCGGCCCGTTCAGGCGCGTGACGACCCAGGGCCGTCCCGCGGCGTCGATCTCGATCGCGCCCAGCTCGAGCGCCGGCAGGCCGGCGCGCGGCGGCGCCGTCCAGGTCTGGCCGTCGTAGAGGGTCAGGCCGCCCGCGGTGAGCACCCACAGGCGTCCGCTGGCGTCCTGGGCCAGGTCGACGACCTCGGCGCTGGGCAGGCCGTCGTCCATCGAGTAGGTCTCGACCTGGAGGCGCTGGGCGCTCGCCGCCGCGGCGGCGAGCAGGAGGAGAAGCGCCGCCGCGCCGGACTGCCGCCGCGGCGTGGAAGACGGCGATTCACGGCGCGGCGTCATGTCGCGAGGCTAACGCAAAACAACCGTCCTCACCTGCGCGAATCCGTTCCCACGTCTGCGAACGCCCGGCTCCCGGCGGTGGCCGGAAACGCCGGTCCGGCGGCGAGCGCCGTGAGCTCCTGGTCCGAGCACGCGAACCAGCCGAGAGACGACGACGTCTCTTGCGTCCTACCCCCTGGCGCGGCCCGCGTCAGGGGGCGTCGGGCCTGCCGTCGTCCGGGAGGGCCACGTCGTCCCAGGTGAGGTTCACGAAGACGCCGTGGGTATAGGGCGGGTCGGAGTCGTTGGTGGCCTGCGCGAGATCGAACCACAGGTCCCAGGCCGCGTCGAGCTCCTCGTCGGTCATGTCCCGGAGGTTGAGATCGTCGTCACCGAGCATCTTCACGGCCGGGCTCTCCAACGGTCATCGGGAGGAGTCGTTCGGCCAGCCGGCACAGCCTGTCGTGGGACTGGGGGAGGGCGAGAGCGTCGCGGTCCAGCTCCCGGAAGGCGCGCAGAAAGGGCTCGGAAGCCCGCTCGTAGACGTCCACGCGCCGGCGGTCATCCTGCTGGAGCCGATCGGCCTCCGCGGCCAGCGCCAGGACGAGTGCCAGACGACCCTCGCGGGCGGCGCGGGCCGCCGGCCGGTCGGAGGCGTAGCGAGGCGCGAGCTCGATCACGCGGTCAGGATCGGTGGTGAGCTCGAGCTCCCGATCCGGCGGCAGGAGACGCGCCAGCTCGCCGATCACCGGATAGTCCTTGGCGCGTTGCGTCCGCTTCATACGGATCAGGGACTCCACGTCGACCACGGCCGGCGCCTCGCTCGCGGCGAAGAGCGCCTCCAGGTCCTGAGGCGAGACCCGAGGAGGACGGCTGAAGAAGTCGCAACGCAGGCGCCGCCCCCCGTCGTCGGTGAGCTCGAAGTGGCTCGACCAGCCGCCCGCCAGCCAGCGGGGATCGAGGGGCGCGCCCGGGCGATACCGCGCCCGCCGTTCGGCCAACACCGTGCGCACCCGCCGGCAGGCCGCGTCCGTCTCGCGGACGATCCAATCGCCGTCCTTGCTCATGATCGCCAGCCGGTAATGGACGACGGCCTGGCCGGAGGCCAGGAGCACGATCCGGCCGTCCTGGTTGAAGGCGTCCGTGAGGTCGAAGTAGGCGTTCCTGGACATGGCGAGAGCTGCCTGATGAGTCTACACCGGCCGCCGCTGCGTCGCCGGGGCGCCGATTGCGGCGGACACGCGACGGTGGCCGGAGGTCGGTACATGGACGGCATGTCCCGGCCTCCGGCCACGACTGATCACTGGCGCCGCATCTGGCGCGGCTCGTGCGGAGGGAGGTCGCGCCGGCGGTCTAGAATCGCCGCCCGTGTGGCCTCTCGACTCGGTTCCGGCGCGACGCGTGGCGCTGCGGCTGCTGTCCAGCGCCGCCCTCGCCGTGTTCGTGATGGGCTACCTCGCCCCCCAGGACGTGCTGGTCGGCAACGACCGCGCCTTCTACTGGGGGCAGTTGACGTCGGTCTTCTACGACGGCGACCTGCTGCTCCACGACGACCTCCTGGCCAACGACAACACGGCGCTGGTCAAGGCGCGGATGCTGGTACGCATCCGCGGCGACGGCCTGCTGGTCAACAAGTTCCCGTTCGGCATCGCCCTGGCCGACGGCCTCTACGTGGGGCCGGTGGTCTCGCTCATGCGACTCTTGGGACGGCCGCGCCTCGACCGGCCGGTGGTCGCGGCGACGAAGCTGGGCGCCCTGCTCAAGGTCTTCCTGCTCCTCGTCCTGCTCGACATGCTGATCGCGGGGGTCTTTCCCGCGCTCTCCGGCTCCTCGCGCGGGATCGTCGTGGCGTCGGTCTTCGTCGGATCGCCGCTGCTCTTCTACGGCTTCGAGAAGTACGGGATGTCGCACCTGAACTCCGCCCTCTTCGCGGCCCTCTCCGCCTGCCTCTGCCAACGCTGGCTGCGCGCCCCCACGGTCGCTGCCGCCGTGGGCCTGGGGCTGGCCTTCGGCGCCCTCGTGATCACCCACTGGCAGAACGCTCTCTACGCACTCTTCGCCGCCGCCGTGCTCGGCGGCGGGCTGCTGCGGGCGCCGGCAGCCCGGCGGATCGCGATGGTCAGGACGGGGCTCGCGGCGGCCGCCGCGGCCGGGCTCGTCGTCCTCGTCCAGGCCCTGGCCTTCTACCGTCAATACGACACCTTCTTTCGCCTCGACCACGGCGAGGCCTTCTTCGAGCCCACCGGGGCTCAGGTCCTGGATTTCCTCTTCTCGGGCTACCACGGCCTGCTGAGCTGGAGCCCGGTCTTCGGTTTGGGGCTCCTCGGGCTGGTGGCCGGGGCGGTGCGCCGGCGGGGCGAGCGGCGGCGCTTCGCGCTGGCGGGCCTGCCGACGGTCGCGGCCACCCTCTGGCTCGATGCTACGGTCGCCGACTGGTGGAGCGGCGCCTCCTACGGCCAGCGCCGGGCCTCGGTGCTCGTCCCGCTCTTCGCGCTGGGGCTCGCCGAGGTCGTGTCGTGGCCCCGAGCGAAGCGGCTGCGCTGGGGAGTGCTGGCCCTCACCGCCGCCTGGGCCCTGGTGACCGTGACGCTTTTCCGCAGCAGCGTCGACGACCTCGCGGTCGCCGTCGCCGGGCGGCCCAGCGAGGTCGACCTGGAGACGCGGGCGAAGGCGCGCGGCTTCGCCCTCGATCGCGAGGGATTCCGGCACGGCCGCCGGGACTTCGCCGAGAGCCTGCGCCTCAAGCTCACCTGCCCTCTGGGGAGCCAGCCTTGCGGCCGTGCGGATCAGGCCTGGGGCTTCGCCCTGCTGGCGGCGTTCGTGCTCGCGATCTTCGCGTTCCGGACGTGGTACCCGGCCCTCGCCGGCAAGCTGGAACGGCACGGGAGGACGGCGGCGGCGCTTCTGGCCGCCTACGCGCTCGTCTTCGCTCTCGGCCTGGGTTTCACCGTGACCGGCGTCGGCGACGAGGTCGGGCCGAGTTGGCGGCGGTTCCTGTCGGGCCGGATCAGCCGCGGCAAGGCGCACTCGCTCGGCGTTCCGGCGGCGGCGACGGTCTTCGTCGACGCCGCGGCCTGGCGCTGCGCCGGCGGCGACGCGGCCGCCGCGCACCTGCTGCGTTGGCTCGAGGGCGAGCGCCTGACCCCGCTCGAGCTCGCGGAGCTCGACTCGATCTGCCGAGCCGCCGCGCCGCCGATCCTGCCGCAGGTTCTGGCGGCGCGCGGGCGCCGCTTGACGAAGACGCGGCGGTGACGGAGAGACCTGCAGAGGAAAGATTTACAAGGCGAGGTGAGAGGCGCTCGCTCGCGGCCGCAATGAAGGATTTACAACGCGGCGTCCGGAGCGCTCGCACGCGAGGATCTTGACAATTGCTTGACGTGATCGACGTCTATGACATGATAGACAGGTCTATGGCATGATCGACGGCCTTGCCCGTGGCGGCGGATAACGATCCGGCGACCGGGGAAGAACGTGGCCGTCTATCCCGTTGGGGGCGGACCGCGCGATCAGGCGCCGCCAGATCTCGAATGGGATCGGGCAGGGGCTGGTGCGTGCCCGCCTCTTCGCCAAGACTCACCACCCATGCCCATGAGGACGAAACCACATGAAGCACCGACGTACGTTCACCTGGATGTTCCTGCTCATCGTCACGAGCGCCCTGACCGGCGTGCAGCAGCGGCTCGACGCGGAGGTGAATCCGTCCCTCGAGACGCCTGTTCAGCCACTGCCGGAGTTGCTCGCAGCGCCCGAGGGGGCCGACGGCTGCGGCGCCGAGGTGGTGAGCGCGACGGACCGGGCCGTCGCCGGCCCGCGTCCCTACTCCCCGGAGGTGGCCTCCTTCGCCGTCCGGTTCAAGGACGAGGCGAGCCCCTACCGGGTGATGTCGCTCTTCGCGCTGCCCGGCGAGGAGGTCGCGATCGAGGCCGTGCCGGGGGAGGGCGGGGGCGAGCTCACGGCGTGCGCCCGCGGCGGCGAGCTGAGGCGCCGGGACCTGGCTCGCTCGGACGGTGACGGATGGACCTGGCGGGCGCCTTCCAGGCCCGGCCTCTACTCGCTCTACGTGGACGACCGGAGCGCCGGCGAGACCCTGAAGCTCAATGCCTTCGTGATGAAGCCCTACCGCGGCGAGGATCGCGTCAACGACTACCGCATCGGCCGTTATGAGCGCGTGCCGCTGCACGGCAAGGCGGTCTACCGGGTGCCGCGGGGCATGGTCGAGGTCACCCCCGACATGCTCGACGTATGGCTCTCGCCGCACTTCCAGCTCCACCAGTTCCTCTGCAAGCAGGCCTCGCAGTACCCGAAGTACCTGATCCTCAGCGAGCGGCTGCTGCTCAAGCTCGAAACGCTTCTCGAGAAGGCCAACGACCGGGGCATCGAGGCTGACAGCTTCGCGGTGATGAGCGGCTTCCGCACGCCTCACTACAACCAGTCGATCGGCAACAGGACGAGCTACAGCCGCCATCTCTACGGCGACGCCGCCGACATCTACGTCGACCGCGACGGGGACGGGCGCATGGACGACCTCAACGGCGACGGCAGGAGCGATGCCGCCGACGCCGAGTTGCTCGCGAGGATCGTCGAGGAGAGCCAGGACGAAGCCTGGTATCGGCCGTTCATCGGCGGCCTCGGGCTCTACGGTCCGGCGCCTCACCGTGGTCCCTTCATTCACGTCGACACCCGCGGATTTCCCGCCCGCTGGTCGTCCTGAGCGTCGGCTCGTCCGGCGTCGCCGAGGGCGGTGGCCAGCGCGCGGTCGTGGCCGTAGACGTCGTCGCGGAAGTGCGCGGCGCCGTCGGCGTCCTCGAAGGCGGTCAGGTAGAGGATGTAGACCGGCAGCGGCTGGTCGAGACGCATCTGCTGACTGGCGCCGCCGGCGAGAGCCTCGGCGAGGTCCTGGAGCGACCACCGGGGATCGCCGGCGACAGCGAAGCGGGCCAGCTCCCAGGGCCGCTCGACGCGCACGCAGCCGTGGCTCAGCGCCCGGCGTTGGCGCTGAAAGGCCGACTGCTCGGGCGTGTCGTGCAGGTAGACCTGGAAGCGGTTGGGGAAGATGAACTTGACCCGCCCGAGCGCGTTGCCCGGTCCGGGCCGCTGGCGGATGTGGTAGGGGAAGGCCGAAGGCGACACCTCCTGCCAGTCGATGGCCGACGGATCGGGCGCCTCGGAGTGCAGCGCGACGAGCTCCATGCGCTCCTGGTCCAGATAGCCCGGGTTCTCGCGGATCGCCGGAATCACCTCTTTGAAGGCGATCCCGCGGGGCACGTACCAGTAAGGGTTGACCTCGATGTAATCGATCTCGTCGCCGAAGATCGGCGTCTGCCAGCCGGTCTTGCCCACGACGACCTTCATGTCGACGACCGCCCGCCCGTGCTCGTAGCCGCGCAGGCGGTACTCGGGGACGTTGACGAGGACGTAGCGCTCGGGCAAATCGGTCGACGCCAGCCACCGCCGGCGCTCGAGGTTGACCTCGATCTGACGCTGGCGCGCCGGCGCCGGCACGTTGAGCGCGGCGAGAGTATCGGGGCCGATCCTACCGTCGGCCGCGAGGCCGTGGCGGGCCTGGAAGCGGGCGACGGCGGCGACGAGCGCGGCGTCGTAGCTGGGGGCTTCGGTCCGCCAGCGGTCATCGAGCTCGCGGGCGTCGTCTTGGCCGAGATCGCCTTCGGCGGAAAGCCGCGCCGCCAGCGCCCGCAGCCGTTCGGCGCCGGCGTCTTCACCGGGCTCGATCGTCGGGCCCTCGGGCACCAGGGGCCAGCCGCCGGCCGCGGCCAGGGCGCGGTAGCGCTCGAGCATGGAGAGGAGACCGCGATAGGCCTCGTCGCCGGGCTCCAGCTCGGCGAGGGCCTTCGCGACGCCGTTTTTTTCGACAGCGCGCGTGAGGACGGCGACGGTGTCGACCGGAGCGGGCTCGAGGTGCCACTCGCCCACGGGCCGTCCGGTGAGGCCGCGAGCCAGGTGGTCGGCGTAGCGCAGGAAGGCGGCCGTCAGGCCGACGTCGAGCCCGATCAGATCGATGGGCATCGTAAAGCGCTCCGCGTCGACCGCGGCGATGGCCGCGGCCAGCTCGTCGGAGCGATAGTCGGCGGGATCGAGCCCGTGACGGTCGGCCGTCCTCAGCGCCGCGATGAGCTCGCGGGCGGCGGACCGGGTTTGCTTTCGATCGGTCCAGGCGGCGGCGTAGCCGCGGCCTTCATAGAATGCCTTGAGGCCGTGGAAAAGATGGTCTCGCCGCGCCTCAGGGCAGGCGGGGAACAGCTCCCGGGGGTCGGCGTTGCGTTCGAGGTAGCGGGCGATCAGCAGTCCCTCCGCAGGGAGCGGGGAATCTTTTCGCGTCGGGCCGCGGAGCTCGACCCTCCCTGATCGCTCGACGAGCGCCGTCAGGCCGAGGCCGAGCGCTAGAGACAGCAGCGCGAGAGCCGTGACGACCAGCGTCCTCTGGCGGAGCTCGAAGAGATAGATCCTGATCATACCGGTCTGGACAGCAAGAACCGGGCCAGCTCTCGAAG
>DASWIG010000476.1:0-12388 GCA_036397835.1 Thermoanaerobaculia bacterium
AGCCCGGCCACCGTGACCGCGACGAGGCCGAGTTGGAAGAAGGGCAGCAGGCGGATGTTCCAGGCCAGCCCGGGGAGCGCGACGGTGGCGGCGGCGACCAGGCTCGCCAGTTGGCCGGCGCGCAGCGGGCGTCCGATGCGCGCGCCGAGGAGCCCGAAGTTGAGCTCCACGAACGACGCCAGCATCAGGTAGATGACCACGTGCTCGACCTCCTTCATGAGCACGAAGTCGTCGCTGAACGCGTATTTCCATTGACTGCGCAGCAGCGTGTAGAGGGCCAGCAAACCGGCCGAGAGGCCGAACCACAAGTAGCCGCGCACCAGCGGCCGCCGCCGCCAGAGCTCGAGGTGGAAGAGGCTCAGGAGGAGAAAAAGACCGGTCAGGAAGAGCGACGGCATCTCGGCGAGGAGCTCGCGGCGCGTCAGCTCCTCGATCGGGCCGACGGTGAAGGGCCCCTCGTGCGGCCCGCCGACGTCGCCGCGCGTCTGCGGCGACTTCCAAACCCGCAGGGCCACCACGAGGCGGCCTCGGGCGTCGACGGCGTGGGCCGGCACGGCGTAAATCGCGTGCCGGTCGTAGTCGAGGCGGGGGTCGGGCGGCAACGCCCCGACGCCGCCCAGGAGCACGCCCCCGGCGTAGACCTCGTAGGCGCTGTCGACCTTGCCGATGCGCAGTCCCAGCCGCAGGTCGGCGCGCTCGACGAGCGTCAGCTCGCGTCCCGGCGGCGTGGGCAGCCGGATCTCCAGGCGGTACCAGGCGAGCTCCGAGCGCGCGTCGCGGCGGCCGAATCCGGTGGGGATCGTCACCTTGCGCCAGCCCGCGTCGTCGAAGTCGGGGCGGGACCAGGCGGGATCGTCGCCGGGCTGGAACTTCCAGGCGACGGCGAGGCTCGCCGGCTGCCCGGGATGGTCGACGACCACGGCGGCGGGCGCGGCGGTGGCGGTGAGGATGGTAGCGGCGAGAGCGAGCAGCAGGCGCGGCAAGGCGCGGTCGATCCTGGGTGCGGAGTCCGGGTCCTGGACGCGCGGGCGGGCGGCGTCGACCACATCCGATTCTAGCGGCCCGGCCGGAAACCCTCAACCGGCCCTCCGGCAGACTCCGTCTGCCGGAAAATCCCCCCTACCCCCTTTCATTAAAGGGGGAACCCTGACTGAGGAACTCTGAGTCCCCCGTTAAGAAGGGGGGTTGGGGGGATTTGGCCGACGAAGTCGGCCTTCTCACGCGCGGTCTCCATCCCATGGAGCTACGGTCATTTTCGCCCCAGTCAAAAAAACTCACGGCTGTTTTTGACTCCGGGCAAAAACGACCGGGCCGACTCGGCGCCCGGTTCAGTCGATGTAGCCCAGGGCCCGCAGCTTCTCGAGGATCGCCTCGTCGTACGTCGTCGCGATCGGGTCGCCGGCCGCCCGCTGCCAATTCGCGTCGTAGCTGTCGACGTAGCGCACGGCGCGCGAGGGCGTCGCCTCCGCGACGAGGGGAAGGACCAGGCCATCCATGTCCCGCCCGACCTCGTGGCCGAGGGCGTGCAGGATCGTTGGCGCCAGGTCGGAGATCCTGGCGCGGCCGAATTCTCCCCCCGCCGGCATCCCCCCGCCGGCCATGATCAGCACGCCGGGCGGCGCGGCGAGGTAGTGCGTTCCCGAGATGTTCGGGCTGTCGGGCCGGGTCCCGGTCACGAAGCCGTGATCGGAAAGGAAGACCACGAGCGTGCGGGCGTCGGCGCGCGCCAGCAACGGCGCGACGGTCTCGTCGACCCAGTCGTAGTACCGGGGGATGACCTCGCCGTAGCGCTCCACCTCCTCGGGCGCAATGGGCTCGCTCCACTCCTCGGGGAAGAGGTACTTCCAGAAGTAGTGCGAAGCGATGTCGGGGCCGTTCAGGTAATAGGCCACGAGCTCGAAGTCGTCGCGGGGCAGGACGCGGTCGAGCATCTCGGCGTACGCCCGGTCGCGGGCGTAGACCAGAAGCAGCTCGTACCACGGGTCGTGCAGGTCGCGTTGGAACGCCGGGGGCGGCGAGCCGGGAGCGAATCGTTCGAAGAACTCGGCTTCGAAGTCCTCCGCCATCCGCGTGGCGCTCGCCAGCTCCTCGAAGAGCTCGGGGGGGTAGGTCTGTCCGGGCAGGTCGCCGCCGGCGTGCTCCAGCCCGAGCATGAGGTTGAACCGGTTGTACAGCATGCGGTCCGACACCATCACGCCGTTGACGGGCTCGGCCGGCCACGTCGTCCACCACCCGACGACCGCGACCCGCCGTCCCAGGTCGCCGAGGATGTTCCACAGCGCGGCCGTTCGCCGTGAGTTCGACGTGTACGGCACCTCCCGCCCGTCCGCGCTGTCGGAGGGCTTCACGAATCCGGTGATCCCGTGCTTCTGCGGCAGCTTGCCCGTGGCCACGGTGGCCCAGATGACGGGCGAGTAGGCCGGGGCCAGCGTGGTCAGCTTCCCGTGGACGCCCCCCGCGATGAACCGGGCGAGATTCGGCAGCCGCCCTTCGGCGAGCAAGCGGTCGAGCACCCGCCAGTCGAAGCCGTCGACGCCGATGACCAGGACCCGCTCTACGCCGGCGGTCCCGCCGTCATCCGCCGGGCCGCCGCAACCGACCACCAGGAAGAGGCCGAGCAGGAGGCCGAGCAGGCGCTGACGACGAGTCATCACCGGGGACGATACCAGAGCCCCGGCCGGAAACCCTTAACCGGCCCTCCGGCAGACTCCGTCTGCCGGAAATCCCCCCTGCCCCCCTTTCACTAAAGGGGGGAACCTGACTGAGGCGGCGATCGTTCTGGTCTCGAAGACGGAGCCGGGCGCCGTAAAGATCCAGGAACCACACGAAGAGGAGACTGCGACGTTACTCGGGTAAGATTCCGTTCATGGTGAAACGTCGCTCATGGTGAAACGTCGGCGCCTGTCGGGCCGCAGGCCCGAGCTCCTCCTGCTCGCCGTCGCCTCGCTCCTCGCCTTCGGCGGCGCGGAGCTGGCGGTGCGCTGGCTGGCGCCGCAGGCGCTGCCCGAGGGCGATCGCTACTACCGCGCCGACGCCGAGCTCGGCTGGACGCTGAAGAGCGACGAGGAGGGCGTGCTGAGCAATCGGGTCGACTTCTCCACGCAGGTACGCACCAACGCCCTCGGCCTGCGGGGCGGCCCGCCCGCGGGCGGGCACCCGGGAGTCCTCGGCGTCGGCGATTCCTTCATGTTCGGCTTCGGGGTCGAGGAAGAAGAGTCGTTCCTGGCGGTGGCGGCGCGCCGGCTCGGGGGCGAGGCATTGAACGCCGGGGTGCCCGGCTACGACGTGTGCCAGGCGGTCGACCTCGCCGCGCGCCTGCTGCCGCGGCTCGACGCCGACGCCGTCGTGCTCTCGGCGTTCGTCGGCAACGACGAGCGCGACGCCGGCGAGGGCCGCGGTCGGATGGTGGTGCGCGACGGCGTCTTCCGGGAGCCGGGGAGTCAAGAGCGGCCGAAATCACTGCGCCGCCGGCTGCTCCACCCGATCTTCGTCCGCTCGCACCTGGTGCGCCTGATCCGCTTCAGCCCGCTGACGGAGGCCTTGGAGGCCCGCCTCTTCGGGAAGGCGTCGCTGCGCCAGCGGGCCCTCGGCTCGCTGCTCTCGACCTTCGAAGATCCGCCGCCGGAGATCGTGCTCGAAGGCAACCGTCTGACCCGGGAGTGCCTGCCAAGGCTGCGGCGGCTCGGCGAGCAGTCAGGGGTGCCGGTGCTGGCGGTCCTCGTCCCCGACAAGCTCCAGATCTACCCCGAGCTGCTGGCGCGGGAGATCGAGTCCGCCTCCCTGTCGGGACGGCGGTTCGATCTCCAGGCCCCCGAGCGGCGGTGGCTGCGCCTCGTGGCGGAAGCGGGGATCCCGGTCCTCGAGCTGCTGCCGGCGCTGCGCGAGGAGGCCGCGGCGGGCCGGCCGCCGTACTTCCAGGCCGACCGGCACTTCACGGTGGAAGGCTGCCGCCGGGTCGGCGAGCTGATCGCGGACGCGCTGCGCGGCCTCCTGGCGACGTCCGCGTCGTGACCCGGACGGGAGAAGCGAACGCCCCTCTCCGGGTCGGAGAGGGGCGGCCCGCAGAGCTACTCGACCTGGATGCAGAGGTCGGAGTAGGCCCAGCCGAAGGTGGTGACCTCCGGTCCATGGCCCGTCTCGACGTGGCCGAAGACCACGTAGAAGTGATCGGCCGCCAGGGAGCTGACGGTGGGCGTGTCCTGCAGACGGATCATCTCCTGGCCACCCTTGACGGACATCACCAGTTCGACGACCCGGCTCCTGGTGTCGTAGTCGTAATGGACGACGTAGGTCTCGCCCTCCTGGAAGCTGGCGTTCTGCTGCACGGAGCGCACGACCGCGGCGGGCAGGTTGAGATTGGAGATCAGCTTCCCGAAATTCCTGTTCGGCCCGAAGAGGTTGAAGTAACCGACCAGGTTGGAGCGCCACACGTCGTCGCGGTTGAGCCAGAACACGGAGTGGTTGTCGCTCGAGCGCCGGTTCCAGCCGCCGTGGGTGAACTCCATGTCCAGGGTGATCTTGGAGAACGTCTGCCTGCCCGGAAGGTTGATGTCATAGCGCGCCGACGGGTTCCCCGGGGTCGGGACGTGGAAGACTCCGGGCCTGGAGAACAGGGCGCCGGTCGGGCACGAGCTCGTGGGGAAGGGATTGAGGCTCGAGCTGCCGGTGGCCGAAGGCGGGATGAAGAGCAACTCCGCCGTCTCGAGGTCGTGAGTCACCGCGAACGGGCGGGCGATCCGGTCGCAGGTGATGGCGACGCTCATGTCGCTGGCATTGTCGATGGCGAGCAGGCCGAGGACGTCGTAGAACGGCGTCAGGCTCAATGGCGCCAGGCTCAGCACCTGCTCGATCACCTCGGCGCCGCCGCGCTTCCTGACCTCGACCGCGCACTGGGTGCGCTCGATCGACAGCGTGGCGATGTAGAGGTCCGTCACCGCCCGGCCCGCGGTGCGGTTGAGACCCTGGATGATGGCGGCCTTGCCGGGGGGTATCGTGCTGGACGAGGTGACGGCGGGAATCTCGACGCCGACGTTCTTCGTCGCGCCGCCGTCGCGGGAGCCGATCAGACGCGCCGTCACGGCGATCTCGGGATCGGCGTTGATCTCCACCATGCCGCGCTCGCCGTCGGGCACCAGGTCGACCAGCGGGATGGTCACGTGGCCGGGCACGATGACCTCGACCGGCTCGGTCGAGCGGTCGAAGTTGACTCCGTTCTTCCCCACCGGGATGAAGAGGTAGGTGAGAGTGTGGGCCTCGTTGTCGTCGTTGTGGACGCGGATCTCGGTGGTGAACATGTGCCCCCGCACCGTCCTGTTGACCGCGTACGGCACGTAGACCGTGCCGCCCCACAGCGGCGCCGCCGATCCGAGAATCAACAGGGTCGTCAGGGCTACGAGACTCTTTCTCATGTCTTCCTCCGTTCGTCGCCGGCAGAGCCGAGACAGTGAGCGTGAGCGTGAGCGCGAGCGTGGACCGATAGGCACACTGACCCGTCACTCAAGCCGATACACGGATGAGGGTAGTGTAGCAGAGGGGTGTGCCCGCTGCAACCGTTTTGTTTACCGACGTTTATCACCACGGCCGCCGTCGAGGTAGCCAAGGGCACCAAGTTGCTCCAGCTCGGCTCGGGAGCACTCGTCTCCGCGGCGGGCAAGCCCGCACGATCTCCGATCGTTCCGCGGCCAGGCGGCGCTGCACCGCGCTGCCATGGTCCCACCTCGTAAAGCCCCGAGGCGACACCGGAGGCAGACTCTATCAGCTTATGCCGCTGGTGTCTACCCCCGAGCGGCACGGCCGCACGAAAGTCGAAATCACGGCCGGCGTCCTCAATCGTCGACGTAGCCCAGGGCGCGGAGCTCGCGGAGGAGCTTCTCGTCGAGCGCCATGCTGTCGGCGCCGGCGCGCCGCGCCGCGAGGCCCTGCGCCAGGTCGCGCAGCGGCGCCGTCTCCTCGTCGAGCGCCGCGGCGAGGTCCTGGCGCTCGCCGGGATCGGCGGCGAGGTCGTAGAGCTCGTCGCGGCCCTGGGGACGGTGGATGTACTTGAAGCGCTCGGTGCGCACGGCGAGCGCCGGCGGACCGTCGTCCTCGGCGATCTCGATCACCGCGTAGGTACACTCGGCGGCGGCCGAGCCCGGCCGGCCGCCGGCGGCGATCCACGGCATCAGGTCGCAGCCGTCGAGGTCGACGTCCGCCGCGATCCCGGTGGCGGCGAGGATCGTCGGCATCACGTCCACCAGCCGCACCTGGCTCTCCACCACCGTGCCGGCGTGGCGCTGGCCGGGGAGCTTCACGACGAGCGGCACCCGCACCAGCTCCTCGTAGGGCGCCGCGCTGTGGGAGATGAAGCCGTGCTCCATGAAGGCGTCGCCGTGGTCGGAGGTCAGCACGATCAGGGCGTCGTCGTAGAGGCCGGCGTCGCGGAGCCGGTCGAGCAGGCGCCCGATCTCGTCGTCGATGGCGCGGAGCTGGCCGTCGTAGAGGGCGCGGAGCTGTTCCACCTCGGCCTCGGTGAGCGTCTTCTCGCCGTCGCGGACCGCCGCCAGGAAGGCTCCCCAGCGGCGGAAGTCGACGCCGCGGTAGACGTCGGCGTGGGTGCCGAAGAGCGTGTCGTAGGGCGGCTCGGGCCGGTAGGGGTCGTGGAGGTCGATGTAGTGCAGGTAGGCGAAGAAGCCGTAGCGCCGCCCGGGCCCGTGGAGCCAGGGGAGCACGCGGCGATGGATGCGCCGGATCGAGCCCTGCTGGTCGCGGTAGTCCGTGAAGCCCTGGCCGAAGCCCATCACCGGCCGCAGGTGGCTGTTCTGCACCCAGGCCGCGGTGAGGTAGCCGTGGTCGCGCAAGACCTCGGCGATCGTGGTCTCGCTCTCGCCGAGGAGGTCGGCGGTGCGGGTGTCGTCCGTCGTCCGGCGGCTGCCCCAATAGACGCCGTGACGGTAGGGATAGCGGCCGGTGAAGAGCGAGGCGATCGAGGTCTTGGTGAACGTGCTCTGGGAGATCGCCTGGCGGAAGACCACGCCGTCGCGAGCCAGGGCGTCGATGGCCGGCGAGGTGTCGCGGCCGTAGCCGTAGCAGCCGAGGTGGTCGGCGCGCAGCGCGTCGACCAGCAGCACGATCACGTCGGGACGCTCGCCGCCGGCGTCCTGGCGGAAGGCCCAGGAGACGCCGGCCTGCAGCGTCACCAGCGCCGCCGCGGCGGCGGCCGGCACCCAGGCCGGCGGCGTGCGCGGCTTCCTGGCGAGGGCCAGGAGCGCCGCAGCGACGGCAGTGTAGGCGGCGAAGCAGCCGGCGAGGAGCAGGAGGTTCGGCACCAACGCGTAAGGCTCGAGGATCTCCGAGGGACGCACGGCGCGGGCGCGGTTGAGGCGGTAGCCCGCCAGGGTCACGAAGGGCGCGGCGGCGACGGCGGCCGAAAGCGCCACGCTCCAGGGCGTCGAGAGTCGCGCCGCGAGGCGGCGGCCGAGCGCGTACAGCGCGACGTAGACGGCGGCGCCGGCGAGCGTCCACGCCACGGCGCGGCGCACCGCGTCGAGCAGCAGCAGCGGGAATCCCGCGTCCAGGTAGTGCCACCCCGCGATCGTCCCCGCGGCGACGCCGACGAGCGCGGCGGGTCCGAGGGCGGCGAGCAGGAGCTGGACGAAGGGCTGTCGGGCGAGGGACTTCATGGCGGCGCGCGGCGGTGAGCATATAATCCTCCCATGTCCACTCCACAAGCCCGACTCGAAGCCGACCTCAAGGACGCCATGAAGGCCCGGGCCAAGGAGCGCCTCAGCACCCTGAGGATGCTCCTGACCGAGGTCAAGAACGAGCGGATCGAGCGCGGCGCGGACCTCGACGACGACGCCTTCGCGGCCGTGGTGCGCCGCGCCATCAAGCAGCGCCACGAGTCGGAGAGGCAGTACCGCGACGGCGGCCGGCCCGAGCTCGCCGACAAGGAGAAGCGCGAGGCCGAGATCCTCGCCGGCTACCTGCCCGAGCAGGTGGGCGAGGCCGAGATCCGCGCCGCCGTCGCCGAATTCGTCGCCGCCGAGGGCCTCTCCGGCGCCCGCGGCCTCGGCCCGGTGATGAAGGCGATGATCCAGCGCTTCGGCGCCACCGCCGACGGCGGCACGATCAACCGCATCGCCCGCGAGGTCCTGGGCGTCTGACGGCGGCGGGAACCCTCACCCCCTGCCCCTCTCCCAGGGGGAGAGGGGGGTAAGATCCTCACGGCATGCAGCGCGTCGTCATCGGCACCGCCGGGCACATCGACCACGGCAAGACCACCCTCCTCAAGGCCCTGACCGGCATCGACTGCGACCGCTGGGCCGAGGAGAAGGCCCGCGGCATCACCATCGACCTCGGCTTTGCCCACCTCGAGGACGACGCCGGCCCCGAGCCGTTGCAGATCGGCTTCGTCGACGTGCCGGGGCACGAGCGTTTCCTCCACAACGCGCTCGCCGGGCTCGGCGGCATCCGCGTGATGCTCTTGGTGGTGGCCGCCGACGAGGGCGTGAAGCCCCAGACCCGCGAGCACCTGGCGATCTGCACGCTGCTCGGCATCCCCCACGGCCTGGTGGCGCTGACCAAGCGCGACCTGGTGGACGACGACCTCGCCGAGCTCGCCGAGCTCGAGGTCGCCGAGCTGCTCGAGTCGACGCCCTACGCCGGCGCGCCGGTTCTGCCCGTGTCGTCGACCACCGGCGACGGCGTCGCCGAGCTGCGCGACGCCCTGGTGGCGCTGGCGCGCGGCGCCGCCGTGGCCGCCGATCCCGAGGAGCCGGCGCGGCTGCCGGTCGACCGCGCCTTCCAGCTCCGCGGGCTCGGGGCGGTGGTCACCGGCACCCTGGCGAGCGGCCGCGTCGAGCCCGGCCAGACCCTCGAGGTCCTGCCGCCCCGGACGCCGGCCAGGGTGCGCAGCCTGCAGGTCCACGGCCGCGAGCGCGAGAGCGCGGTGGCGGGCGAGCGCACCGCCGTGCAGCTCACCGGCGTCGACCTGGCGGCGCTCGAGCGCGGCGTGCAGCTCGCCACGCCGGGAGCCCTGGCGCCCACCCGCAGCCTCTGCGCCCGCTTCACCCTCCTCGCCGACGCCCCCGACGCCGTCACCACCTTCGTGCCGATCCGCTTCCACTGCTATTCGAGCGAGGTGGTGGGCAAGCTGCGTCCCCTGGGCGTCGCCAGGCTCGAGCCTGGGGAGACGGCGCTGGTGGAGATCCGCCTGGCGGAGCCGGTCACCGCGGTGCGCGGCGACCGCTTCATCGTCCGCCGGCCGTCGCCGGCCACCACCCTGGGCGGCGGCGAGGTCCTCGATGCGGCCTGGCGCCGCCGTCGCGGCCGGCCGCTGGCGGGCGCGCTCGAGGCCCTCGTCGACCGCGACCGGGCGCTCGAGCTGTGGGTGCGCGAGACCGGCGAGCGCGGCGCCGCGGTGGAGGAGCTGGTGCCGCGTCTCGGCTGCCGTCCGCAGGCGCTGCGCGCCGACCTCGACCGCCTCGCCGGCGCCGGGCGGCTGTTGCGCGTCGAGTCGGGACGCGGGCCGCGTTGGGTGTCCCCGGCGGCGCCGCAGCGGGTGATCGAGCGCGCCCGCAAGGTGCTCGCCGCCTATTTCGAGGACAACCGTCTGGCCCGCGGCATGCCGCGGGCGCAGCTCCTGGGCCGGGTGCTGCCGCGCCGCGCCGCCGACCTCGCCGACGTCTACCTCGCCTGGCTCGCCGCCGCCAAGGTCCTGGTCGTCGACGGCGACGTCGTCAACCCGCCGGGCCGTTCGGTGGACCTCGAGGGCGAGGAGTCGCGGCTCGCCAAGGCGCTCATGAAAGAGATCGAGGCGGAGGGCCTGACGCCGCCGTCGCCCCAGGAATTGGCGTCGCGTCTGGGCGCCAAGACGCAGATCCTGGACGGTCTGATGCGTTACCTCGTCGAGCGCGGACGGCTGGTGCGTCTGCCCTCGGGCCTGATCCTGGCGCAGTCGGCCATCGACGAGCTCAAGCGTCGGCTCGGCGAGAGCCCGGAGTGGCGGCAGTTCGCGGTGCCGAAGTTCAAGGACCACTTCGGGCTGAGCCGCAAGTGGGCCATCCCGATCCTCGAGCACCTCGACTCGGTCGGCTTCACGCGCAGGGTCGGGGACGAGCGGCAGATCGTGAAGAGCCCGTCGTGAGCAGGAGCGCGCCGGCAGAGCTTGACTCTTGACGGCCGGACACTCCGCGATGGGGTTATTCTAGAGCCGGACATGAGAGCGACAGCCCAGACTTCGCCCGATCGGTCGCCAGGTCTCTCCCAGACGTTCGCGCCGTGGCTCGAGTGCCGCTCGCGCCTGATCTCGGCCGTCGAGGACTGGACGTCGAGGGACCCTCAAGCCGGCGCTCGACGCGAGGCCGCGGCGCAAGCCGTCTGCGCCCAGGTCGTCAAGTCCACCTGGGACCTTTTGACCGACAAGGACCGGCGGTTCTTCGCGCCCTGGCGCGGCAACGGCGTCTCGCCGCCGCTCCTCGCTCGCCGCCTCGCCCGCGAGTCCGCGGTCGCGCTTGGCGAGCTCTCGGTAATCGAGGCGTCCTATCTCGTCGGCACGCTGTACACGGCCCTCCTTCCCGACCGGCTCCGCGCGGCCCGTGGGGCCTACTACACCCCGCCGGTCCTGGCCGAGAGGTTGCTCGACCTCGCCGCCGCGGAGGGTGTGGACTGGTCCACGGCGACGGCGCTCGATCCGGCCTGCGGCGGCGGCGCTTTTCTCGCTCCGCTGGCGCATCGCATCCTCAACGACCATCGAGTCCGGTGCCTTTGGCCCGAGGAACGCCTGGGGGAGCTCGAGACCCGGCTGGCGGGCATCGAGATCGATCCGTTCGCGGCCTGGCTGTCGCGCGTCTTCCTCCAGCTCCTGGCCTTCCCGATCAGCCGCGACGCCGGACGCGCGCTCGAAGTCCCCGTGGCCGTCGGCGATACGCTCGAGATCCTGACGGAAGACTCCCGCCAATACGATCTGATCATCGGCAATCCACCGTATGGCCGCGTCAGGCTGACCGACGCCCAGAGGCGGCTCTTCGCGCGCTCGCTCTACGGCCATGCCAACCTCTATGGCGTCTTCCTCGACGCCGCCCTGCGCTGGCGGCGGCCGTCCGGGCTGGTCGCGTTCCTGACGCCCACGTCTTTCCTGGGCGGCCAGTACTTCTCAAGACTGCGGGAATTGCTCCTGAACGAGGCCCCGCCTCTGGTCATCGACGTCGTCGAGGCGAGGCGCGGCGTCTTCGACTCCGTGCTCCAGGAAACATGTCTGACGGTCTTCGGCCCCAACGACACGCGGACGACGGTCGTCCATCATCTCAAGGTCAATGACCGCAACGTGGAAACCGTTCGATCGGGGACCTTTCCCATCCAGCGCTCACCTGGCGCGCCCTGGCTCCTTCCGCGAACGCCGCGTCAGGCGAGCTTGATCCGTCAAGCGGCCAGAGCTCCTACACGACTTCATCATCTCGGCTACAAGGCTTCCACGGGTCCCCTGGTCTGGAACCGCCACAAGACGCAGCTCCGGAGTCGGCCCTCTCGCAACACCTTCCCACTGATCTGGGCTGAAGCGGTGCGTCCGAACGAGCTCAGGTTCGAGTACCGTGCACGGGCGTCAGCGCCGTTTCTTGCGGTGGAGAAAGGGCAGGACCATCTGATTTGCAGGCGACCTTGCGTGCTCGTCCAGCGCACGACGGCCAAGGAACAGAACAGGCGGCTCGTGGCCTGCGCCGTCCCGTCGGAGTTCCTGGAGGAATGGGGAGGCATCGTCGTCGAGAATCACGTCAACCTCTTGCGATCCGTCGGCGCGAGTGCGGTCTCGCCGGAAGTCCTCGCCGCGGTCCTGAATACCGAGACGATGGACGAGATCTTCCGCTGTCTTTCGGGAAGCGTCGCCGTCTCGGCCACGGAGCTGCACGCGTTGCCCCTTCCTGGCGAGGAGATACTTCGTCAAGTTGAATCGACGCTACGGACGGCAGCGAAGGCTCCAAGAGCTGAAGCCATCGAGAGCATCGTCGCCCGTGTCTTTGCAGCGGTTGACTCATGACGAGATCCTGGCTGGACGAACGGCTCCCCGAAGTCGAGGAGATACGTCGCCGACTCGCCCGCGTCATCCCTGGAGCTCAGGATCCTCAAGGGTGGATTCACCGAGAGCTGGCTGCCAAGACCGTATTCGTGATGCTCTACGGCTACGCCGTGGAAGGCCATGATCGTTGGATTCGCCCTACGGCGGTCACCGACATGACCGATGAGCAGGCGGCTCGCCAAGATCCGGAGAGCAGGAAAGGGTGGCTCGACGAAGTCCAAGGCCGAGGTCGGCCACAGGTCATCCCTGGCCGTTGGTACAGCGAGAACACGCGTGAGTCGATTCGTGACGAAACGCTGCGCAGCCTTGTTCAACTGGGAGTCGTCGTCGAGCGTGCGG
>DASWIG010000477.1:0-13006 GCA_036397835.1 Thermoanaerobaculia bacterium
GCACTTGGTGGCCAGCCGGTTCAGTGCTTGATCGGACGCGACATCTTGCAACACGGTGTCCTCGTCTACATTGGATATGCGAATCAATTCACTTTGAGCTTTTGATTTGGAGGTAGGGTATCACCTCCGGGCGGATGCGGAGATCACGGCGCGGGAGGGCCGGGCACTTTCTCGATCAACGCCTGGCGTGCCCGCTCGAGCTCCGCCGCGAGCCGCGCGACGAGCTCGTCGGCGCCGTCGAAGGAGCCGCGCGCCAGGCGTCCCTCGAGCTCGCCGGCCAGCGCCGCCACGTGCGGCGCGCCGATGTTGGAGCTGCTGCCCTTGATGCTGTGCGCCAGACGCTCGGCGGCGGCGGCGTCGCCGCCGGCCAGGGCGGCGCGCAGGCCGCTCAGGCGCCGCGGCGTGTCGCTCACGAAGAGCGCGACGACCTCGTCGAGGAAGCCGCTGCCGGTGGCGTCTTCGAGGGCTTTCAGGGTGGCCCAGCGCTCGCTGTCCAGGGGCTCGCCCGGCAGCGTCGGGGACGGAATCGGGGCGGTGGTTTCACTCATCATGGACAGGCTGGTCGGTACGGGGGCGCGGGTCGTGCGCCAGGAGCTCGACGAGCACGTCGTAGAGGTGGCGCGGCTCGATCGGTTCAGGATATCCCGCCCGGGCGTCCGTGGGAACCCTCACCCCCCGCCCCCCTCTCCCAAAGGGCGAGGGGGAGAGGATCTCCTCGGGGCTGGGGGGGAGGTTCTCATCCCTCCGTGAAGCGCACGAGATCGGCCATCGTGAAGGTGCCGGCGGCGGCCGACGGCAGGGTGGGGCGCCACTTGCGGTCAGCCGTGAAATAAGACTGCGAGTCGGCCTCGAGGAAACCGAGGAAGGTCTCGCAGACGATGCGTCCGCCGACCTCGCCCAGGGTCTCGCCGTCCTTGCGCACCTCGGCCTCCTTGAGGATGTAGTACCAGAGGGGCGCCTCGCCGTCGAAGCCGAGCTCGCCGGCGGTCAGCGGCTCGGCGCCGATCCGCCGCGCCGCCGTCTGGCCCGAGGGCAGGCTCAGGGCCTTGCCGCGCAGCAGGTTGCGCACGGCGATCGAGTGCAGGTCCTCGTCGGGCTCCGGCACGAAGGGGAGGTGGTGCATCTCCTCGGCGACGAGGGTGTTGATCTTGCGGCTCGCCTGCGGCGGGCGGCCGGGATCGACGTTGAAGAAGTTGCGCCAGTCGACCCGGCGCTCGGCCGTGACCTCCTGGAAGGCGCCGAGGTCGGAGAAGAGGCGGGCCTTGGTCAGCTTGTCGTTGACCTTGTACGCTGACCGCATCTGGGCGTGGCCGTAACGGTAGGCGGCGGCCGCGAACTCCACCGGGATGAAGGGATGGGCCTTGTAGTGGTAGATCTCGCGTCCGCGGGCGGCCACCCGGTCGACCATGTCCTGGCCCGCCACCAGCGGCAGGAACTCGTGGGTGAGGATCCACTGGTAGTGCCAGCGCACCAGGTGCTGGGCTTCCTCGAAGACCTGCGACTCCGGCACCTTCTCGGCGCGAAGCCGGTCGACGACCTTGTCGTGGAAGCGCAGGAAGAGGTTCTGGAGCTGCGAGGTCACCAGGCTCACGTCGTTGCGCGGGTCGCCGATCAGCGCCACGCCCTGGCGGTTGCGCGGCACGTCGTAGGGGTTCGACTCGGTGCCGAGCAGCAGCTTGTGCTTGTCGTGGGCGTCGTAGAGGAAGGGGCTGGCCTCGGGGCCGGAGCCGTAGACGCAGTCGAGGTCGAGACCCGGAGTGCGGAAGTCCCTGATCGCCGCCGGGTCGTTCTGGCGGTCGAGGGCGGAGGTGGTGTCGAAGGTGATGTCGTGGGCCACGAACTGGCCGAGGAAGGTGAAGCCGGCCGGGATCGTGCGGCTGTCGCCGGAAGGATCCCCGGTCTCCTTCATCGACTTGCCCAGCTCGATCAGGAAGCCGTCGTCCGGGAGGAAGGGCTTGGCGGTGGGGAAGAGACGTCCGAAGCGTCCCTCTTCGTGATAGGAAGACTCGATGCCGCGCAGGGCCGTGATGCCGTGATGCTTCATGGAAGCCTCCTCGAAGCGACGCGGTCCGGATAGGGCCGCATGAGATGATCGGGATCGGTTGCAGGGCATCGTAGCGCGCCGGGCGGTAGAACTGTCAAGAGAGCCCTTTCATGAATCCCCGGCGAAAAGATTCACCTCGTGCAGGAGAAGCCATGAGCCGTCCGTCGCGCCTCCGTCCCTGGATCGTCCTATTCGTCCTCGCCTTGGCGCCGGTCGCGGCGACCGCTCAGGAAGCGGTCATCCTCTCGGACCGCGACGTCGTCCATCCGGTCTACGGCCGCCACGGCATGGTGGCGAGCCAGAAGGCCGAGGCCACCCAGGTGGGCGTCGAGGTGCTGCGCCGCGGCGGCAACGCCGTGGACGCGGCGGTGGCGGTGGGCTTCGCGCTGGCGGTGGTGCTGCCGCGGGCCGGCAACCTGGGCGGCGGCGGCTTCATGCTGATCCATCTCGCCGCGAGCGGCGAGACGCTGGCGCTCGACTACCGCGAGGCGGCGCCCGCCGCGGCCCACCGCGACATGTACCTCGACGACGCCGGCGCCGTCGACGAGCAGCGCGCCCGCTTCAGCCACCTGGCGGTGGCGGTGCCCGGCACCGTGGCCGGCCTCGCCCTGGCGCTCGAGCGCTACGGCACGATGCCGCTCGCCGAGGCGATCGCCCCGGCCGTGGAGCTTGCCGAGCGCGGCTTCCCGGTGACTGCGGACGTCGCCGGCAACCTGCGCGACCTGCGCGAGCGCTTCGAGCGCTGGCCGGCCTCGCGCGCCATCTTCCTGAAAGCCGACGGCACGCCCTGGGACGTCGACGAGCTGCTCGTGCAGCAGGACCTCGCGGCGTCGCTGCGCCTCCTCGCCGCCGAGGGGCCGCGGGCCTTCTACGAGGGCGCGATCGCCCGCCGCCTGGTCGCCGACATGGAGGCCCACGGCGGCCTGGTGACGCCGGAGGACCTGCGCCGCTACCGGCCCGCCTTCCGCGAGCCGGTGCGCGGCGACTACCGCGGCTACGAGATCGTCTCGATGCCGCCGCCGAGCTCGGGCGGCGTCCACCTGATCCAGATGCTGAACGTCCTCGAAGGCTACCCGATCGGCTACCTGGGGGCCGGCGGCGCCGAGACCATCCACCTCATGGTCGAGGCCATGAAGCTCGCCTACGCCGACCGCGCCGAGCACCTGGGCGACCCGGACTTCTGGGAGGTGCCGGTGGCGGGCCTCACGTCGAAGGCCTACGCCGCCGAGCTGCGCGCCGGCGTCGACCGTTTCCGGGCGCGGCCGAGCGCCGCGGTCGCCGCCGGCGAGCCGGCCCCCTACGAGAGCCCCGACACCACGCACTACTCGGTGATGGACCGCCACGGCAACGCGGTGGCCAACACCTACACGCTGAACTTCAGCTACGGCACCGGCATCGTCGCCGCCGGCACCGGCATCCTCCTCAACAACGAGATGGACGACTTCTCGGCCAAGCCCGGAGTGCCCAACGCCTACGGCCTGGTGGGCGGCGAGGCCAACGCGGTGGCGCCGGGCAAGCGCCCGCTGTCGTCGATGACGCCCACGCTGGTGCTGCGCGACGGCCGGCCCTTCCTGGTGACCGGCAGCCCCGGGGGCAGCCGCATCATCACCACCGTGCTGCAGGTCGTGGTCAACGTGATCGACCACGGCATGAACGTGGCCGCGGCGACGGCGGCGCCGCGCGTCCACCACCAGTGGCTGCCCGACGAGCTGGGGGTCGAGGTAGGGCTCTCGCCCGATACGTTGCTGCTGCTGGCCGCCCGCGGCCACCAGGTGGTCGAGAGCAACGCCATGGGCTCGACCCAGTCGATCATGGCGACGGAGGACGGCTTCTTCGGCGCCGCCGACCCGCGGCGTCCGGACGCTCTGGCGTTGGGGTATTAGGCGACCCTCCTCGGTCCCCATTTCAACGGAGAGCCGTGGTAGCCTCTTCGAGGCAAATGGGGACTCCCAAACTTGAAGCCGAAAGTCTACATCGAAACAAGCATCATCGGCTACCTGACCTCCGGGCTCAGCAGAGATCTCATCGTGACCAGCAATCAGATGCTGACAAGGCTGTGGTGGAAGCGACGGCGAGAAGATTTCGATCTCTACGTCTCGGAGCTGGTGGGCGTCGAGCTCGGTTCAGGCAATCCCACGCTCGCTGAAGAGCGGCTCTCAGCCATCAGAGCGTTACCGCAGCTCGATCTGACTGACGCTGCTCGGGAGCTGGCTCGTCGCTTCGTCGAAGGCGGGCCCCTCCCTGAAAAGGCATCGCGTGATGCGATCCACATCGCCTTGGCGACCGTCCACAAAATGGACTACCTGCTGACGTGGAACTGCAGCCACATCGCGAACGCCGCGATGCAGCGCAAGCTCCGTGATATCATGTCGGGCAGAGGCTATGAGTCTCCCGTGATCTGCACCCCTCAGGAGCTGATAGCCGGCCCGAAAGGAGACTGACGCTATGCCGGATGACCCGATCGTCGAGGTGTTCCGTCGCGCTGGCAACGAGTATGCCGCCGGCTTTGGCCACGATCTGGACGCCATCTTCAAGGACCTGAAGAAACGGCAGAAAGAGCGGGGTGCCCACGTCGTGTCCTTCGCAGACGCCAGTAGATCGGCTGGGGAGCGGTCAGACCGCAATTCGGAGACCCCTGTCCGCGAGGCCACCGGCTGAGCCCCTACGCCCCGGACGGGCCAGCGCGGGGGCTTGCCCCTACGCCGGATGTCGGGAGGATTCCGGCGGGGATTCCAGTTGACTCCGGACCCGTCTCGCCGTATTCTGACGGAGCTCGCATCTTGCTGGGCTACCATGGAGAACCGATGCTACGTCGCCTGATCCCGGCCCTCGTCTTCCTCGCCGCTTCCTCGGTCCTGGCCGGTGAGGTGGTGCTGCCCCTGCGCCAGGTGGGGCCGGCGGAGAAGATCGTCAACGGGCTCGTCACCTCCGACTTCCCGACCGCGGTGGCGATCCTCGACGTCGGCGCCGGCGTCCAGTTCTGCTCCGGCACGCTGATCGGCTGCCGCACGGTGCTCACCGCGGCCCATTGCGTGTGCGACGGCGACGGCGGCGACTGCCAGGGGGAGGGCGCGAGCGACCTGCTCGGCCCGTCCGCCCTCCAGGTCTTCTCGCAGCACCTCGGCTTCCTCGCGGTGTCGCGCGTCGCCGTGCCCGAGGACTACGAGTTCGGCGTCACCGGCGACGTGGCGGTGCTCGAGCTCCGAGATCCGGTGGACGGCCTGGAGCCGTCGGCGATCAACGAGCAGGCGAGCCCGGCCGCCGGCTCGGTGGGGACGATCGTGGGCTTCGGCCTGAGCCGCGGCGAGCGCACCGACGCCGGGGTCAAGCGCCAGGGACGGGTGCAGACCGCGGCCTGCACCCAGGTGCCCGCGGCGCCGCACCTGTGCTGGCGCTTCACCAGCCCGCTGGGCGCCGCCGGCGCCGACTCGAACACCTGCGTGGGCGACTCCGGCGGTCCGCTCTTCGCCGACCTCGGCGCCGGGCCGGTTCTCGCCGGCGTCACCTCGGGCGGCCTCGCCGACAACTGCCTGCCCTTCGACGAGGCGTGGGACGCCGACGTCTACTTCCACCGCGAGTGGATCCGCGGCCAGGCCGGCGACGATCTCGAGGCCTCTTGCGGCGAGCTGCCGGCGGCGGGCAGCGGCGAGGCGCCGGTGTTCGCGGCCTCGTCGCAGTTGCGGGCCGCCGCGCCGCGCCGCTTCTACTCCTTCGACGTGCCGCCGGGCGCCAAGACGCTGCGCGTGGGCCTCAACGGCGAGGAGGGTCCGCTCGGCGGCGGCAACGACTTCGACCTCTACCTGCGCGCCGCAGTGCCGCCCACTCCGGTGGATTTCGACTGCGCCTCGGAGCTCGCGGGCACTTACGAGTTCTGCGTCCTCGACTCTCCGGCGCCGGGGGCCTGGTACGCGCTGGCGGACCGTTTCGCCGGCGAAGGCCGGTTCCAGGTGACGGCCACCGTCTTCGGCGGCGACGCCGGCAACGCGCAGGGGTGCGTCCCGAGCTCGACGACCCTGTGCATCGACGACGAGCCCGGCGACCGCCGCTTCGAGGTCACCGTCGACTATGCGACCGCGAACAATGGCGGCACCACGGGCGCCGGCAAGGCGATCCCGCTCTCGTCCCTCGGCATCCGCCGCGGCGGCCTCTTCTGGTTCTTCGACCTGACCAACCCCGAGCTCCTGATCAAGGTCTTGAACGGCTGCGGCCTCAACGGCAAGTACTGGGTCTTCTGGTCGGCCGGCACCACCGTCGGCCTCGACCTCCGGGTCACCGACACCCTGGCCGGCCGCACGGCGACCTACGGCAACGTCGACGGCGTCCCGGCGGCGCCGGTGACCGACACCGGGGCCTTCGAGTGCGACGTCGTCACGTCGGCGAAGGCGCCGGTGCGGCGCTGAAGAAATCCCCCCTCGATCCCCCCTTTTTCAAAGGGGGGAGGCGGACTCCGGCGCCGTCCGCGGCCCGGCCGCCGGGGTGGGTTAGACTCGCGGCGTGATCCGAGGCTTCCCGCGAACCTTCCACGCCCTCGGCGCCGAACGGCCGGGGATCTCGATCGTCGGCCTCGCGCTCGTCTCGCTGCTGCTCGGCGCCTGGCTCGCGTGGCTCTTCCTGGCCCGCATCTCGGTCTTCGAGGTCACCCCCCTGGGACGCCTGGAGGTCGACCGCGCCGCCTATCCCGTCACCTCCCAGGTCGACGCCAAGGTGGTGGCGGTGCCGATGGCCATGGGCCGCCAGGTGGAGGCGGGCGACCTGCTCGTGCAGCTCGACGCCGCCGACCTCGAGATCCAGCTCCGCGAAGAGGAGGTGCGCCGCGCCTCGCTCGAGAGCGAGCTGGCGGCCGCGCGCGACGAGATCGAGCTGCGGCAACGCACGCTGGAGGCCAACCAGCGCACGGCGCGCCTGGTGCTCGAAGAGGCGAAGACCCGGCTGCGCCAGGCCGAGATCGAGACCCGTTTCGCCGCCGAGGAGGCGCAGCGCGCCGAGACGCTCCACCTGGACGGCCAGATCTCCCGCGTCGAGGCCGAGCGCAAGCGTTCCGAGGCCGAGCAGCTCGCGGCGTCGGCGGAGAGCTTCGGCATCACCGCCGAGCGCCAGGAGTCGGAGCTGCGCACCCGCGAGCTCGCCGACCGCAGCGAGCTGGCGCAACTGCGCGCCACCGTCGCCCGGCTCGAAGGCCAGACCGGAGCGTCGGCCGTCGCCGTCGACCGCATCCGCCACGACGTCGGCAAGCACGCCCTGCGCGCTCCCCAGGCCGGCGAGGTGGGCGAGGTCGTCGACCTGCGGGTGGCGTCGATGGTCCACGAGGGCGACCGCCTGGGCACCATCCTGGCCTCGGGCAAGATCCGCGTGATCGCCGACCTCGCCGCCGCCTCGGCCCTCGGGCGGGTGCGCCTGGGTCACAGCGCCCGGGTGCGCCTCGACGGCTTCCCGTGGACGCAGTACGGCATGCTCGGCGCCACCGTCGCCCGGGTGGCCCGCGAGCCGCGGGCGGGCCGCCTGCGGGTGGAGCTGGAGGTCGACGCCACGAGCGCCCCGCGCCTCCCCCTCGAGCACGGCATGACCGGGACGGTCGAGATCGAGGTCGAGCGCATCTCGCCGGCGTCGCTGCTGCTGCGCACCCTCGGCAAGGCCCTCCACCCCGTTCCCGGCGGCGAGCGCATAGAATCAGAGACAGTCCAGCGTCAATAGCGCCCTCGCCAGGTGATGGCTATAGTGATATCATGAGCCAATGGCGCGGGTCGCCGACATTCTGGCCCGCATGAGGCAGAACCCGAAGGACGTCCGGTTCACGGACCTCTGCAGGGTCTGCGACTCCTATTTCGGTGAGCCTCGCCAGGGCCGGGGCAGCCATCGGGTCTACAGGACGCCTTGGCCTGGGGATCCGCGGGTCAACATACAGAGCAACCGCGGCGGGGCCAAGGTCTATCAGGTTCGACAGGTGCTCCTGGCGATCGACAGGCTGGAGGTCGAGCATGACGACAGAGAGTGATCGCTATACCTACAGAGTGTCCTGGTCGGAAGAGGACGGCGAGCACGTGGGATCGTGCGCCGAGTTCCCAAGCCTGAGCTGGCTGGCCAAGACGCCGGAGGCGGCGCTGCGGGGCATCCGCAAGGTCGTCGCCGAGGTGGTGGAGGACATGCGGGCTCAGGACGAGCGAGTGCCGGCCCCCCTGGCGGGCAGGCGCTTCAGCGGCAAGTTCGTGGTCCGCGTGCCTCCGGAGATCCACCGGCGTCTCGCCCTGCAGGCTCTCGAGGACGGTGTCAGCCTCAATCGGCTGGCCAGCGCCAAGCTCAGCAGGTAGCGCGCGCATGAAGAGCAGATCGCCGTGCCGCTCTGTCGCTTGATCGTCCCCGAGGTCGTCCAGACCTCCGGCATGGACTGCGGACCCGCCTGCCTCAAGGCGCTGCTCGAGGGCTTCGGCACGCCGGTCAGCTACGGCCGCCTGCGCGAAGCCTGCCAGACCGACGTCGACGGCACCTCCATCGACACTCTCGAGCAGGTCGCCTGCCAGCTCGGTCTCGAGGCGGAGCAGGTCATGGTGCCCGTCGACCACGTCCTGGTGGCCGAGGCGAACGCACTGCCCGCCATCGTCGTCGTCCGCCTCCCCAACGGCTTCACCCACTTCGTGGTCGCCTGGCGCCACGCCGCCGGACGCGTGCAGGTCATGGACCCCGCCACCGGCCGCCGCTGGCCCACGGCCCGGCAGTTCCTCGACGAGGTCTACGTCCACGCCCAGACGGTGCCGGCCGCCGGCTGGCGCGAGTGGGCCGGCAGCGACGAGTTCCTCGGCGCCCTGCGCGGACGCCTGCGGCGTCTGGGCATGGACCGCGGGAGCGTGGGCTCGCTCGTCGACGCCGCTCTCGGCGATCCGTCCTGGCGCTCCCTCGCCGGGCTCGACGCGGCCGCCCGCATGGCCGAGGCCCTCGCCGCCGGCGGCGGCCTGCGCCGCGGCGGCGACGCCGCCAAGCTGGTGGCGCGCGCCGTGGCGACCGCTCACGGCGGCGAGCCGTCAAAAAGCAGTGTGCCTGAGAGCTACTGGTCGGTGCGTCCGCCCGCGGACGAGGAGGAGAGCCTGGTGCTGCGCGGCGCCGTGCTGGCGCGCGTCAAGGGGCGCACGGCGGACGCCGCGGAGGCGGCCGCGGCGCCGTCGCTGTCGCCCGAGCTCGCCGCCGCCCTGCGCGAGAAGCCGGTGCGCCCACTCGCCGAGCTCGGACGCCTGCTGCGCGACGACGGCCTGCTCGCCCCCGTGGCCCTGGTGGCGACCCTCGCCCTCGCCGCCACCGGCGTGATGACCGAGGCCCTGCTCTTCCGCGGCCTGCTCGACCTCGGCGGCCAGCTCGCCACCGCCGAGCAGCGCCTGGGCCTGATGGCGGCGCTGCTCGTCTTCGTGGCCGCCAACCGCCTGCTCGCCTACTTCAACCACGCCGGCGCCCTGGGCCTCGGCCGCCGCCTGGAGACGCGGCTGCGCGCCGTCTTCCTCGCCAAGCTGCCGCGCCTCTCCGAGCGCTACTTCCGCAGCCGCCCGGTCTCCGACATGGCCGAGCGCGCCCACGCCCAGCACAAGCTGCGCGAGCTCGCCGACCTCGGCCGCTCCTTCTGCCAGTACCTCTTCGAGGTGCTCCTGACCGCCGCCGGAATGGTCTGGATCTATCCCGCGGGCTCGCCGCTCATCCTCGTCGCCGTGGCCTTCTCCCTCCTCGTCCCGGTGGCCACGGCGCCGTCGCTGCGCGAGCTCGACCTGCGGGTGCGCACCCACGTCGGCGCCCTGACGCGCTACTACCTCGACGCCTTCCTCGGCCTCGTGGCGGTGCGCACCCACAGCGCCGAGCGCACCCTGCGGCGCGAGCACGAGACGCTCCTCGGCGAGTGGGTGCGCAGCAAGATCCGCTACACCCGCCTGCACATCACCGTCGAGGGCGTGCAGATCGCCGTGGTGCTCGGCTGCGTCGTCGGCGTGGTGCTCGGCTACGTGGCCCGCGGCGCCGAGATCGGCGGCCTGCTGCTGCTCGCCTACTGGGGCGTCAACCTGCCGTTCCGCGGACGCATGGTCATCTACCAGGTCATGGACTACGCCGCCAAGCGCAACGTCCTCCTGCGTCTGCTCGAGCCCCTCGGAGCCCCGGAGGACGTGGACGACGACGTCGGCGAACGCGCTCCGGCGTCCGCCCCGGAACCCTCACCCCCGGCCCCTCTCCCAGGGGGAGAGGGGGGCTTCGGAGCCCACGTCGTCATGGACGGCGTCTCGGTGGTGGCCGCCGGCCATACCATCCTGCGCGACGTCGACTTCGAGGTGCGGCCGGGCGAGCACGTGGCCGTCGTCGGGCTGTCGGGGGCGGGCAAGACCACCCTCGTCGGCCTGCTCCTGGGCTGGCACCGGCCGGCGGCCGGACGTCTCCTCGTCGACGGCGAGCGCCTCGACGCCGGGCGCCTCGAGCGTCTGCGCCGCGCCACCGCCTGGGTCGACCCGGCGGTGGCGATCTGGAACCGCTCGCTGCTCGACAACCTGCGCTACGGCAACCCCGAGGTCGAGCTGCCGTGGACCGAGATCGTCGACCGCGCGGAGCTGCGCCGGGTGCTCGAGCAGCTCCCCGAGGGCTTCCAGACCTCGCTCGGCGAGGGCGGCGGCCTGGTCTCCGGCGGCGAGGGCCAGCGGGTGCGCCTGGGCCGTGCCCTGGCCCGCCCGGACGCCCGCCTCGCCGTCCTCGACGAGCCCTTCCGCGGCCTCGGCCGCGACCAGCGCCGCGAGCTGCTCGGACGCGCCCGCCGTCACTGGTCGCGGGCGACGCTCCTCTGCATCACCCACGACGTGGCCGAGACCCGCGCCTTCCCCCGCGTGGTGGTGATCGACGGCGGACGCCTGGTGGAGGACGGCGCCCCCGGCGACCTCGCCGCCCGCCCGGATTCGCGCTACGCGGCGCTGCTCGCCGCCGAGATCGAGGTGCGCGAGCTGTGGCGCGCCGGCACCTGGCGCCGCCTGTGGCTCGCCGACGGACGTCTCGGGCCGCGAACCGGGGAGGAGCACGCTTGACGTCCACCGTCTCAGCCGCGGCCGTCGACGCCGCCGTCTGGCCCCTGGAGCGTCTCGGTGAGGCGATCGGTCTGCTCGCGCACCGCGCCGGCCTGATCCCCCAGCCCACCCGCTTCCCGGCCACCCCGCGCGGCCTCGCCGACTCCCGCTCCGACCTGCGGCGCTGGATCGCCTCGGCGGCCGACGCCCTCGACGTGGAGGCCGAGCCCGAGGTGCTCTCCTACGACGCCGCGGGCGCGCGGCTCGCGAGCCTGGCGCCGGCGATCGTCCGTCTTCCGGGGGACGGAGCGCCGCGTTACCTCGCCGTGCTGCGCTGCGGCCGGCGACGCGCCGAGCTGCTGACGCCGGGATCGTCGGCCGCCTCCGTGCCCGCGGCGGACGTCGCCGCGGTCCTGCGCCGGGAGGCCGAGGCACGTCACGGCCCCGAGGTCGACCGCCTGCTCGACGAGGCCGGCGTCCGCGCCGGCCGCGCGCGGGTGCGCGCCGAGCTCTTGCGCCAGCGCCTCGGCACCCGTCCGATCGCCGCCGCCTGGCTGCTGCGCCGTCCGCCGTCGGCCCCGGTGCTCGAGCTGGCGCGCGAGGGGGGCCTGCAGCGCACCTTCGTCCTCTTCGTCGCCGTCTACGTCCCCAAGATCCTCGCCTGGCTCGGCGCCTGGTGGTTCCTGTGGCGCGGCGCCCTCGAGGGGCGGCCCGACTGGGGCTGGCTGCTCGCCTGGGTGCTGGTGCTCTACACCAACCTGCCCTTCCGGCTGCTCGAGCCGTGGTTCGGCATGAAGTTCTCGATCAACGCCGGCTGGATCCTGAAGCGCCGCCTGCTGGCCGGCGCCCTGCGCCTCGAGCCCGAGGAGATCCGCCACCAGGGCACCGGCCAGCTCCTGGGACGCGCCATCGAGTCGGAGGCGGCGGAGGAGCTCTCGCTCGAGTCCGGCACGCTGATCGTGTCGCATAGCGTCGACCTGTTGCTCACCGTCCCCATCCTGGTCTGGGGCGCCGGCGGCTGGCCGCACGGCGCGGCGCTGCTGGCGTGGGCCGCGGCGTGCGTCGTGGCGCTCGGGCGCTACTACCGCCAGCGCCGCCGCTGGACCGAGATGCGCCTGGCGGCCACCCATCACCTCGTCGAGCAGATGGTGGGCCACTCGACCCGCCTCGCCCAGGAGGCCCCGGGCTCGCGCCACGGCCACGACGACGCGGCCCTCGAGAGCTACGTCGGCCACGCGCGGAAGATGGACCGCACCGCCGCCACGCTGAGCGCCGCGGTGCCGGGCGGCTGGCTGGTGCTGAGCCTGCTGATCCTGACGCCCGAGGTCGTCGCCGGCGGCTTCTCCACCGCCGCCCTGGCGATCGCCGTCGGCGGCATGCTCTTCGCGCTCCAGAGCCTCGAGCTGCTGACCCTCGGCCTGCTCGGCGCCGCCGACGCGGCGATCGCCTGGGAGAAGGTTCTCCCCCTGTTCAACGCCGCCGCCCGTCCGAAAGTCCGCGGCGTGCCCGAGCTCGCCCTCGGCGATACGGCCGGAAGCGGCGAGGCCGGGTCGTCGCCGCCGCTGGTCGAAGGCTGCGAGCTGGTCTTCCGCTACCGTGACCGCGGCGAGGCGGTGCTGCGCAAGTGCGACGTCGCGATCCGCCGCGGCGAGCGCACGTTGCTCGAGGGTCCGTCGGGCGGCGGCAAGTCGACGCTGTTGTCGTTGATCCTCGGCCTGCGCGCCCCGGACTCGGGCCTGCTCTTCCTCGACGGCCTCGACCGTCCGTCGCTGGGGGACGAAGGCTGGCGTCGACGGGTGGCGGCGGCGCCGCAGTTCCACGAGAACCACGTCTTCCTCCACACCTTCGCCTTCAACCTGCTGATGGGCCGCGACTGGCCGCCGCAGCCCGGCGACTTCGAGGAGGCCGAGAAGGTCTGCCGCGAGCTCGGCCTGGGCGACCTGCTCGACCG
>DASWIG010000478.1:0-1816 GCA_036397835.1 Thermoanaerobaculia bacterium
GCGTACGTGCCGGCTTCCTCGACGGACTCGATCTGCGGGCTCTCGAGTTCGATCATGATCTGGGGCTTACCTCGAGTAGTACTCGACCACGAGCTGCTCGTTGAGATCGAGCGGCATCTGGTCGCGGCGGGGAAGCTCGGCGACAGTCCCGGCGAGCTTGGCGGCATCGACGCTCAGCCATTCCGGGGCCTGGTGCGAGCGGAGGGTTTCCTTGGCGGTCTTGAACGGCTCGCGGGCCCGGCGAGACTCGCGGACCTCGACCCGATCGCCCAGCCGGAGCTGGTACGAGGGGACATTGGTCGGCCGGCCGTTAACGGCGAAGTGGCCGTGCGTGACGAGCTGGCGTGCGGACGGCCGGGATGGGGCGAAGCCCATCCGGTAGACGACGTTGTCGAGACGCGTCTCGAGCCGACGAAGCAGCCACTCGCCGGTCACGCCGGTGTGCGACTCCGCCTCGTTGAAGTACACCCGGAACTGCCGCTCGAGGACGCCGTAGGTCTTGCGGACCTTCTGCTTCTCGCGCAGCTGGAGGCCGAACTCGCCGACCTTGCGGCGGCGAACGCCGTGCTGGCCGGGTGGCGTGGGGCGCCGCTCGAACGAGCACTTCTTCGTATAGCACCGGGTGCCCTTGAAGAACAGCTTGGCGCCTTCACGGCGGCAGATGCGGCAGACGGATTCGGTGTATCGAGCCATCGGTTCCTGTCTCGGTCAGACGCGGCGCCGCTTGGGCGGGCGGCATCCGTTGTGCGGGATGGGGGTCACGTCGGTGATCGCACTGACCTCGAGGCCGGCGGCCTGGAGCGAGCGGATCGCCTGCTCGCGGCCGGCGCCGGGACCCTTGACGAACACCTCGACCTGGCGCATGCCATGCTCCATGGCCCGGCGGGCGGCGCCGTCGGCGGACAGGGCGGCCGCGTACGGCGTGCTCTTCCGCGAGCCCTTGAAGCCGGCCACGCCGGCCGAGCCCCAGCTGATCACGGCGCCGGTCTGGTCCGTGATCGTGATGATCGTGTTGTTGAACGTCGCCTGGATGTGGACGTGCCCCTGGGGCACGTTCTTGCGTTCCCGGCGCCGCTGCTTCGCGGCCCGCTTGCGATCGGCCATGCCTGTCGGTATCCCTCGTTACTTCTTGCGCCGCACGCCGACCGTGCGCTTCGGTCCGCGCCGCTGGCGGGCATTCGTCTTCGTTCGCTGGCCGCGGACCGGCAGGTTGCGCCGGTGGCGGAGACCGCGGTATGAGCCGATCTCGATGAGCCGCTTGACGTTCAGCGCCACCTCGCGGCGGAGGTCGCCCTCGACCTTGTAGCGGCGGTCGATCAGCTCACGCAGCCGATTGACCTGCTCCTCGGTCAGGTCGCGCACGCGGGTGTCCGGGTTCACGTTCGTCTGGGCCAGGATCTTCTGGCTGGTGGGCAGCCCGAGGCCATAGATGTACGTGAGGGCGACCTCGACGCGCTTCTCGCGCGGGATGTCGACGCCGGCGATACGTGCCATCGATTACCCCTGCCGCTGCTTGTGCTTCGGATTGGTGCAGATGACCATCACGGTGCCGTGGCGTCGAATCACCTTGCAGTTGTCGCAGCGGGCCTTGACGGAGGCTCTGACTTTCAACGGATCCTCTGCTCGAGTGCGTACGTGTGGCTTACTTCAGGCGGTAGGTGATCCGACCGCGGGTCAGGTCGTAGGGCGACAGCTCCACCCGGACGCGATCGCCCGGAAGGATCCGGATGAAGTTCATCCGGAGCTTGCCGCTGATGTGGGCGAGCACCCGGTGGCCGTTCTCCAGCTCGACCGCGAACATCGTGTTGGGCAACGG
>DASWIG010000479.1:0-10485 GCA_036397835.1 Thermoanaerobaculia bacterium
AAGGAACTCGCAGAAGTTCATGGGGCCGAGGTGGAGGTACTCGATGCGGCCCACGGGCACGGAGAAGGCCGGCCGCTCCAGCGCGATCTCCAGGAGCGAGCCCGCGGCGATGACGTGGAGCTCGGGCAGCTCCTCGTAGAAGTAGCGCAAGGCGGCCAGGACTTCCGGGGTGGCCTGAATCTCGTCCAGGAAGAGGAGGGTGCGCCCGGCAACGATCTCCCGGCCGAGATAGGGCTCGAGAAGACGTAGCGTCTCCTTGGGGTCCTTGGAGGCGAAGAGCTCCGCGACCTTCGGCTCGCGCTCGAAGTTGAGCTCCGCGAGACCCTCGAAGAAGCGCTCGGCGAACAGGCGCACGAGGGTCGTCTTCCCGACCTGGCGCGCGCCGCGGATCACCAGCGGTTTGCGGCGCGCGCGGTGGAGCCACTGTTCGAGCTCGGCGATGGCGTCGCGGTACATGGGGGCTCTCTCCGTCGCCGAATGGACATTATCAGGGGTGATTTCAGCCAGGAGCTGGACATTATCAGGGGTGATTTCAGCCAATCAAGGCGACTCGCGGCCGTAGCGCAGGCTCAGCAGCCGCGGCGCGCAGCCCTCCGAGAAGGTGACGACGAAGAGGTCGTCGTAGTCGCTCTCCGGGATCTCCGGCGCCTCTTCGACGCCGAGGGCGCGGATGATCTCGGGGATGGTGTTGCTGTGGCTCACCACCACGACCACGCCGCCGGCGTGCTCGGCGCGCGCCATGCCGGCCACGTCGGCCGCGTAGGTCGGCGTCACCGGCGTCACCACGACCTCGTGGCCGAGCGCCTGCAGGGGCGCCGCGGTCGCCAGGGTGCGGCGGAAGGGCGTCGAGTAGACGGCATCGATCGTCAGGGCGCCGAGCGCGTGAGCCAGCTCGCGGGCGCGCTCTTCGCCGGCCGCCGTCAGCGGCGGATCCTCCAGGTCGCTGACGACCTTCTCCGCGTGACGCACCAGGATCACCGTCGTCAGTGGCTGTGGTTGCGGTTGTGGCGGCGGCGGCTGCTGCGCCGCCACGCCGGCCGTGACCGTCGCCAGCAGCCCCCAGCCGAGAATCGAAGTCTTCATCGCGCTCTCCTGTAATCGGTCTTCGTGGGTAGAGGTCTCTAGTATAGAGACCAGAGGAGAGCCGCGATGAAGATCCCCTTCCTGAGCCTGCTGACCCTGACGCTGCTGGCGGGATGCGCCGCGCGGCGCCCGCCGCAAACCCCGCTGGCGCCGTGCCAGCGCGTGCGCATCGACCCCGCGCCCCTGTGGACGGCGTCGGCGGCCTGGACGCCGGAGCAGGACCGGCTGGTGCTGATCGGCCCGGGGCGCCGCAGCCTCCTCGTCTACGACCTCGCGGGCTCCCTGGTGCGAGAGGTGGCGCTCGATCCCCTGGCCGAGCTCGACTACGCCTCGCCCATCCGCCTCGAAGCGACCCGCGACGGCTACGTGCTCGGCGACCAGACCCAGATCCTGTGGCTCGACCGCTCCTTCCGCCGTCGCCGGCTGTGGCGACCGTTCGAGCACCTCGCGGCGGCGGGCGTGACCGCCGGCAACCTGAGCGACTTCGTCCTCGTCGGCGACGTCGTCTACGCCTGGGCGGACTTCGTCGCCGCGGCGGCGGACGGCGAGGAGGAATGGCGCCGCGGCTTCGTGCGTCTCGACCTCGACGCGCCCGGGATCGTCCCGCTGCTCGAGCTCGGCCTGGGCGACGGCGAGATCGACGCCTACTACTATTACGGCCGGCGTCCCTACGTGACCGGCCTCGGCGCGCGGCCCTACGTCCTGCGGTACACCGATCCGCCGCAGGTGCTGCGCGGCGCCGGCGAGGGCCTGGAACCCTTCTACGCGGCCACCGGCGGCGACGGGCTCGAGGCGCAGGCGCTCCACGCCCATCAGGGCCGCCTCTTCGTGCTGGCCAGCCGCCGCCCGGAGCCCTCCGGCGGCGTCGCCGGCGCGACCGAGGCGAAGCTGGTCTCCGCCGGCCCCAGCCAGGCCCAGCTTCTGCAAGTCGCGCGGATGCTCGAGGCGCCGGCCGAGCGGATCGTCGTCGAGCTCGACCCGGCGAGCGGCCGCGAGCTCGGCCGTCACCGCCTGCCCACGGAGGCGCAGCAGGTCAAGGTGGTGCCGGGCCGGTGGTACTGGGCGCTCATCGAGGAATCGTCGGCCCCCAACATGGGCGGCGGCGAGGTGACCACACTGGCGCTGCTGCCGGCGTCGTGGCTGGAGGACGGCCGCTTCTCCGAATGCTTCCGATGAGGGTCGGCGCCGGCCGGAGTCTCCTTCCTTGGTGCTAAGATCCGGCGCGATCACGCGGGCGGCGGATCAAGGAGATTTCTCATGGCGAAGGTATTCCTCCCCTCGGCACTGCGCCAGCTTGCCGGCGGCGCCGCGGAGCTGCAGGTCGACGGCGCCACCGCCGGCGCCGTCCTGCGGCGGCTCGAAGAGCTCCACCCGCAGCTTCGCGGCTGGGTGCTCGACGAGACCTCGCGCCTGCGGCGGCACGTCAACCTCTTCGTCAACAGCCGGCGAGCCGACCTCGAGACGCCGCTCGAGCCGCGCGACCAGCTCCACGTGGTCCAGTCGATCTCCGGCGGCAAGGAAGGAGACGGCGGGATCGAGCTCCTCGTGGGCACCAGGAAAGGCCTGATCGTCCTCTCCGGGCGACGCGGCGGCGCGGTGGAGGTCGGTTCGCGCTTCTTCCCCGGCCAGCCGGTGGAGTTCGCCTGCCGCGATCCGCGCAGCGGCCGTTACCTCGCGTCCGTGACCCACGGCCACTTCGGCCCCCACGTCTTTTACACCGACGACCTCGGGGAGGAGTGGCAACAGGCCGAGGGACCGGCCTTCCCGCCCGAGACGGAAGCGTCGGTGACGCGGATCTGGGCGATCGTGCCCGGCGAGGAGGACGGCGAGCTGTGGGCCGGCGTGGCGCCGGCGGCGCTCTTCCGCTCGGCGGACGGCGGCCAGAGCTGGACGCTCATCCGCGCCCTCTGGGAGGTGCCCGGACGCCCCCAGTGGGAGGGCGGCGCCGGAGGCCTGGCCCTGCACTCGATCTGCCCCTGGCCGGGGGATCCGCGGCGCCTGGCGGTGGGGATCTCGGCCGCCGGCGTGTGGATCACCGACGACGGCGGCGCGAGCTGGCGCCGGGGCGGCCGCGGCCTGGTGCCGCGCTACCTGCCCGAAGAGGCGCGGGAGGGCGCCGTCAACCTCTGCGTCCACAACATGCACCGCGCGCCGCTCGAGCCCTCGACGCTCTACATGCAGTTCCACGGCGGCGTCTACCGCTCCGACGACGCCGGCGAGACCTGGATCGACGTCGCCGCCGGCCTGCCGGCCGACTTCGGCTTCCCCCTCGCCATCGACCCGTCCGACGCGGCGAGCGCCTTCGTGATCCCGCTCTGCTCCGACGCGGACCGGGTGACGGTGGACGGCAAGCTGCGGGTCTTCGAGACGCGGGACCGCGGCGCCACCTGGCGCGCCCTGAGCCGGGGCCTGCCGCAGCGCGACACGCACCTCAACGTGCTGCGCCAGGCCTTCTGTCAGGACGGCAAGCAGCCTCTCGGCCTCTTCTTCGGCGCGCAGTCGGGCGAGGTCTTCGGCTCGGTCGACGGCGGCGCCACCTGGACGACGCTGGCCTCGCGCCTGCCGCCGGTCCTGTCGGTTCGGCACGCGTAGCGGGACGGGTTGGTGCGTAGCGCTCGGCGTGACCGCAATGCGATGCAAGCCCTGGGCTAGCGCACCACGCGGGGGGTCAGCTCGAGACCTCGCGGACGAATTCCTCGATGAGCTCCCGCAGCCGCTCCGAGTTTCCGGAATCCTGGAAGGCCTTGGCGAACGCCGCGGCGCGGAAGAACTCCTTCTGCTGGATCGCCGTCAGGGCCTCGGCGTGCCGGCGCTCGAGCGCCTCGACGTCCTCGCGGCCGCGGGCCTCGGCCTCCTCGAGCTCGGCGCGCGCGCGCTCCGCGGCCGTGCGCACCTGCTCGATCTCGGTCTCCTTGGACTGCAGGCGCTCTCGCGTGAGCTCGTGGGCGTCGCGCTCGCGCTCGAGCTCCCTGGCGAGCTCGGCGACCTCGCCCTCCTTGGTCGCCGCGGCCTCCTCGAGCGCCGCCTTGCGCGCCTCCTCGGCCACGCGCAGCATGCCGCTGAGCTGCTCCTCGTAGCGCGCCTGGACCTCCTGCTTGGCCCTCCACACGGCCTCGCGCTTCTCCTTCTCGAAGGCGGCGACGGCTTCGCCCTGCTCGTCGCGCAGCACCTGGAGGTCGTCCTCGTGCTCCTGCCGCGCCGCCTCCAGCCGCTGGCGCGCCACCTCGGCGACCATCGCGACCGCCTCGTCCTTCTCGCTCTGCCAGCGCCGGCGGGCCTCCTCGTACTCGGCGCGCAACGCCACCAGCGCGTCCAGGGCCTCCCGGTGCCGCCGTTCGGCTTCTTCCAGAGCAGTCGTGTCGTCCGCTTTCAGGGCCTCGAGCTCCCGCTCGTCCTCGACGATGAGGTCGTTTGCGGGCCGATTGTAGCAGAGGAGGGAAAGGGGAGGGTCCGCCGGCGCCGCCACTCCGGATGTCGGCGCCGCTGTCCGGGATCGGATCTCCTGCGGGCAGCTCTCGTTGTCGTGCGATCCCGCGCGCGAACCCGCCCACAGACTTCGTCTACGCAGCGGCGCGCCGGAGGTTTCGCCCCCAGGGCGTGGACAGCTCGCCGGCCTTGTGGTAGAACGCCAGGATCCGCGGTTTTCTGCCGCGGATCCGGAGAACCTCGATGGGCGAATTCATCACTCAGTTCTGGGAGTTCCTGAGGGTCCGCAAGAAGTGGTGGCTGGGGCCGATCGTGGGCATGCTGCTGCTGCTCGGGTTGCTCTTGGTGCTCACCCAGGGCTCAGCCGTCGCACCTTTCATCTACACCCTCTTCTAGCGTCGCGATGACGGTGAGCGCCGCGCCGGTGGTGGGTCTGGTGCCGGCGGCGGGCCGCGCCGACCGGCTGGGCCCCTTGCCGTGCAGCAAGGAGATCTTCCCGGTGGGCTTTCGCGACGCCGGCGGCGGACCGCGGCCGGTGTGCGAGCATCTGCTCGAGGCTTTCCGGGACGCGGGCGTGCACCGCGCCTTCGTGCTGCTGCGCAAGGGCAAGTGGGACGTGCCGGCGCTCCTCGGCCGCGGCCTCGACGCCGGCGCCGCCGGCGCGCTCCACCTCGCCTACCTGGCCCTCGATCCCACCGCCGGCGTCCCCGAGACGATCGACTGCGCCTATCCCTTCGTGGCCGACCACAGCGTCGCCCTCGGCTTTCCCGACATCCTCTTCGAGCCGCGCGACGCTTTCCGCCGGCTCCGCGAGCGCCAGGCGGCGACCGGCGCCCCGGTCGTCCTCGGCCTGTTCCCCGCCGAGGCGCCCGAGAAGACCGACATGGTCGAGCTCGACGACGCCGGCCGCGTGCGGCGCCTGGTGATCAAGCAGGCCGCAACGGCGCTCGCGTACACCTGGTCGATCGCCCTCTGGCAGCCCGAGCTCACCCGCTATCTCCACGAGTACCTGGCGCGGCGCGATCCGGGCGAGACGCGGGAGCTCTACCTCGGCGAGGTGATCCAGGCCGCGATCGACGACGGCTTCGCCGTCGAAGCCGTGACCTTTCCCGGCGGCTCGTACCTCGACGTCGGCACGCCGGAAGACCTGGAGCGGGCGGTGGCCGCGGCGGTCGGGGACCCCGGGAGGAAGTGAACGGTGGCCGAGTCCCAGCTCGTGCGCAACGTCGTGCAGTTCGGGCGCCTCTTGCGGCGCCTGGGGCTGGGCACCACGACGGCCGAGATCCGCGCCGTCGTCGACGCCCTGGAGGTGGTCTCGATCACCTCCCGCGGCGATTTCAAGAACGCCGCCCGCGCCCTCCTCGTCCACCGCCACGAGCACCTCGAGGTCTTCGACCGCGCCTTCGACCTCTTCTGGTCGTCTTCGGCGCTCGAGACGGGCCCGCGCGTCGACCTCGGACTCGCCCTCGAGCGCCGGCTCAAGCGCACGCCCCAGCTCGTGGCCCTGTCCTCCGACGAGCAGCAGGGCGACGCCGCGGGCGAGCTCGAGACGGTGGTCGAGCGCCGCTACACCTACAGCGCCCGCGAGGTGCTGCGGCGCAAGGACTTCGGCGCCCTCACCGCCGGCGAGGAGGAGGCGATCCGCCGCCTGATGCGCGACCAGCCCCTGCGCCTGGCGCCGCGCCGCACCCGGCGCAAGGTGAGCGCGCGCGACGGCGCCTTCCTCGACGTCCGCGGCCTGCTGCGGCGCAGCCTCGGCCGCGGCGGCGAGCCGGTCGAGCTCGCCTGGCGCCGGCGCAAGGAGAAGCGGCGGCCCCTGGTGGTGCTCTGCGACGTCTCGGGCTCGATGGAGGCCTACTCGCGTCTCTTCCTCGAGCTCGTCTACGCCATGAAGACGGCGACCGACCGGCTCGAAGCCTTCCTCTTCGGCACCCGCCTGACGCGGATCACGCGCCAGCTCCGCAGCCGCCGCGTCGAGCAGGCCCTGCGGGACGCCACCGCCGCCGTCGCCGACTGGGGCGGCGGCACCCGCATCGGCGAGGCCTTGAAGACGTTCAACTTCGAGTGGGCCCGCCGGGTGCTCGGCCAGGGCTCGGTGGTGGCGGTGATCAGCGACGGCTGGGACCGCGGCGACGTCGAGCTGCTCGAGCGCGAGATCGCGCGCCTCTCCCGTCACTGCGACCGCCTGATCTGGCTCAACCCGCTGCTCGGCTCGCCGGGCTACGAGCCCCTGACCCGCGGCATCAAGGCCATCCTGCCGCGGGTCGACGACTTCCTGCCGATCCACAACCTCGAGAGCCTCGAGCAACTCGGCGCGCTGCTGGCACGGCTAGACTAAGAGGCCGGACCGAGCAAGGACGACCTCATGGAAGCCACCCTCGCCGCCGACGGCACCCTCGCCATCGCCTTCGCCGACGTCGCCGAGGCCGAGAAGTTCTTCGCCGAGGCGCGCGCGAGCCTCGGCTTCTTCGTCCGGCTCCCGAGCCAGCTCGAGTTCCGCCGTCGTCTCACGGTGCGCGCCTCGGCCCCCGGCTTCGAGTTCGAGCTGGCGGCGGAGGCGGTCCAGGTCTTCCCGATGTCCGGCGCCTTCGGCACCGGCTTCCAGCTCATCGACTGGAGCGACGAGCGCGCCGCCGAGCTCGAGCGCGCGCTCGCGGGCGAGGAAGCCGAGCTCTCCGAGTCGCACCTCTCGCCGATGTTCAGGATCAAGAAGATGAACCCGAGCGAGCGCTTCATCCTGGCCACCAAGGCGTCGCGCGTGGAGCGTCAGATCCTGCTCCGCGACACCTCGCCCCATGTGCTCCTGGGGCTCTTGCAGCACCCGCGGATCGAGATCAAGGAAGTCATCGAGGTCCTGAAGTCGAACTTCGCCACCGGCGGCATCATGGAGCAGGTGGCGCGCAACCACAAATGGATGCAGAACTCGGAGATCCCGGCCCTCATCGCCAAGAATCCGAAGACGCCCCAGCCCCTGGCGATCCAGCTCCTCGACATGCTGCGCACCGGCGACCTGCAGCAGATGGCGAAGAGCTCGGGCCTGCGCGAGGGCGTCAAACGGGCGGCGCTCAAGGTCTACACCAAGCGCATCAGCAAGCGATGAAGGCAGCCCCTCCTGCTCGAGCTCGGGCGGGGTCGGATCGGCCGTGCCGGCGGCCTACCGCCTTGGCCGGAGAGCTCTGGCGGCCGCGGCCTGATATCCTCCGGCCTATGATCTCCGTCTCCGGCCTCGCCAAGTCCTTCGGTCCCCAGGTGCTCTTCGAGGGGGTCGCCTTCCAGCTCAATCCGGGCAACCGCTACGGCCTGGTGGGGGCCAACGGCTCGGGCAAGTCGACGTTCCTCAAGGTCCTGGCCGGCGAGGAGCCGGCCTCCGACGGCCTCATCTCGATCCCCAAGCGGCTGCGCCTCGGGGTGCTGCGCCAGGACCACTTCCGCTACGAGCACGAGCGCATCCTCGACGTGGTGATGATGGGCCACGCCGAGGTCTGGCAGGCGATGAAGGAGAAGGAGGAGTTGCTCGCCCGCGCCGACGCGGACTTCGACGGCGACCGCTACGCCGAGCTCGAGGACTTCATCCTCCACCAGGACGGTTACGCGCTCGAGGCGCGGGCCGGCGAGGTCCTGGAGGGCCTCGGCATCCCCTCCGAGATCCACCTGCAGCCGCTCTCGACGCTCTCCGGCGGCTTCAAGCTGCGCTCGCTCCTGGCGCAGGTGCTGGCCTCCGCGCCCGACTGCCTGCTGCTCGACGAGCCCACCAACCACCTCGACATCCTGTCGATCCGCTGGCTCGAGAAGTTCCTCGTCGAATACCCGGGCCTGGCGGTGGTGATCTCGCACGACCACCGCTTCCTCGACAACGTCTGCAACTACGTCCTCGACGTCGACTACCAGACGATCATGCTCTACCCTGGCAACTATCAGGACTTCATGACCGCCAAGCACGACGAGCGCGAGCGCAAGGAGGGGGAGATCGAGAAGCGCGAGAAGGAGATCGCCGGCCACAAGGCTTTCGTCGAGCGTTTCCGCGCCAAGGCCACCAAGGCGCGGCAGGCCCAGAGCAAGCTCAAGAAGATCGAGAAGATCTCGATCGAGCGCCTGCCCCAGAGCTCGCGGCGCTACCCCACGTTCCGTTTCAAGAGCCGGCGCCCGAGCGGCCGGCAGGTGCTCGCGATCGAGGGCGTCGCGAAGTCCTTCGGCGAGAACCGCGTGCTCGAGGGCGTCACCCTGGGCGTCGAGCGCGGCGACCGCCTGGGGATCATCGGCCCCAACGGCATCGGCAAGTCGACGCTGTTGAAGATCCTCGTGGGCGAGCTCGAGGCCGACGCCGGCAAGGTGGAATGGGGCTACGAGACCCATCCCGGCTACTTCGCGCAGAACCACGCCGACAAGTTCAAAGGAAACAAGGAGACGGTCGAGAGCTGGCTGTGGAACTTCTGCCCCGGCGAGCAGGTGGGCTTCGTGCGCGGCAGGCTCGGCCAGGTGCTCTTCTCGAGCGACGAGGTCGAGAAGAAGCTCGGCAGCCTCTCGGGGGGCGAGTCGGCGCGTCTCGTCTTCGCCCAGCTCGGCATCAAGGAGCCCAACGTGATGCTGCTCGACGAGCCCACCAACCACCTCGACCTCGAGGCTATCGAGGCCCTGGTGAAGGGGCTCAATGCCTACGACGGCACCCTGGCTTTCGTGTCGCACGACCGCTGGTTCGTCTCCCAGCTCGCCAACCGCATCGTCGAGATCTCCCGCGCCGGGATCAACGACTACCGCGGCACCTATGAAGAGTACGTGGAGGCCTGCGGCGACGACCACCTCGACGTGGAGCAGGCGGTGTTGCGGGCCAAGCGCGACAGGCGCAAGCAGGCGAAGGGCCGCTCGCGCGACGACGAGCGCCGGCTCGAGCGCCGCCGCGGCAAGCTGGAGCGCGAGCGCGACGCCCTGACCGCCGAGATCGAGAAGGCCGAAGAGCGGGTCCACGCGATCAACGAGCTCTTCTGCAACCCGGGCTACTTCGACAAGACGCCGCCCGCGGAGGTGCGCAAGCTGGAGCAGGAGCAGACGAAGCTGAAGACGTCGGTCGACGAGCTGATGGCGCAGTGGGAGACGCTCGAGCGCGAGCTCGAGGAGCTCCGCGCGCCGGTCGCCTAGAACCGTCCACCGGAGCTCGATCCGCCAACGAGGCTCAGCCCATCAACGAGAGGACCCAGCATGGAACGTCGATACGCTTCGCCGCTCCTGATCGCGCTGGCGATCGTGGCCGTCCTGGCCGGGAGCGTTTACCTCTACTGGACGATCTTCCGCGGCGTGCCCGAGCTGCCGGAGCCCGAGATGCCCACGGTGTCGCCGCCGCGCGAGGTGCCGCCGCCCCCGCCACCGCAGCTCGAGCTCCCCGACCTCGCGGCCAGCGACGCCTTCGTGCGCTCGCTCGTCGAGGGCCTGTCCTCGCACCCGCGGCTCGCCGCGTGGCTGGTCAACGACCACCTGGTCGAGCGCTTCGTGGCGGTGGTCGACAACGTGGCGCGCGGCGAGAGCCCGCGCGTCCACGTGCCGTTCCTGGCGCCGGAAGCGGGCTTCGCCGTGGAGCAGGAAGACGGCCATCCGGTGATCGCCGAGGAGAGCTTCCGGCGCTACGACCTGCTGGCCGCGGCGGTGGCCTCGCTCGACACCGACGGCGCCGTGCGTCTCTACCGCGACCTGGCGCCGCTCTTCGAGGAGGCCTACGCCGAGCTCGGAAATCCCGGCTCCTTCGAGCTGGCGCTGGTGGCGGCGATCGACCGCCTGCTGGCGGTGGAGGTGCCCGAGGGCGAGGTCGAGCTGAGCGAGCGGATCGACGCCTATGCCTTCGCCGACGCGCGGCTCGAGCGGCTGAGCCCGGCGGCCAAGCACCTGCTGCGCCTCGGGCCCTACAACGCCCACGAGGTGCAGACGAAGCTGCGGACGTTCAAGACGGCGCTGGCGCTGACGCGCCCGCCGGGAGAGTGAGGACGCGAA
>DASWIG010000480.1:0-2473 GCA_036397835.1 Thermoanaerobaculia bacterium
CGTCCATCGCCGGCCTCAGACGCTCGTGAACCGCGCGTTGCACGTCGTCCTGCAGACCGGCCGCGGCCTCGCGGTCGGCCACCCGGAGCTCGAGGAGCTGGCGCCGCACCACGTGCGTCCCCGTCATTTCCGCCTCCCGGATCGCGGCTTGGCTTTCCGCGCCGACCTGGACGATAGCGTTCTGGGAGTGCTGCCGAGGGTCAGGGTCGCGCGGTTCGCGGCCCCGGCGACGACGGCGCCTTCGGTCGACACGGTGGGCTTGGCGTTCTGGATCACGGCCACCGTGAAGGGACCGACGGGCACCGCCGAGAAGACGGCGAAGCCCCTGGAATCGGTGACGCTCTCGCGGGTCATGGACCCGGAGGTGAAGCGGACGAGGACGCCGGGCAGCACGGCGCCCGCGGCGTCCAGCACTCCGACGGTCAGGACTTCGCGGCTCTGGACCCCCTGCACCGGCTGCAGGAAGAAGTCGAGCGCCGCCGTCGTCCCCGCCTGGACCACGACGGTCCGCGTGGAATCGACGAAGTCCCGATGGGTGGCCCTGACCTGGTAGACGCCGGGCGGAACCTCCGGGAGCGTGTAGAGGCCCTTGTCGTCGGTGGACGACTCCCGGCCGAGGTCGATCACCACCAGTTGGGCGCCGAAGACGGGGGCGTCGTCGGCCGCCGACGCGACCCGGCCGGTGATCTCTCCGGGCCCCGCCCCCGGCGCCGACACGGGCTCGCCGACGGTGAGGATCAGGACGTCGCCGGTGGCCTCGCCGGCGCACCGCTCGCCGCTCGCGCGCAGGGTGTAGCGGAAGCGGTCGACGCAGCCCGGCCGCGGGTCCTCGTGGCGGTAGCGGATCACCCCGAGCGAGACGAATTCGAGGGTGCCGCCGAGCATCGTCGCTTCGCTCTCGAGCTCGACCTCGAGGTGGTCGCGCTCCAGGAGGTCGTTGGGATCGCTGTCGTTGGCCAGGAGGTTGACGTCCACCGCGATGGGTAGGAAGCCGCCGTCGGTGGGACGGAGCACGACGACCCGGTGGTCGGGCAGGGCCAGGGGCGGACGGCAAACGTCGGACGGATCGATCTCGCAGCAGCACGGCGGGCGGCCCGGCAGGGCGAAGTCGGCACTCACCGTGCCGCCGGCGTCGACCACCAGGACGAAGGTGCCGCCCTTGACGACGCCGCCCAGGTGCTCGAGGCCGTCGGCCGCCGCCGCCAGGTTGACGAACCAGCCGAGGTCGCGGCGCCGCAGGGCCTCGTAGGCCAGCGCCAGCTCGACGAGGCGCGCCGGCTCGCAGGCCGCGAGCGCCGGCAGCACCCAGTCGCCCGGGTCGTCCTTGCGCCCGACGCCGATCTGGCGCTGGGCGGGCAGGGCGTCCGAGGCCCGCCACAACAGCCAGTAGTAGAGGGCGTCGGCCCACACCGTCCGCACCCGTTCGAGGAAGACCTCGACGCCGACGCCCTCGGGGCTCTCGGGCAGCTCGGCGAGCAGGCGGCGGATCGAGGCCGCCAGGGCCTCGGCCGCCGGCGGCAGGAGGACCCACGGCGCCACGTCGGCGGTCAGGGCCTCGATCTCGTCGCGGACGACCTGGACCTCGCCGGGGACGTCGCCGCCCTCGGCGCCGGTCGCGAGCAGGCGCACCAGCCGCCGGTCGGCGAGCATGACCCGGGCGCGCGCGGCGGGGACCTCGCCCGGCTCGAAGGCGTTCGGGTCGAAGAAGGCGGGCGTCTTGGCGATCTCGCCGAGCAGACGGTGGAGGGCGCAGCTCAGCTCGCCGCGCGCCGCCCGCCAGGCGGTGAAGAGCGTCGCCGGGTCGCACCAGGTCCGCCAGGCGAGCAGCCGGGCCGCCTGGGCCGCGGACTCCTCGGTCATGCTCCGGTCGAGGGAAGCGACGTTGTCCACCCCGCTGGTGACCCCGCCCTCGTCGACGCTGCCGGCGCCGGCGGAATCGAAGAAGACGGTCTCGAGGTCGGCGAGCCGGAGGGCGCGGTCGGCGAGGTAGGAGGCGATGAAGGCGTGGAAGGCGGCGGCCTCGGACGCCGGCTGGCCGAAGCGGGCGCCGCGCAGGGCGAAGGGGACGTTGTGCTGCCGCCGCGCCGCGGCGATCGCGTCGGCCGCGGCGGCGCGGGCGTGCCCGAGATGGCCCTCGACGCGCAGGAAGTCGGCGCGCCCCGCGTCGACGTCGAGGTCGCCCGGCCGGTGGTACGTCCACAGCGGCTCGGTGGTGCAGCACAGCCGCGGCTGCCAGTGACGCTCGAGGTCTGGCTCCGGCCTGAAGTACCGGGGAAGGGCGCGGCGGCCGAGGGGCGCGTCCTCGGTCCGGCTGGGAGTGAGGCGCACCGCCGCCGTGCCCGAACGGTCGAAGGCCAGGACGTCGACGTTGGCGAGCATCGCCGCCAGGCGCAGGAAGAGCCGGCGGACCCGCTCGCGGTCGCCGTCCGTCACGTCGCGCAGCGGCGCCGGGCGGAACGCGTGGCGGAAGCCG
>DASWIG010000481.1:0-45103 GCA_036397835.1 Thermoanaerobaculia bacterium
GGATTCTCCGAGCGTTACAGGCTCAGTTGACCTGCCCCACGTCGGGCTCGCTGGCCTCCTGGATCAGGCCGTGGTTCTTCTCGTAGATCTGCAGGTTGGAGGTCAGAGCGCGGATCAGGCGCTTCAGGTGGCCGGGGCTCATGATCACGCGGGCGGTGACCGCGCCCTGCGGGGGCACCATGTTGATGAAGTCGAGGATGAACTCCTCCCGCGTGTGGCTGATCCGCACCAGGTTGGCGTAGCGCCCCTTGAGCTCCTCGTCGGTGATCTTGACGTTCAGACCTTCTTTGGATGTCGTCATGTGCGCCTTTCGTCGGGTTCGAGCGGCGCCGCCGGCACGCCGTCGGCCCATTCCACCGGGCCGGAAAAGGACCAGGCGTGTCGCGGCAGGTACACGCCCACGCCGCGCTCGGCGGCGGTGACGCTGAAGGCCGCCAGCCGGCGGCGGTAGTCGTAGGGCGACCCGTCGCGCGCGTGCACCGCGACGTCGAGTAGATACTCTCCGGGCGCCAGGCGCAAGTCGGGGCAACGCACCTCCACGGCGACGGCGCCGGCGGCGAGCCGGCGCGGCACCAGGCCGTCGAGGTCGGTGTTGGTCCCCCAGCACTCGGTGCCGCGCGGCGTGAACAGGCCGATGCCGAAGACGAAATCGTCGAAGTCGCGGTGCGCCCGGGCCTCGATGCGGAAGACCACGGTCTCGCCGGTGCGCACGTGGTAGCGCTCCTCGCCGCCGACCAGCAGGCGCACGCGCTCGATCACCACCTCGCCGGAGCCCCAGCGCAGCGTTTCCTCCCCCCCCTCGGCGTCGCCGGCCGCCCCCGCTGCGGGCTGCGCTTCGGCGGGGGCGGCGGGATCCGGCTCGTCGGCGGGCCCGGCGAGCGCGTCGTCCCCCTCCTCGCGCCGCGCCTTCGCCTCCTGGTGGCGGCGGCCCTCGGCCTCGGCCACCGCCTGGCGGTAGGCGTCGGTGACCTGGCGCGGGTGGCCCGCCCGCCGCAGCTCGCCGCCGTCGAGCCAGACCGCCCGGTCGCAGACGTCCTCGATCAGGGCCAGCGAATGGCTCACCAGCAGCAGCGTCTTGCCGGCGGCGAGGAACTCCTCGATCCGCCGCAGGCAGCGGTGAGCGAAGCTCTCGTCGCCCACCGAGAGCACCTCGTCCACCAGCAGCACCTCGGGGTCGGTGTGGATCGCCACCGCGAAGCCGAGCCGCACGTACATGCCCGAGGAGTAGTTCTTCACCGGCTCCTCGATGAAGTCGGCCAGCCCCGAGAAGTCCACGATCTCGGCGAAGCGCCGGTCGATCTCGCGGCGCGACAGACCCAGCACGGCGCCGTTGATGTAGACGTTCTCGCGGCCCGAGATCTCGGGATGGAAGCCCGCTCCGAGCTCGATCAGGGCCGCGGTGCGGCCGTGGACCTCGACGACGCCGCGGGTGGGCCGCAGGATGCCCGCCACCATCTTGAGCAGCGTCGACTTGCCCGAGCCGTTGGCCCCCAGCAGCCCCACCGACTCGCCCCGCCGCACCTCGAGCGACACGTCCTTCAAGGCCGCGATCGACTCCTCCGGCGTCAGGCCCGCGGTGAGGCTGCGCTCGATCAGGGCGCTCTTCAGGGTGCGCAGCTTGTGGCCGGCGGCGACGCGGCGAAAGAGCTTGGTCACCCCGTCGACGCGGATGGCGACGTCGGTCATACCGCTTCCACCAGGGTGCCGCTGAGGCGCTCGAAGAGCCAGGCGCCGGCGGTCCAGGCCACGAGGCCGATGGCCAGCATGCGCAGCCACAGCCCGAGACCGGGCAGCTCGCCGAAGAAGACGGTCTGCTGGTAGGCCTGGGCGAAGGGCGTGAAGGGATTGAGGACGACCGCGCCGCGCACCAGCGGATAGTTCTCCAGCCGTTCCACGGTGTAGAGGATCGGGGTCATGAAGAAGAGCAGCGTCAGCAGGTTGGCGAGCAGGTCGCGGACGTCCTTGAAGTGGGCGTTAAGGGCCGCGAAACCGAGCGCCAGGCCGGCCACCAGCGGCAACTGCAGGGCGACGATCGCCGGCAACAGCAGCGCCGCCGGCCCGCTGATCGAGCCGGCGTAGACGCCGTGGTAGACGGCGTAGGCCACCGCGATCACCGGCAGCGCGAGGGCGAAGTGCACGAGGTTGGCGAGCACCGGCACCAGCGGCAGGACCTCGGCCGGGAACGCCGCCTTGCGGATCAGGCCGGCGTTGGCGAGCAGCGAGCCGGCGCCCTCGAGCCACGAGGCCTGGATCCAGATCCAGGGGAACAGCCCGGTGACCAGGAAGAGCCCGTAGGGGTGGATGCTCTCGTCGCGCGGGTCGAAGACCGTGCTGAAGACGAAGGTGTAGACCACGAGCAGCAGCAGCGGGTTGACGAGCGACCAGAGATAGCCCAGGAGCGAGCCCCGGTAACGGGCCTTGAGCTCCCGCGCGGTCAGGGTCCTCAGGAGGTTGCGGTGGCGCAGGATACGGCGGGCGGTCGACCACATCGGGCGAGGAGCTTATCCCCCGTTGCCGGCCTCGCGCTGGATCTGCTCGAGGCGGCGGCGCAATTCCTCGCGCTTGCGGCGCAGCTCGTCCTTCTGCCGTTGGACACGCTCGTTGTAGTCGAAGAGGTCCAGGTCCTCGCCGATCACGTAGACCCGCGGGAACTTCTGCACGTCCCCCCGCTCGTCGAACTGGATGCTGCCGGTCACCCCCGGAAACTCCTTGACCGCGTCCCGCAGGCCCTTGTGGACCTCGCCGGCCAACGCCGGCCGACCCTCCACCGCGGTCGCCATGACCAACATGGCGTCGTAGCCGTGGGCGGCATAGAGGTCCGGCATCTCGCCGTACTTCTTCTCGAAGCCTTCCACGAACTTGCGCACGTGGGCGTGCTCGCTGTCGAGCTCGAAGAAGATCTGGGTGAGCACCACGCCCTCGGCGGCTTGCCCGGTGTCGGCGATGGCCGAGGTCGTGAAGGCGCTGGTGGTCAGGATCTGGCCCTCGTAGCCCTGCTTGCGCAGCTCCAGGATCGCCGCGCTCGTCGCTTTCGCGAAGGCCGCCAGGTAGACGCCGTCGGGGTCCAACGACATCACCGCCTCCACGATGCCCCGGAAGTCCCCGGTGAAGTCCCGGTGCTTGCCTTTCGGGTCCCTGAGCTCGGGCAGCTCGATCGACTCCAGCACCTTTCCGCCCGCGCCTTCGAAGGCTTCCTGGAAGACGCCCTGGATCCCCTGGCCGAACGCGCGTTCGACGATCACCACCACCGTCTCGAGCGCCAGGGTGTCGCTGGCGAAGGAGGCCATCCGGTTGGCGGCGGAGTAGTCGGACGGCCAGATGCGGTAGAAGTTGCGCGACACGCCGGTCAGGGCGGGCGAGGAGGCCGAGGGGGAGAGCAGCACCCGGTCGTAGCTGTCGGCGACCGCGATCATCGCCGTGGCCTCGTCGGGGGTCACCCCTCCGATCACCGCCAGCGCGCCGTTGCCGTAGACTTCGTCCAGGCGCTCCTTCGCCGTCTCCGGAACCGATTCCGAATCGACCACCGTGAGCTCGATCGGCGTTTCGCGGCTCCGGTCTTTGCCGATCTCGTCGTAGGCGAGCTGGACGCCCTTGTGGATGGCCTCGCCGTAGACCTGGTCGACCCCCGTGAGCGGCAACACGGCGCCGACCTTGATCGACGTGTCGATGCACCCGGTCGCCAGGAGGCCGAGGGCGGCGGCGGTCGCGAAACCAGCCAGAGTCCCGGAAGTAGGTCGCATGGGCCTTCACCTTTCTCGTTCGTCGGTGGACCCGACAGTTCTAACCGAGCTCCATGACCCTGTCAAGTCGCCAACGCCCGTCCTCTCCCCACCGAGAAGGGACTCGACGGCCGGCCGCGAAGTTCCCCGCGGCGGCCGCCGGTGTACAATCGCTCCGTGAGCAAGGAGTCTGCGTGAGCAAGGAGTCTGCGTGAGCAAGGACGGCAAGCTCAGCCTGCGCTGCCCCGAGTGCGGCAGCGACCTCGTCATCGACCGGGCGACCGGCGAGGTGCTCTTCCACAAGGCGCCGAAGAAGCCGCTCGCCGGCGGCAAGGACTTCGACTCCCTCTTCGCCGACCTCGACGCGTCCAAGGAGCGCGCCGACGATCTCTTCGACCGCGAGGTCACCGCCTACAAGGACCGCGACCGGCTGCTCGAGGAGAAGTTCAAGGAGGCCCTCGACAAAGCCAGGGAGTCCCCCGACGAGGAGCCGCCGCCACGGCCCTGGGAGCTCGACTGACCCTCGCCCGGCCGGCTTCGGATCATCGCCGCGGTCCCTTGCCGTCTTCAGTCTCGTCTGCGCGGATCAGCCGTACGGCCAGATAAGGTGCGTTGGCATGGCGGTGCCTCCTGGATCGGTCACTTCCCCCCGCCGAATCGCGGATCGGGGGTGGCTGCAAGGAGGCTAGCACGTCCGGCCGCTCCGTGGCCGCTTCGCACGCCTTCCGGACGGTCGAACGTTTCAAGATCCACTCGCGGCCCGCACGTTCGCCTGCGGAACACGCGATCCGTCCAAGGCGAGGCCCGTGCTCACCAGGGGAACACGCGGCGTGCTCTGTTCAACCCCGTCGCCGCGGAGGGCGATCAGGAGCCCGGCCGACTCCCGCCGACGTCGAAGAGCAGGATCTCGGTCTCTTCCTGTGCCGTGAGCGACACCGCGCGCTCGGCCGTGAGCCCGGCGCCGTCGCCCGTGGCCAGGACGACGTCTGCGAGCGTGGCCTCTCCCTGCACGAGGTGGAGCCACGCACTTCGCCCCGGCGAGAGCTCGTGAACCACGTGCTGCCCGGGGTCGAGCAGGGCCGAGAAGGTCAGGGCGTCCTGGTGGACGCGCAGCGATCCTCTCCGGGCGTCGGGCGAGGCGACGACGCGCAGGACGCCCCGGCGCTCCGCCACGCTGAAGCGTTTCTGCTCATGGCTGGGCTCGATCTCGGCCTGCGAGGGACGCAGCCAGATCTGGAAGACGTGCGCCCAGGCGGTCCGCGACGCGTTCCGCTCGCGGTGGCGAAGGCCGCGACCGGCGGTCATGCGATGGAACTCGCCCGCCTGGATGACTCCCGAGCGGCCCATCGAATCCTCGTACGCGAGCGTGCCTTCGCGAACGTAGGTGAGCACGTCGGCGTCGTGGTGCGGGTGGCGCGCGACGCCCGCGCCCGGCGAGAGACGGTCTTCGTCGAGGATCTCGAGGGCTCCGAAACCGTCGGCCAGCGGATCCGCTCGGTCCTGCGCGTAGAACGTGAGCCAGATCTCCTGGTCGCGGCGTCGATCGTGGTGGCGCTCCTCGGCCCTGCGCAGCGTGATCATCGGAGCGTTCCTCCTTCCGGCTCGGCGGCCTCGTCAAGGAATCGGTGGGCGGCCGTGTCGGTCGAGCCACGCCAGGAGCTCGCGAACGCTTCCCGTCGCGAGCGCGACGCTGGTATCTGCCGCGCCGTAGTAGAGATTGATCGTGTCGCCGTCGGCGCCCATCGTGTAGCCGCAGGGGAAAGTGACGTTGCCCACGTCTCCCAGGCGCTCGTAGGGCGTCTCGGGGCCGAAGATCCACGAATCCCCGCGGAGCACGCAGCGCGCCGGGTCGTCGAGGTCGAGGAGCGCGAGACCGAGCCTGTAGAGCGCCCCGGAGGCCGTGTGCCGAACCCCGTGGTAGAGCATCAGCCACCCTCGAGCGGTCTCGATGAGCGGCGGCGACAGTCCGACTTTGTTGGCGTCCCACCACGCGCCCTTGCGTGCCTTGAGGACCATTTTGCGACTTCCCCAATTGCGCAGGTCCGGCGAGAACGAGATCCAGATGTGCGCCCCGGAGTCGGTCATCGGGCGGTGAAGGAGCGCGAACTGTCCGTCGATTCGCCTGGGCAGGAGCGCCGCATCCTTGTCATCGGGCTCCATGACGAGACCGCAGCGTTCGAACTGCCGAAAATCCTCCGTCAGCGCCAGTGCCACGCCAGGTCCCTCCTGGCAAAAGGCGGTGTAGGCGACCGCGTACTTGCCGAGCTCCGCGAGGAAGGTGATCCGTGGATCCTCGATGCCCCAGATCTCCTCGCGAAAATTCTCGGGGTCGGGTCGCAGGGTCGGTTGCGCGTCGATCACCCACCCGTCGACGCCGTTCGCCGACCGCGCGGCACACAGGTGAGAGTGGCCGCGGCGGTCTTCCACCCTGCAGAGCAGCAACGTCGTACCATCGTGGAGCCGCGTGGCACCGGGGTTGAAGACGGTATGGGCCGGATAGGGCCATACGGCCGCCGTGAGGATCGGGTTGCCAGGGTGCCGGCGAAGGAGCTCCTGGTAGGCAGATCCTTCTGTGCTTTTGTGGTTCATGATGCCGTTTCTCCGGAACTGCGCTTCGTCATGGTCATGTCGGAACGGTTTGATGGAGTTGACTGGGTGGCGCCGCGCATCTCGACGAGAGCGAGGAGAAAGGAGAGCGTCGATTCCGCGCCCTGGTTTTCGTTGAGACGATCGACGTGAAGCCCGTCGCGGCAGCCGCCCGTCGCGGCATCATAGAGCGATCGTTGCTGCTGGTTTTGCCCGAGGAACCAGTTGAAGGCGCGGCTGGCATCCAACCCCCAACGTTCGTCGCCGGTCACGCTCTGCGCGGCAAGGCAGGCCGAGACCATCGCGCACGCCTCGACGGGCTGCTGGTCGAATTCTGCCTTGGTGCCGCCCTTTTCGTAGAAGCCGTCCGAACCGATGGGCGCGAAGTACCCCTCGCCAGACGGCGAGCGCTGAACCTCGGAGAGCCATTCGAGCGATCGCAGGCCCGCTGCCTTCATCTCGTCGTGCTCCATTCGCCACCCGGATACCAGGACGGCCTGTGACAGTCGCGCGTTGCAATACGTCGCCCGCTCCTCGAACCAGGACCATGCCGGACTGCTCGCTTGCCGGTAGAGCTCGAGGAGGCGCTCGGCCAGCCGCTTGCGAAGCGCTTGAACCCTGGTCTCGCCCTGGAACGCGTGCAGATACTCGTCGATGCCGAGGAGCACATAGGCCCAGGCGCGCGGGCTGGTGAAAGCCTCGACTCGGGGCAGCGCGGCGTGGAAAAGCGAGTCGGCCAGGTTGCGCCGTCCCGGATCGTAAGAATGACCGATGACGGTACCGAGCCCCCACAACGCTCGCCCGTGAGAGTCCTCGGAGCCGGGTCCGTCGCCCCATTGCCGAGAGTACGACATGAAATTTCTGAACCGTCCGCTGGGCGGGTCGAACGCGTGACGCACGAAGGCCAGGTAGCGAGATCCGAGGGCGCGCACCGGCTTGATGTCCTCGATGCCCGCGTCTTCGAGCAGCGTCGTCAGCAGCAGCGCCCGCGCATTGTCGTCCACGCAGTAACCGGCCTCGTAGCGAGGAACGCTGAACGCCGCGTGCTGCAGGATTCCCGTATGATCGCTCAGGGAGTCGAGATGCGCGAGGTTGATCTCCGGCAACCCGAGCGGGCGCTCGGCGAGGGTCTTGGCTTGAAAAGCGGTTCGCAGCCGATCGCCGCGCTCCACGCGCGCCCGCCCGAAGCACTGAACGTAGCAGCGGGCCACTGCCGGCCAGAGCATGCTGCGGCCGTAGGCGGCTCCTCGCTCGCGGAGCGCCGCGAGCCCTTGTTCGTCGTCGAGCAGGTCGATGACCGCGCGCGCGAGGCCTTGCGGGTCGTCTCGGGGCCAGGGGACGAGAACCCCACGTCCCTCTGAGAGCAGCTCGCGAGCGTACGAATAGGGCGTGGAAATCACGGCTTTCCCCGAACCGACGGCGTAGGCGAGGGTTCCGGACGTGATCTGCTCCGGATTCAGATACGGCGTGACGTAGATGTCGGCCGCGGAAAGAAACTCGGTCAGCTCGGCCTGGCTCACGAAGCGGTCGTGAAAAATCATGTGGGAATCTACTCCCAGCCCCCGGGAGCGATTCTCCAGCATGACCCGGTACGTCTCGCCATGGGCCTCCTTCACGTGCGGATGGGTCGCGCCCAAGACGATGTAGAGCGTGTCCGGGTGGCGATCCAGAATCGCGGGCAGCGCGTCGATGACGTGCTCGATCCCCTTGTCGGGCGAAAGGAGCCCGAACGTGAGGATCACCGTCTTGCCCTCGACCCCGAGCTGTTGCTTGCTTCGCTGGGCACTGGGCAGGCTCGGAATCCCGTGGGGGATGAAGTCGATCTTGGCCTCCGGAACGTGGTGGACCTCGCGGAGCAGGGCAGCGCCGTGAGCGCTCATGACCACCAGGCGTTCCGAGAGGCGCGTGAGCTCGTCCATGACCACACGCTGCTGAGGATTGGGCACGGCGAGGATCGTGTGGAGCGTCGTCACGACCGGCATGCGCAAGTCACGCAGCAGCGCGAGAAGGTGGATGCCGGCTTTCCCTCCGAAGATCCCATACTCGTGTTGCACGCAGAGCAGCTCTACCGCGCTGACGTTCAAGAAGTCCGCCGCGCGCCGGTAAGCCCCGACGTCGGTCGCGGCGATCTCGAAGCGCACCCGCGCGGGGTACGCGTAGCGCCGGCCGGGGTCGTTCATCGCCAGCACGAAGCATTCGAGCGCTGAGAATTCAGCGCTGATGGCCTCGCTCAGGTCGGTCGTGAACGTGGCGATTCCACACTGCCGAGGCAAGTGGTTCCCGAGCATGGCGATGGTGTGGAGGCTGTTCGCCCGGGTGGTCGCACTCTGGTTCGCTGCACTCTGGTTCGCTGCAGTCATGCCGGCTCCCATGCAAGTTCCCGGCCACCGCTGGATCCTCCCGTGGTAACCGGCCGCTGCATGACGCCGCCGGTTCGTCTGCCCGGGTCTTCAATCACAATGAAGTGTGGTACCATCGATTTGATCGAGGTGGCCGATGCGCGTCGAGGACTTGCACCACGAGGAGCTCCTGGAGCTGGACCCGGAAGGAGGCCTGATTCGTTTCGCCGGGCAGCGCGCGCTATTGCTCGACGCCGTGGCGATGGGGCTCCTGCGGCAGTACCTCGTCAAGAACTTCGGCCTGACCGCTGCCCGCGCGGTGCTCACCCAGTTCGGTTTCGCCCACGGCTGGCGCATGGCGGCGGCCATGCAGAGGGAGTTCAAGTGGGAGAACAACGGGGAATGGCGTCGCGCCGGCCCCCGCATCTACACCCTGGAGGGGCTTTTTCGCGCCGCGCCGGGAAGTGAGGACCCGCTCACCAAGAAGGGGGCGATGCTGCTCGCCTCCTACGAGGCGGAGCAGCATCTCCTGCACTTCGGCCGCGCCGATTCGGCCGTCTGCTGGACCATCTGCGGCCTGATGAGCGGCTACGTCAGCCACACCGCCGGAAAGGAGACCTACGTCCTCGAAGACCGCTGTCTGGGAGAAGGTCACGCGGCGTGCCACCTCCTCGGGCGCACGCGCGAAGAGTGGGGTGAAGAACACGCCGGGGAGCTGGCGTTCTTCGATTCGGGGCACCTCGCGGCGTGCCTCGACGTCTCACTGAGCCGGGTCACGGAGACCTTGAAGGCGGCGGAGGAGAAGCTCCGAGCCCACCGTCGAACGTTGGTCCGCGTGGGTCGCGACGTGGAGGAGCCGCTGGGTATGGTCGCCAGGAGCCCGAAGATGCAGCACGTGGTGGACCTGGCGCGGCGGGTGGCGAAGGTCGATGCCACCGTGCTCATTACCGGCGAGAGCGGAGTGGGCAAGGAACGCATCGCGCGGCTCGTCCACGACGAGTCGACGCGCGCGGCGGGGCCGTTCATCGCCGTCAACTGCGGCGCCATCACCGAGACCCTGCTCGAGAGCGAGCTCTTCGGGCACCGGCGCGGCGCCTTCACCGGTGCGGCCTCGGACCGGCCCGGCCTGTTCGAAGCGGCCAACCGCGGAACGTTGTTGCTGGACGAGATCGGCGACGTCTCGCCCGGCATGCAGGTCAAGCTCCTGCGGGTCCTCCAGGAGCGGGAGGTCCGTCGGGTGGGGGAGAACGAGAGCCGACCGGTGGACGTGCGCGTCCTGGCCGCCACCAACCGCGACCTCGCCCATGGGGTCGCTGATGGCACCTTCCGGCAGGACCTCTACTATCGGCTCAAGGTCGTCGAGCTCCACGTTCCGCCGCTGCGCGATCGCCGGGACGACGTCTTGCCGCTCGCCCGGCTGCTGCTCGCGGACGCGGTGGCGCGGATGGCTCGCAAGATCTCAGGCTTCACCCCACAGACTGCCGATCAGCTCTTGCGCTACGACTGGCCCGGCAACGTGCGCGAGCTCGAGAACGCCATGGAGCGCGCGGTCGCGCTCGCACGCGGTCGCCGCGTGGAGCTCGCGGATCTGCCCGAGGAGATCCGCCAGGCGTTCCCCAAGCCGGTGGTCACCGGAGCCACGGTGCAGCCGCTCGGCGAGGTTGAAAAGGAGTACATCCTGGCAGTGCTGCAATTGAACGGCGGCAACCAGCGGCGCACCTGCGAGCAGCTCGGGATCGGCTCGGCGACGCTCTACCGCAAGCTCAGGAGCTACGGCATGACCGGCGGCAAGCGCGCGGAGCAGCGATAGGAGGGGCGTGTGAGGTCGATCGAAATGACGTGTTGTTCCCATCAATATGGTGCAGGCGGTCGCGGCGCCGCGGGCGCGAACGGCCTCCGGGGGCCGGTGTGGGCCCTTGGCCTCATACGTTCTCGAAACCGGGAATAGATCTTGCAGAGAATCTCGTCAGCACTCTCTGACGAGAATGCCAACCGCGTTGGGCGCCCGCGGCCGGCGCAAGGTTTGTTCAAGGAGGTTCTGAACATGAACGTGCGTCCCTTACACGACCGTGTGCTCGCCAGGCGGATCGAGAAGAACGAAGAAATCCGCGGCGGCATCTTCATCCCCGACACCGCGAAAGAGAAGCCCCAGGAGGCCGAGGTCACGGCGGTCGGGCCCGGCAAGTACATGACCGACGGCAACGGCGGCAAGCGCCAGCCGCTCGACGTCAAGGCCGGCGACCGCATCCTGATCGGCAAGTACTCGGGCAGCGAGATCAAGATCGACGGCGAGGACTACATGATCCTGCGCGAAGACGACGTGCTCGCCGTCCTCGAGAGCTGAGCCCCTATTCTCATTTCTAAAAGGAACTTGGAACATCATGTCCAGCAAACAGATTACCTACTCGGAGAACGCCCGCAAGGCTCTCCTGCGCGGCGTCAACAAGCTGGCCGACGCGGTGAAGATCACCCTCGGCCCGAAGGGCCGCAACGTCGTGATCCAGAAGAGCTGGGGCTCGCCGACCATCACCAAGGACGGCGTCACCGTGGCCAAGGAGATCGAGCTCAAGGACGCGCTCGAGAATCTCGGCGCCCAGATGGTACGCGAGGTCGCCGCGAAGACGTCCGACGTCGCCGGCGACGGCACCACCACCGCCACCGTGCTCGCCCAGGCCATCTATCGCGAGGGCACCAAGGTGGTGGCCTCGGGCGCCAACCCGATGGACGTCAAGCGCGGCATCGACCAGGCCGTCAAGGCCGCGGTCGCGGCCATCGAGCAGGCCGCGCGGCCGGTCACGGGCGAGGAGATCGCCCACGTCGGCACGATCTCGGCCAATACCGACCGCGACATCGGCCAGATCATCGCCGAGGCGATGGACAAGGTCGGCAAGGACGGCGTCATCACCGTCGAGGAGGCCAAGGGCCTGGAGACCACGCTCGAGGTGGTCGAAGGCATGCAGTTCGACCGCGGCTACCTCTCGCCCTACTTCATCACCGACCCGGAGCGCCAGGAGGTGGTGTTCGAGAACGCCGTGATCCTGCTGCACGAGAAGAAGATCTCGGCCATGAGAGATCTCCTGCCCCTCCTCGAGCAGGTCGCCAAGCAGGGCAAGCCCCTCCTCGTCGTGGCCGAGGACGTCGAGGGCGAGGCCCTGGCGACGCTGGTCGTCAACAAGCTGCGCGGCACGCTCAAGGTGGCGGCGGTCAAGGCGCCGGGCTTCGGCGACCGGCGCCAGGCCATGCTCGAGGACGTCGCCGTCCTCACCGGCGGCAAGGTGATCACCGAGGACCTCGGCATCAAGCTCGAGAACGTCGCCTGGGACGACCTCGGCGAGGCCAAGAAGGTCATCGTCACCCAAGACGACACGACGCTGGTGACCGACGCCGACTCGAAGGCCCATCGCGAAGCGGTCGGCGCCCGCGTCAAGCAGCTCCGCAACCAGATCGGCGAGACCTCGTCGGATTACGACCGCGAGAAGCTCCAGGAGCGCCTGGCCAAGCTGGTGGGCGGCCTGGCGGTGATTCAGGTCGGCGCCGCGACCGAGACCGAGATGAAAGAGAAGAAGGCGCGCGTCGAGGACGCCATGCACGCCACCAAGGCGGCGGTCGAGGAAGGCATCGTGGCCGGCGGCGGCGTGGCGTTCCTGCGGGCGATCGCGGCGGTCGGGAAGGTCGAGGCCGAGGGCGACGTCAAGGTCGGCGTCGCGATCGTGCGGCGGGCGCTCGAAGAGCCGGCGCGCCAGATCGCGGCCAACGCCGGTCTCGAGGGTTCGGTAGTGGTGCGCGACGTCCTGGCCCTCGAAGGCAACGTGGGCCTCAACGCCGCGACCGGCGAGTACGAGGACTTGGTGAAGGCCGGCGTGATCGATCCGGCCAAGGTCACGAAGCACGCGCTCCAGAACGCGGCGTCGATCGCCGGGCTCCTGCTCACCACCGAAGCGCTGGTCACCCAGGTCAAGGAGCAGACGAACGGCCAGGCCGCCGGCGGCATGGACGGCATGGACGGCATGGACGGCATGTATTGACGTCAAGCCTCCGGGAAGAAGAAAAAAGGACGGCGCATGCCGTCCTTCATTGGTCCCGATGCCCTCTCCGAACGAGATGGGCCTTTTGAAAACGGGCTCCGAGATCGAGCCCGAGCTCTCGATTCGAGCTTCTCGTCTAGGGCGCCTCCCGAACCGTCCCGAGCACGTCGAGGCGGCCGCTGCCGATCAGGCTCACGAGGCCGTCGATCCTCTCGCTGCCGTGGCGCAGCGCGTTCTTGATGCTCTGGACCGACGCGGTGCTCCGCGCCGGGTAGCGGTGGACGAGCAGGGCCGCGGTCCCCGCCACCAGGGGCGCGCTGAAGGAAGTCCCCCAGCCGGCGCCGTAGAGCCCGCCCGGGTAGGCGGAGACCACGCCGTTGCCCGGCGCCCCCAGGTCGACGAGGTTGGAGCCGTAGTTGGAGAAGCCGGCGAGCCCGTCGCCGGCGAGCGCCGCGACGGCGACGGCGTCCTCCAGGGCCGCGGGGTAGACCATGACGTTCTGCCCCTGGTTGCCGGCCGCCGCCACGCAGACGACGCCGCGGCTGCGGGCGTATTGCACGGCCTTCCTCAGATCCTTCGAGCCCGACTCCATGCTGAAGCTCATGCTGATCACGTCGGCGCCGTGGTCGACCGCGTAGTAGATCGCGCGCACGACGTCGAAGAGGTGGCCCTGGCCGCCGCCGTCGAAGACCCGCAGCGGCATGATCTGCGCGCTCGGCGCGGCGAGGCGGACGAGCCCGGCCACCATGGTGCCGTGGCCGAAGTAGGCCGGCAGGGGCTGCTGCTCGAGGATGGCGGCCACCGACTGCTCGAGGATGGCGGCCACCGACTGCTCGAGCACCAGCACCTCGCCTTCGCCCTCGAGGATGGCGGCCACCGACTGCTCGAGGATGGCGGCCACGGATTGGTCGAGCATGGAGAGCTCGGAAGGGATGCCGGCGGTCTCGAGGAGGAAGTCGTAGCCGGGCACGAGGGCGCCGCGCAGCAGCTCGTGATCGGCGTCGACGCCGGTATCGATCACCGCGACCACGGCCGAGCCGCAATCGCCGTTCTCCAGGTGCCCCTCGTGGAGCCTGATCTCGCGGGCCGCCTGCTGGTCGGCGTAGCCGCTCCACAGCAATCCCGAGAAGCCCTGGCCGAGGCAGGGAGTCGTGAAGTCGCTCGGCTTGGCCAGGTCGACGGCGACGTCCTCCTGGGCCGGCTGGATGAGCAGCGACGTGGGTAGCGTCGCGATCTCTACCCGGCTCACGGCCAGCGCCCGGGGATCGCCGGCGAGCAGGCTCTCGACCTGCTCCGCCGTGAGCGAGGCCGGCGGCTCGAGGAGCACGGCGTAGACGCCCTCGGCCTGGATCTCGCCCGCGATCTCGAAGCCGTGCTGAGCCGCGAGGTGCGCGGCGTCCTCCGGCGCGGCGTAGAGGATCACCTGGTTGCCGTTCGCGTTCTTGCGGTCGTGGTGGTTCTTGGCGAGAGCCGGCGCCGCCGTCAGCGCGGCGATCAGCAACCCGGCCAGGATCCGGCGGCGTCTCGCGTCGACCCGACGCGGTCGCGGCGGCGCCGCGGGCACGCCTGTGCTCCGGAGCTCTCGGCGATTCCACGACTGCTGGGCTGACACTTGCAGACCTCCTTCAAACCTCGGGTAACGACCCGAGGGAAACCTCGATCCATCGTTCCGGCTCCACCAGCAGGCACAGCGCCAGGGGATCGGGCGGCAGGCCGTCGGCCTGGAACTCGCCGAAGCGGCTGGTCAGCGATCGGCCCACCACCTTGCCGGCCGCGAGCACCAGGACCGGCACCTCGGTCACCGGCAACGGCGCCGGAGCGTGGCGCAGGAGCTGGCCGACCAGGACCCGGCCGTAGGGAGTCGTCTCATGCTCCAGCCGGACGTGGACGCTGAGCTCGCCTGCCCGGTAGCTGGCGATCCGCTGGTGAGAGGGGCACAGATCGCGGGTTCCCACTCCGGCGGCGTGCGTGCTGTCGAAGGTGAGCTCGGCGGGCAGGAAGCGGCGGCTCGCCGCGGAGGGCACCCGCGGCGCGAGAGCGGCGACGGCTTTGGCCACGAGCACGGCGTGGGCGGGGATGGCGCCGGCGGCGTCGGCGCCGGCGACGGAGGCCACCCGGCGGAACCGCTCGACCGCTTTGCGGGCCGGCTCCGAGCGCTCGAGGAGAGCTCGCATGCTCGGCGTCGATTCAGGGGCGGCGACTCCTCGGGCGTAATCGCACCAATGAGTCAGGTCGAAGGCCGTCATCTTGTCCACGTCTCTTGGGTCGAGGCGATCCTGCCTCGACTCATATAGGGTCGCCGCGGCCGGCGAAAAATATACCCGCGGCGGAAAATTTCGCCTTTCCGCGGTCTCCCGCCCCTCATCCGGGGTTCCCGACCAGCACGAAGGGCGCCCAGTGGTAGGGATTGGGATAGCTTCGGCGCAGCTCGGTCATCGTGCGCCGGAGGGCTCGGGCGCGCGGCGTGCCGCGGGCCAGGTGCAGGTAGAACCGGCGCATGAAGAGGGCGGTCGAGGCGTCGTGGACGTCCCACAGGCTCACCACCACGGATTGCGCTCCGGCGTAGAGGAAGCCGCGCGTGAGCCCCACCAGCTCGTCGGCCCCGAGCACCGCGTTGAGCCCGGTGCCGCAGCCCGAGAGCACCACCATCTCGGCCTTCAGGCGCAGGCTGTAGAGATCGAAGAGGCTGAGCCGGAAGGTGCCGAGCTGGATCGCCGAGAACATCGGGTTGTCGCGGCGAAAGAGGCCGTGGGTGGCGATGTGGACGAAGCGGCTGTCGGCGCCGCGGCTCCTGAGCGCCTCTTCGCTGGCGTCCTCGCCGAGCAGCAGCGTGACGTCGGGCAAGGCGTCGGCGACCGCCCGCGCCTCCTCCAGGATCAGCGGCGCCCGCTCGTCGGCCACCGCGAGGACCAGCGACTGCTGCCTCCACGCCGTCGGCTTGGTCCTGCACAGGTGGAAGACGCCGGCGCTCGGCGCGTAGGAGATCGAGAAGCGGTCGATCAGGTACCGGCGGCCGTCGAAGAGGGCGTGGAAAGGCACGTAGTGGAGGAAGCCGTAGGGCACGACCACGAGGTGGTCGGCCGCCAGCAGAGGTTCCAGAGGGGCCACGAGCTCGCCGTAGAGGTCGCGCAGGTGGGCCTGGGTGGCTTCCTCGATCAGGGCGAGACCGTCGCCGATCTGCTCGCGTCCGAGCATCGAGCGCGAGAGCTGGAATTGCAGCCGGCGGTGGATCTCGAGCGTGCGCGCCACCGTCCCGAGCGGCACCACGGCGATCTCGCGGCGGCCGACCACGCAGCAGAAAATGGTGCCGCGGGCGATGAAGTACTCCGCCATCACCGCCGCCTCGGGCAGCGACGAGCGCACCGTCTCGAGGTCGATCCCGCCGCCCGACTGGAGCGAGCTGAGCTCCTGGTCCGCCGTCCGCAGCTCGTGCAGGGCGCGCAACAACTGATCCTCTTTCGCGCGCACGTTGCGGCGGATCTTCCGGACCTCCTCGAGCGAGCGCTCGCCGCCGCGCATCTGCTGCAAGTCGACCTGGCGGTAATACCAGTTGAGCTCTTCGCGCAGGGCGCGGATCCGGCGAGCCAGGTCGCCGTGCGCGGCCCGCGTGGGCGGCAGGTCGTGGACTCGGAAGGACATCAGGTCGGAGAGGCTGCGCGAGCGGGCCTGCTCGATGTAGTCGAAGGCGAGCCGCTCGCGCCCCGGGATCTGCGGATCCTGCATGGTCAGCCAGACCAGGCTCTCGTAGACCCGGCGTCTCTCGCCGAGGAAGGCGATCTTGAGCTCCTCGCTCTGGAGCTGGCTGCAGAGCTTTTCGATCCAGGAGTGCGATTGGCGGTAGGCGTCGAGGGCCCGGGTGCGGTCGCCGAAGGCCTCCTCGATCTGTCCCAGGACCAGGTAGGCCTGGTGCTCGAGGGCGGGCAGCTCGAGGTCGGCGAGCCGCGCCAGGGCCACGTCGCACACCTCGCGGGCCTTCCGGGGCTCGCGCCGGGCGAGGTAGATCTCGGCCAGCAGGAGCTCGCACATCGCCGCCTTGGGCGCCAGCGACGAGCGCAGGAAGACCTCCTGGGCCGCCTCGGCCAGCCGGATCGCGTCGCCGTGGCGATTCTCGCGGTAGAGGATCACCGCCCGGTAGAAGTCCACCAGCGCCGGCCACAGGCGGTTGCCCTCCTGCAGGAACATCGCCCGCGCCCGTGCCAGCTCCTCCAGGGCGAGCGCCCCCTTGCCCTGGCGCGAGTGGGCGACGGCGCCGTTGGTCAGCGCTTTGGCCCACTCGTAGGGCAACCGCAGCTCCTCGAAGCTCTCGCACGCCGCGCGCGCCAGCGTCGCCGAATCCTCGATCATGTTGAGCTCGAGGAAGATCTCCGCCTGGTCGAGATCGCAGAGCGCTTTGTGATATTCGTCCCCCTCGGCCTCGCAGCGCCGCCGCACGTCGCGGTAGAGCTGCACCGCCCGCGTGTACTCTCCGCGCAGGTAGAAGAGGTAAGCGATGTTGTAGTCGACCTGGAGCACCAGGCGGTCGAGCCCCTCCTCGAGGCAGTAGGCGCGGGTCCTTTCATACACGGCGAAGGCCTCGGCGAAGTTGTGCAGGCTGATGTGGCACACGCCGATGTTGCGCAGGCAGACGGCCGCGTCCTGGGGGCGACGGAGCCGCACGAATTCCTTGTGGGCGAGCTGATAGCGGCCCAGCGCGTCCTCCCAGCGGTCCTGCCGGTAGAGGATGTTGGCGAAGTTGTGCGAGAGGATGGCCAGGCGCAGGTGATCAGAAAGCCCCGCGAACGTCTCGCGCGCGGCCTCCTCCCACTGCGCCACCCGCGCGTAGTCGCCGAGGTAGGCGAGGTTCAAGAGGGCGCACGAGCGGGTGATCGCCTCCTCCCGCCGTTCGCCGATGCAGTGGAACCGCTCGAGGGCGAGCTCGTAGAGCTCCTGGGCCTGGTCGTTCTCGCCGGCGCTGTGGAGGGCGTTGGCGGCGGCGCGGGCGGTCAGGGCGCGGCAGCGGTCGTCGTCCAGGGCCTCCGCCAGCCAGCGCGTGCTCGCCGCCAGCCTGGTGGCCTTCTCGACGTCGGACCAGACGAGGCGGCTGACCTCGGTGCACAGGCTCTCGATCAGCGGCGGGTCGACCTGCCGGCCATAGCGGCGCCAGAACTCCTTGCGGCTCTTGTCCTCCCCGAGGTCGGCGAGCCTCGCGATCCAGTCTTGCGGCTCGGCCGTGGCATGGGCGCTCACGACGTCAGATTCCCTCCTGGTCGAGGTTTTTCTGCAAACGCTGCAGGCAGCGGCCGCGGATGAAGCCGATGGATCCCGTGGCGAGACCGAGCCGCCGGGCGACTTCCTTGTAGGGCACCGGCGGCGAGGTGAAGAACAGGAGTCGGATCATTTCCTGGCAGCGCGGCGAGAGCCGGTAGATGGCTTCCCTCACCAATTGATCCCGCTCGAGGTCCTCGACGAACGAGGGATCGAGGGGAATCATCTCTTCGAGGTCCTCGGCGCTGAACTCTCCGGATTCGAAAAAGTCCCGCCGCTTCTGCTTCTGCTTCCAGTGATAGCACTGGTGCGTGGTCAGCGACACCAGCCACGCCTTGACCGCCGACTTCTTGCGCAGCTTCGGCAGGTCGTTGTAGGCCTCGAGCCACACCGTCTGAAAGAGGTCGGCCGCTTCTTCGGAGCCCACGCCGTACTTGAGGATGATGTTGTAGACGAGGTTCTTGTATTTGTCGACCAGGGCCCTCCACGCCTCCTCGCCGCCGCTCAGACACTCCTCGACCAGACGTTCGTCCGACAAGCTCGGACCCGGGGTCCCACGCTCCAGCATCGTCTTCGCTCGACCTTTCAGGGGCGATCCTCGGCGTCATTTCCCTGCCAGTACAGCTCGTCGACGTTCCACAGGGTCAGCGGTTCCAACACCGCGGGCCTGAAGTTGCCGAGGCCGCGCCTGGCTCCCACCAGCACGTTGGGGCTGACGAGCAGGACGCAGGGCTCCTGCTCGGCGAGGATCTCCTGCACGCGGTCGTAGAGGCCCTTGCGGGCGGCGCCGTCCGGCTCCGTGACCTGGACGGTCATCAGGCGGTCGATCTCGAGCTGCCACGGCGGCTCCGGGCGGGTGCGGTGCAGGCGCCAGAGGCGGCCGTTGCCCGTGGAGTGCCACACGTTGACGACCTGATTGGGATCATCGCCCACCGTCAGGCCGAGGATGCAGGCCTCGAAATCGAAGGTCTTGGTGAGCCGATCGACCAGCGCCCGGAACTCGAGCGGCGCGATCTGCACCTCGATTCCGAGCTGGCGCAGGTCTTCCTGGACGATGGTCGCCATCCGCACCCGCTCGCTGTTGCCCGAGTTGGTGACGATCGAGAAGCGGACCGGCCGGCCGCCGGCGTCGTGGAGGCGGCCGCCGGCGTCCAGGCTGAAGCCGGCGCCCTCGAGCGCGCGGCGGGCCGCGGCGAGCGAGCGCCGCGGCGGAGGCAGGCCGCGATGGTGCCAGCGTTTGTTGCCCGGGGTCACGTGCGAGGCGAGGGCGCTCGCGCGGTTCTGATAGACCAGCTTGACGATCGCGTCACGATCGATCGCCAGCGACACCGCGCGGCGGAAACCGCGGCTCCGGAACCACTCCTGGCGCGCCGCGAGGTCCTCGTCGCCCCCGTCCTCGAGGTCGTTGAGGTTGAAGAAAAGGAAATGGACGTCGAATCCCGGTCCCAGGTCGTGGAGCGCGTAATCCCCGGCGCCGGAGGCCTCGAGCCGGCTGAAATCGTCCGCGGCGAGCCTTTCGATCACGTCGACTTCGCCGGTGCGGAAGCGGATCGTCTGAGCCTCCTTGTCGGGAATCACGAGAAAGACGACCTTGTCGAGATAAGGCAGGCGCCGCCCCTGTTGATCGGTTTTCCAGTAGTGGGGATTGCGCGCCAGCTCCAGGCGCTCTCCGGGCACGTAGCGCTCGACCTGGAACGGGCCGAGACCGGCCATCTCCTCCGGGGGCGTCGAAAGCCCCCAGGCCTGGGCCAGGCGGCCTTCCCGATAGGCGTCCGCGAGACGGTGCTCGGGGAGGATGGCGATCGAATCGAAGATCTGGACGCCCACGGCGTAGGGCTCGGCAAGCTCGACCTCGAGCCGATGAGCGTCCGTCTTGCGGACCTCGATCGGCTCGCCGCCGACGATCAGCAGGTCGCGGTGGCTCGAAGCGATCGCCGCGTCGAGATAGACCTGGAAGGAGAAGACGACGTCGTCCGCGTCGAGGGGATGACCGTCCGAGAAGCGCAGGCCGCGGCGCAGCTCGAGGGTGAAACGGCGGCCGTCGGGGGACGCCGTCCAGCTCTCGGCCAGGGCCGCTTCGCTTTCCTGGGTCAGACGGTTGGTGTGGACGAGGTCCGCCATCGTCAAGGCGATCACGGTCCGCGAAGGATTGTCCGTGGCCGTGACCGGGTTGAAGGTCTGCGGCTCGGCGCGCAGGCTCGCCACGAGCCGGCCGCCGGAGCGCTCGTCGCGGTCCGGCTCGGCCGTCATCGCCTCGGGCGCCGGCGCGCACGCCCACGCCGCCACCGTCCACGCCGCCGCCACCGTCCACCTCGCCAGGGCCGGCCAAAGGAACGCTCTTGGGAGAAGGGAGAGGAGAAGGCGCGGCCGAGGAGCTGAAAGGGATCTCTTCATGGGGTAGGTTTGCCCAGGAGCTGTTGCAGCGCGCTCGCCAGCCGATGATAGCTCAGGACGACGGCGACGAGCGCGGCGGCCGGGGCCGAGGCCCACCAGTAGGAGGTGAGCACGTGGACCTGGCGCAGCGCGGCGAGCATGTTGCCCCAGCTCGGCGTCGGCTCGGCGACGCCGAGGCCGAGAAACGACAGCGTGACCTCGGCCAGCACCAGCCGCGGCACCAGCAAGGCAAGCTGGGTGAGCACCACCGCGGCAGCCTGCGGCAGCACGTGGCGCCGCAGCAGGTAGAGATCCGAGGCGCCGAAGCCGCGGGCGGCGAGGACGAACTCGCGCTCGCGCGCCGACAGCACCACGCCGCGCACCAGCCGCGCCGGACGCACCCACGAGAGCGTGCCGACCACCGCCGTGGTGGCGAGGAAGGCGCCGGCCGGCGTCAGGTCGAGGGGCAGCACGGCGCGCACCGCCAGCAGCAGGTAGAGCCAGGGCAAGGCCATGAAGAGCTCGCCCAGGCGCATGGTCGCGGCGTCGATCCAGCCGCCGTAAAAGCCGGCCGCGGTGCCCGCCGCGATCCCCAGGGCCACCGCCAGCAGGCCCGCCAGGAGCCCCGCGCCCAGGGAGACGCGGCCGCCGTGGAGCAGCCGCGAGAGCTGATCGCGGCCGAAGCGGTCGGCCCCGAGGAGGAAGACGCGGGCCTCGCCATCGACGCCGAAGAGGTGGCGGCGGCCGGTCGACGGACGGGTGACGAAGAAGCGCAGCGGGAAGGCCCGGCTGCGGTCCTCCACGTACTGGCCGAAGCGGCCGGGCCGCTCCACCTGGCGGTAGACGAAGGGACGAAGCTGGAAGCGGCCTTCGGCGTCGACGAAGCGCGGCCGGGTGGGCGGCGCCCAGGCGAGGTCCCGGTTCTGCTCGTGGACGTCGTAGGGCGCGATCCAGCCGGCGGCCAGCACCAGCGCGTAGAGCGCGCCGAGCACGGCGAGCGCCGGCCGCGGCGAGGCGGAGCGCTTCACGCCGGCTCCCGGATCCGCGGATCCGCCGCCAGCAGCGTCAGGTCCGCGAGGAGCTGGCCGGCGACCACGAAGACGGCCGAGAAGAGCGTGGCGCCCACGACCACGTGCAGGTCGCGCGCCAGGATCGCCTGCAGCAGCAGGGTGCCCATGCCCGGCCAGCTCAGGATGACTTCGATCACCAGCGCCCCCGAGAGCAGCGAGGCCACGGAGAAGCCGAAGAGCGAGATCAGCGGGTTGGCCGCCGCCGGCAGCGCGTAGCGAAAGAGCAGGCGAGCGGGGCGCACGCCGTGGCCGCGGGCGACGCGCAGGTAAGGAGCGTCGAGCACCTCGGCGAGCGCCGAACGCACGTGGTGAACGAGCACCGGCAGGCTGCCGAGGACGAGCGCCGCCGCCGGCAGGGCGAGGTGCCAGGCGAGGTCGCGCAGGCGCGCCGTCCCGCCCATCTCCGCGAAGCCGAGCGAGGTCATGCCGCCGGCCGGGAAGGCGCCGGTGGTGGCCGCGAGGAGCAGCGCCCCGAGCCCGAGGAGGAGTTGCGGCGTGGCCAGCAGCACGGCGCTGGCGCCGAGGCCCAGGCGGTCGACCCAACCGCCCTGGCGCGCGGCCATCCAGGTGCCGAGCGGCAGCGCCAGGGCCCACGCCGAGAGGCTCGCCAGGACGGTGAGCACGAGGGTGTTGCGCGCCCGCGGCAGCAGCAGCTCTCCCACCGGCCGGCCGTGGGCGAAGGAGTAGCCGAAATCGCCGGTCAGTGCCGAGCGCGCCCAGGCGAGGTAGCGCTCGGCCGGTCCGCGGTCGAGCCCGTAGCGCTCGCGCAGCGCCTCGACCGTCTCGCGGGGAACGCGCGGGTCGACCTCGAGGGCGGAGAGGAAGTCGCCGGGGGCGATCTCGGCGAGCGCGAAGAGCAGCACCGAGGTCGCGGCCAGCACGAGCGCGCCGCTCGCCAAGCGTCGCAGGAGATGTCTCAACGTCGGTCTTCCTTCGAGGTCCGTGACTTGGTGTGCTCAGAGCAAGTGGCTAGAATAGCGTTCACGACCAGGGACTTGGAGCGGCGATTCGCAAAACGAGGATCGATGAGCAGAACCGTCGCCAAGGCTAGGGTTGATCCTCAAACGAGGTATAGGATGTCGCGGGTCCCGTCCCGGGATACCGGACCCGAAGTGGTGGTCCGCCGGGCGCTGCACCGATCAGGATACCGCTTCCGACTGCACAGGGCGGACCTGCCGGGGTCGCCGGACATCGTCCTACCGAGATTCAGAACTGCGGTGTTCGTCCACGGCTGCTTCTGGCACGGCCATCACTGCAAGAGGGGGACGCTGCCGAGGAGCAACGCCTCATACTGGGAAAGCAAGATCAGGAGGAACCAGGAGCGAGACCGCACAGCCCAGCAAGCGCTGAGGGAGCAAGGGTGGCGAACGCGCGTGATCTGGACCTGCGCCATCGACTCTGGGGTTCAGGACCTGCTGGACTTCCTCCACGAAGAGGAAACCTGATGGACCAAACGGAAGCAATCCTCAAGCGAGGCATGACCGCCGTCGACCTGTTCGCCGGGGCCGGCGGCGCTACCCAGGGCCTCAAGAATGCGGGATTTTGGGTTCTAGCCGCCGTCGAGAACGACGACAGCGCAGCGAAGACGTTCTCGGCCAATCACCCTGAGACAAAGTTGCTGCAAGACGATATCAAGTCCGTAGACGCTGGAGGCCTACGGGCCGAACTCGGTCTGGACGTAGGCGAGCTGACGCTCCTGAAGGCGTGCCCGCCTTGTCAGGGCTACTCGGCCCTCGGGTCCGGCGACCCCGACGACGAGAGGAACGACCTTGTACTCCAGGCGTGGAGATTCGTTCGCGAGTTCATACCCAAAGCAGTTACGGTCGAGAACGTGCCCGGACTGGCACGCGACCCCAGGCTAGCCCTGGTCGTACGGCGGCTCCGGGCCATAGGCTACAAGGTTCGGAGTTACCTGGCTGATGCCGTGGACTTCGGAGTGCCGCAGCGACGGCGGCGTCTCATCGTCGTCGCAGTTCGGTCGCGCCCGGAACTGTCGCTACCAGAGAGCTTCGCCAAACTCCTGCCAGAGGGCTTCGGCGAGCGGACAACAGCCGGAAAAGCCCTCGCGGGAGCAGGACCTGTCGACGGGGCCGACCCGGTTCATCGCCATCGCAACCACTCTCCGAAAGTCCTGGCACGGATCAGGGCCGTCCCGGTTGGGGGTACGCGGTTCGACCTTCCTGCCGAGCACAGGCTCGCATGCCATGAGCGGCTCGGAAAGCACTGCGCATGTGGGTCTTACGGGAGGATCAGGGAGGATGCGCCAGCGCCAACCTTGACGACGCGGTGTACGACCCCCGCTTGCGGCTCTTTCATTCACCCGTCAGAGCACCGTGGGTTGACGCTCAGGGAAGCCGCGCTCCTTCAGACGTTTCCCGCCACCTATGAGTTTCATGGCAGCTACGGACAGATCGAGGCTCAGATAGGCAACGCCGTTCCCGTGAGGATGGCCGAGGGTCTGGGCCGCGTCGTTGCGGGACTGGTCACCCATGAGCCGCTCTGAGGCCGACGCCTCCGTTCTCCTGCTCCCGGATCGCAGGTCCGAGGAGCTAGTCCTGACGTTTGCGGGAAACGTAGTCAAGCACCTCGGGGTACAGATGTATGCCGGTCGCCCGGTACCTGCGATTGCAGAGCTCATCTCCAACTCATGGGACGCCGACGCGACGATCGTGCACGTTAACCTGCCACTTGGGCAAGCGTGGGACCCGAACAACGACCAGCACGTAATAGTTGTCGAAGACAATGGCCGTGGCATGAACTGGGAGGGCGTCCGCGATGCGTACCTCGACGTTGGCAGGGACCGAAGGGACGTTGAAAAGACCGATCGGTCTCACGGAGGGAGGCCGCTTCAGGGCCGGAAGGGAATCGGAAAGCTCGCCGGTTTCGGCATCGCCGACGTCGTCGAAGTGCAGACCGTCCACGAGGAGCCGGACCCAGCAGTCGGAGCGGTCTTATTGTGGTTTGAGCTCCGGCTCGCCGACTTGAAGAAAGCCGGCCGCCAGCCGGCGCCGGCACGACTCCGCTACGCCGGCCCCATCTCCAAGGCCCCTGCCGGGAGCCGCACGGAGCATGGGACTACAGTAACATTGCGCCAACCACAGACCAGACGCTCGATCAACGAGGTGCAGTTCAAGAGAAGCTTGGCTCGCAGGTTCCTCCTTTCGGGACCCAAGTTCCTGGTCACGGTGAATGGTGCGGAGTTGAAGCCGGAGGACTACGAAGTCCAGTGGAGATGGCCCGATAAGGGCTGGGCGACTGACGACGTCGAGGGCTGCGGATCCGTTGACTACTGGGTGGGCTTCTCGAAAAAGCCGCTACGGCAAAGCGAGGGCGATTTGTCGGGCATCCTCGTCTTCACGCGAGGGAAGGTTTCGCAGGAAGCGACGTTTTTCGACATCAGTGGAGGCGTAACCGGTCAGCACGGTCTACGTTATCTGTGCGGGATGGTTCGCGCCGAATGGTTGGATGGCGGATCCGAGCAACCAGACCTGATAGCGACCCATCGGGGAGGGATCGCGTGGGAGAGCCCGCAAGGCCAAGCCTTTCAGGGGTGGGGGCAGCGCCTCGTGAAGACACGCCTGGCCGAGTGGGCCAGGCTTCGGAGGGAGCTCCGAGAGAAGCAAATCAGGGAGATTAGTGCCAAACTCAAGGCGCGAATCGACGGCTTGGCCCCCGCGTACCGCTCGGTCGCCTTCAGCTTCGTCGAGAAGTTCAAAGCGGTCGAGATGGAGCCTGAGGAGTTCGAGAGCATCTTTTCGTGGTTTCTCGATGCGCTGGAGAACGCCACGCTTCGCCGGATCATCGACAGACTTCGAGTAACGGACGCCTCTGACTTGGAGCAGATCGATGAACTCCTATCCCGAATGGAAGTCCGGACGGCGCTTTCGCTTCTGCAGGTCATCGACAGCAACCTCGCCGCCATCGCCGCGCTCGAGAAAATGCACCTCGAAGACGCGAAGGAGCGTGGCGTGCTCGCCAAGCACCTGGAGCGAAATCCTTGGCTGATCCACCCTACATGGATGTTGAGCAAAGCCGAGGGTCAGGTCTCGACGTGGATCAGGTCCGAGTTCGGCCTCGTCCCTACCGGTGACGAAGGGGATGAAGACCGGGTCGATTTCTTCTGCGTCGGAGTCTCAGGTACCCTCCACATTGTCGAGATCAAGCGGGGCCGCTACGTGGCCAAGGCTGAGGACATACTCCAGGCAGACAAGTACCGGCGCTACGTGGAAAAGCGATACAGGGAGATTAACGACCCCGAAGCCATCAAGTACGGTCGGGTCGTTAGCCACCTGGTCGCTGCCGGCCTCCGGGAGGATGCAACTGCTGCTGCCGAGGCGTTCAGGGCAAAGGAGTTCGTCATGTTCACGGATTGGAAGGATCTTATAGGTCGGGCCAAGTTGAGCCATGAACAGTTCCGCAAGGTCCTAAACAAGACGGCGGGCGAGGAAGTAACTTAACCGAATCGTCCAGCAACAGCCACGATACCAGGAGGACCGGCGTGTGCTACCTGTCGCCACCCCGCATCTACTTCCGCGGCCAGTCCCGGGCCAACGCCGCCACCGGCAACAACTACCAGAAGCAGCGCTTCGTTTCGCTGTCGATCCAGAGGACAACCACTTCTTCTTCGGCGGTAGCGTTTGAACCAGAAAGGTCTTGGATCGCGGTGTTGGACGCCGTGTAAACGGGCTAGCCGGACTTCCCGAGACGCCGGATCGCCGACCGCGCCGCGTGGTAGCCGCACATCCCGTGGACGCCGCCGCCCGGCGGCGTCGACGCCGAGCAGATGAAGAGCCGCGGATTCGGCGTGGCGTAGGGGTCGAGCCGCGCCACCGGACGGGTGAAGAGCTGGCCGATCTCGGCCGAGCCGCCGGTGATCGCGCCCCCGACGTAGTTGGGGTTGCCCGCCTCGAGCTCGCGCGGCGACGTCGTGTGACGCGCCAGGATCAGGTCGCGGAAGCCCGGCGCGAAGCGCTCGATCTGCGCTTCGATGCGCCCGGTCATGTCGACGTCCGAGCCCGCGGGCAGGTGGCAGTAGGCGTAGCCCGTGTGCTTCCCCGCGGGCGCCCGGCTGGGGTCGGCGTGGCTCTGCTGGCAGAGGATCAGGAACGGACGCTCCGCGTGCCGGCCCTCCCAGGCGTCGCGCTCGGAGCGCGCGATCGCGGCGAGCGTGCCGCCCACGTGGACGGTCGTGGCGCGGGCGATCTCCGGGTCCGTCCAGGGGATGGGGCCGCCGAGCGCCCAGTCGACCTTGAACGTCGCCGGGCCGTAGCGGAAGCGCTCGAGACGCCTGACGTAACGCCGCGGCAAGGCGTCGCCGGCGATCTTCACCAGCACCGCCGGCGACAGGTCGAAGAGCACCACCCGCGACGCGGGCAGCTCGGCGAGCGAGGCCACCGGACGCCCGAGCTCGATCTCGCCGCCCAGCGAGCGCAGATAGCTCGCCAGCGCCGCGCTGATCGACCGCGAGCCGCCGCGGGCGCAGGGCCACTCCTCGAGGTGGGCGGTGACGGCGAACATCAGGGCCACGGCGCCGGTGGCGAGGTGGGTCAACGGCAGCACCGAATGGGCCGCGCAGCCGGCGAGCAACGCCCGCGCGCGGGCCCCGGCGAAGCGGCGCGTCAGCAGGGTCAGGGGACGCATGCCGTACCAGCCGAAGCGCGCCATCCCGAGCGGTCGCCGCGGCCAGCGCGTCACCGGCCCGAGGACGTCCTCGAGGAGCTCGTGCCCGTGCTCGACGAAAGGCTCGAGCAGACGCCGCCAGACGCGGGCGTCGGCGGCGTCGAGACGCTCGGCGGTGCGCTCGAAGGAGCGGTAGAGCACCACCGCGGGCTGGCCGTCGAGCGGATGGGCGACGCTGGCGTCGAGCTTCAGCCATTCGAGGCCGTGCTCGGCGAGCGGCAGGCGCCGGAAGTACGGCGACAGGATCCCCAGCGGATGGACGGCCGAGCACTCGTCGTGCCAGAAGCCCGGCAGCGTCAGCTCGCGGGTACGGGTGCCGCCGCCCGGCTCGTCCCTGGCCTCGATCACCCGTACGCCGAGGCCGGCGCGCGCCAGCTCCACGGCGGCCGCGAGGCCGTTGGGGCCGGAGCCGACGACGACGGCGTCGAGCTGCGTCACACGGCCCCGAAGTAGAAGACCGCCGCCACGTGGACGGCGATGAGCACGATGAGCACGACCGTCAACGGCACGTGCAGGTAGAGCCACGCCTCGAGCAGGTTCTTGTAACGCTGCTGGTAGCGCAGGCGCAGGTGGAGCTCGCGGTGCTGGCGGTAGAGCACCAGCACCTGGCGCATGGGCTCGCGCTCGTCCTCGGGGAGCTGCCGCAGCAGCGTCTCCCGGTCGCGCTCGGGCTCCGGCTCGCCGGCGCCGGCGGCGAGCAGCAGGCGCCACCCCGCCAGGCGCCGCGGCCGAGCCGCCTTCAGCAGGTCCCGCGCGATGCGCGCGAAGAGCGGCGAGCGCGACGCCGAAAGCCGCTCCATGGCCTGGGTGAGGCGGTTGAGCTCCACCGAGATCTCCTCCACCGTGAGGTTGCTCTCCACCCGCGTCAGCCGGCGCGGCAGCGCGGCGTAGAGGCGCGCGCCCACGAAGCCGGTCGCCACCACGGCGACGAGCGCCACGGCCGCGGCCGTGGCCACCTGGTCGCGGAAACGGAAGCCGGCGTGGAGCGCCACCACCACCACGCTCAGCAGCCCCAGATAGATGTGCGCCTGCAGCCAGCCGTCGAGGGTGCCCCAGGTGCTGCGGTAGGCGCGCTTGCGCAGGCCGAAGGCTGTCAGCAGCAGCACCAGGAGCGTCGCCAGCACGCCGTAGGTCACCCCCCAGAAGGTGCCGCCGTGCACCAGCGGCACGCTTCCCGCGTAGCGCACGTAAGAGGCCACGAGGAGCGCCAGGAGCAGCAGCGAGGTGAGCAGCCAGCGCGTCGCGCGGCGCGAGCGCAGGATCACCCGAGCACCCCCGGCTCGATCAGCTCGGTGACCTGGCGCCGCAGGTCGTCGGGCCCGCCGGGCTCGAGACGGATCGCGGCCCCGGTGGGACAGCTCCGCACGCACGCCGGCCCGCCGCGCACGTCGCGGCACAGGTCGCACTTGACGGCCACCTCCTGCTCCACCGCCTCGCGCCCGAACAGACGGCCGATCCAGCCGAACGGCCCGCCCCGCGGCTTGGGGTGCACCATGAAGATGTTGTCGTAAGGGCAGTTGGCCTCGCAGTTGCCGCAGCCGATGCAGTTGTCCTTGATCAGGATCTCGCCGCCCGGCCGGCGCACGATGGCGTCGGGCGGACAGTCGAGCATGCACAGCGGGTTCTCGCACTGCATGCACGAGTTGGGCAGCAGCAGGTTCGCCACCATGTTGCCGGTGAGCGACAGGCGCGCCTGGCCGTCGTCGTGCACGCCCTCGCAGGCCGCGATGCAGTTGCCGCAGCGTACGCACTTGTGGTTGTCGATCACCAGCACGTCGGTGCCCATCACCGCCTCGGTCTCGATGAGCTGGCCCAGGATCTCGCCGGCGGCCGGCGTCGCCTCGGCCGACAGGCTGGCGAGCTTCTTGCTCTCGTAGGACTCCGCGAGCCCTTCCCGGAGCTGGGGATGGGCGTCGAGGAAGGCGTTGAAGTCGTGCTTGCCGAGCACGATGAGCTCGGTGGGGAAGATCGCCGAGGCGGTGGCCGTCCGCGGCCGGTCCTCGAAGAGGGCGCCCTCGCCGAAGTAATTGCCCGCCACCAGGTAGGTGAGCACGATCTCGCGCTCCCCCGAGGTCTTGGTGAGCTTCACCATGCCGCCGCGGATCAGGTAGAAGGCGTCGCCGGCATCGCCCTCGCGGAAGAGCACCTGGCCGCGCTCGACCCGCTCGGCCCGTGCCAGCGCCGCGAGCTGCCACAGGCTGGCGACCGGCAGGTCGGGGAAGACGTGGGTGCGCAGGGCGCGCACCAGGAAGGTGCGGTCCACCGTCTCGCGCACTTCCGGAGCCGCCAGCAGCAGCTTGAGCATGGCCTTGCGGGGGATCTCCACCAGCCGCGCCGGTCCGCGGGCGGTGGCGGTGGCGTTGCGCCGGCGGCCGGAGATCAGGCCCATCTCGCCGAAGAAGTTGCCGGCGGTCAGGGTCGCGATCTCGCGGCTCTTGCCGCCGGGGGGCGCGGCCGAGATCGCCACCTCGCCGTCGGCGATCACCAGGAACGAGTCGGTGTAGTCGTTCTGCCGCAGGATCACCTGGCCGTCCCGGTGCTCGGCCACCTTCGCCGTGAGCAGCACCTCGCGGATCTGTTCCTCGCTCGCCCCCTGGAGGAGGGGGACGGCGTCGCGCAGGAAGTCGATGCGCTGGCTCACGGTCCCCGGCCAGAACGGCAGGCGCTCGCGCAGCACCGGCTCGTCGGCCGGCTCGACCTCGCGGCCGAGGGCGTGCTCCACCACCTCGTAGCCCTGGTTGATGCCGAGCTTGATCAGGTCGCGGCCGGTCACCGCGCCGATCAGGTGGAGCCCGGGCACCGTCGACTCGTGGCCGCGGCCGAGCACCGGCCGCGCCTCGCGCCCCTCGCCGGCGAAGCGCACGCCCATCCCCTCGAGCCACCTGCGCGGCGCCTCGGCGCCGATCTTGAGGATCACCCGGTCAGCGGCCACGCGCTGGTCGGCCTCGCGTCCGCGGAGGTCCACGAAGTCGAGGCCGATGCGGGTCACCGTGGTGCTGAAATGGATCTCGATCTGGCCGCTGGCCTGACGCGCCAGCAGCTCGCGCTCGAGCTTCTCCTTGGCGCGCACGATCTCGGGCGTGCGCACCACCAGCCGCACGTGGTTGCGCGCGCAGAGGGCGAGCGCCACCTCGATCGCCGAGTCGCCGGCGCCCACCACCACGACGTCCTCGCCCTCGTGGGCGTCGGGATCGACCAGGCGTCCGCTCACGTGCTCGAGGTCCTCGCCGGGGACGGCGAGGCGACGCGGGTTGCCCTGGGTGCCGATGGCGAGCACCACCCGCCGGCCGCGCCACCGGCGGCCGCCGCGGGTGTCGAGCACGAAGCCGTCGCCGTCGCGGCGCAGGCCCGTGACCTCCTCGCCGAGGTGGACGGCGAGCCGCCGCTGCCCGGCGAAGCGTTGCCAGGCTGCGAGCACGGCCTCGCGCGCGCCGGCCTCGAAGGGCAGCTCGCTGCGCCGCGGCACCAGGGCCGGCTCGGCCATCACCAGCTTCTTCTTCTGGTAACAGTGGACGGTGTCGGCGAGGTGGTCGGTGCGCTCGAGCAGGGCGTAGGCCATGCCCTCGAACTGGGCGTGGGCCGCCGCGGCCAGGCCGGCGGGCCCGGATCCGACGATGACGAGGTCAAGCGGGGCGGGGCTCATCAGCTTCTCGGCGGGAGTATACCGAGTCGGCCGGCGCCTCACGATCCGCTCCCTGCGCTCGGCCACCGCGCCGAGGCAGGGCTTGCACCGCTACCCGGCCAATTCCGGGAACAGCAAGTCTACGCCGGGATCCGACATCGTTCCCCGGCGCCTGGTTCGAAGCGGCACCGGCGCTGAATCATGGACCGGGCGCGTGATAATCTCCGCCGGCCCATGACGCAGACCCTCCGCATCTGCCTGTGGTCGACGCCCCGCACCGTCTCGACGGCGCTCATGTACTCCTTCGCGCAGCGCCAGGACACCCGGGTGGTCGACGAGCCCTTCTACGCCGCCTACCTGCGCGCCAGCGGCGCCCAGCACCCGGGGCGCGAGGAGATCCTCGCCGCCCAGGACGATGACGGCGCCAACGTGATCCGCAACGTCGTCCTCGGCGACTGCGACCGGCCGGTGCTCTTCATGAAGCACATGGCCCACCACATTCCGGGCGTCGACCTCGGCTTCGTCCACCAGGTCGAGAACGCCTTCCTCATCCGCGATCCCGCGGAGATGCTGCGCTCCGTCGACCAGGTGGTCTCTCATCCGACGCTCCGCGACGTCGGCCTCGACGTGCAGTGCGAGCTCTACGACGCCGTGGCGGCCCGCGGCAAGGAGCCGCCGGTGATCGACTCGCGCGAGCTCCTGCGCGATCCCGCGGGCGTCCTCGGGCAGCTCTGCGAGCGCCTCGGCCTCGCCTTCGACGAGGTCATGCTCCGTTGGCCCGCCGGCGGGCGCCCCGAGGACGGCGTGTGGTCGCCCTACTGGTACGGCAGCCTCCACCGCTCGACCGGCTTCGCGCCCCACCGGCCCAAGACCGGCGCGGTGCCGGAGCACCTGGAGCCGCTGCTCGCGACCTGCCGTCCCTACTACGAACGACTCTACCGGCACGCTCTGCGCGCCGGCGACTGACGGAGGCTGCGACGGTGAGAGAGTACGCCCCCGAGGATCTGCCAGATCCGCGCAACGCCGACATCCGGGTCTGGGTCGGCGACCGCCTGTGGCCGCGCCGCGAGGCCCGCGTCTCCGTGTTCGACAGCGTCGTGCAGGGGGGCGACGCGGTGTGGGAAGGGCTGCGCGTCTACCGCGGACGCGTCTTTCAGCTCGCCGCCCACCTCGACCGCCTGCACGCCTCGGCCCACGCTCTGGCGTTCGCCGGCGTGCCGCCACGCGACGAGGTCAGGACGGCGATCTTCAAGACGCTCGAGGCCAACGGCATGCGCGACGAGACCCACGTGCGCCTGACCCTGACGCGCGGCCCCAAGGTCACCTCGGGCATGGACCCGCGCAACAACCGCATGGGGCCCTGCCTGATCGTGCTGGCGGAATGGAAGAAGCCGGTCTACGACGCCGGCGGCATCCGTCTCGTGACCGCGTCGGTGCGGCGCAACTCGCCGCAGACGCTCGACTCGAAGATCCACCACGCCAACCTGCTCAACAACATCCTCGCCAAGATCGAGGCCAACGTCGCCGGCGCCGACGACGCCCTGATGCTCGACCTCCACGGCTTCGTCTCGGAGACCAACGCCACCAACGTCTTCGCGGTGCGCCGCGGCGTGCTGGTGACGCCCCATGCGGACAGTTGCCTGCCGGGCGTGACCCGCGGCGTGGTGATGGCGATGGCGCGGGCCGACGGCATCGCGGTCGAGGAGCGCAACGTCTCGCTCTCCGAGATTTACACCGCCGACGAGGTCTTCACCACCGGCACCATGGGGGAGCTGGCGCCGGTGCTCAAGGTGGACGGGCGGCGCGTCGGCGGCGGCGCCGTGGGCGCCGTCACCCGGCGGCTCCAGGAGCTCTACCGCGGGAAGACGGCGTCCGAGGGCGAGCCGTTGCCGTTCTGAGACGGAGATCATCAATGTCTGAAGATCTGGAGAACCTGTTGGACGGCGTGGAAGCGATCGCGCGGAAGGCCGGACGCGCGATCCTCGAGATCTACGCTCGCGCCGACGACGGCGTGACCTACAAGGACGACCGCTCGCCGCTGACGGCGGCCGACCTGGCGAGCCACCGCGTCCTCGACCCGGGCCTGGCGGAGCTGGCGCCCGGCGTGCCGGTGCTCTCGGAGGAGGGGCGCTCCATGCCCTACGAGGAGCGCCGAAACTGGCGGCGGCTCTGGCTCGTCGACCCGCTCGACGGCACCAAGGAGTTCATCAAGCGCAACGGCGAGTTCACCGTCAACGTGGCGCTCCTCGAGGACGGCGTCCCGGTGCTCGGAGTCGTGTACGCGCCGACGCTCGAGCGCACCTACCTGGCGGCCCGCGGCGCCGGGGCCTGGCGCCGCGACGGCGACGCCGAGCCGCGGGCGATTCGCGCCGCCGGCACCGGCGGCGAGGAGCTCGTGGTGGTAGCCAGCCGCTCGCACGCGGGGCCGGAGCTCGAGGCGTTCCTGGCGGCCTTGCCGCCGCACCGTCTCGCCAGCATGGGCAGCGCGCTCAAGCTCTGCCTGGTCGCCGAGGGCGCCGCCGACGTCTACCCGCGTCTCGGCCCGACCATGGAGTGGGACACCGGCGCCGCGCACGCGGTGGCGGTGGAGGCGGGCGGACGGGTGGTGGACGTCGAGGGCGAGGACCTGCGGTACAACAAGGAGGACCTCCTCAACCCGTACTTCCTCGTCCTCGGGGAGCGGGCCGTGCCCTGGGAGTCGGCGTTGGCGTCGACGCGGTGACCACGCGGTCGCGTGACGAGCGGAGGTACGAGAATCGCCGCCAGACGCGCGACGCGACGCGCCAGCTCGGGCAAGGTCAGGGGCTCCCTTCCTCCTTCTCACCGGCCGCGGCGGCGCGCTCGGTGGCGATCGCGAGCAGCTCGCGGGCCTGGCCGTCGTCGGGGGCGAGCTCGACGAGGCGGCGCAGCTCGGGCACCGCCTCGTCGAAGCGTCCCATGTCCATCAGGGTGGTGGCCCGCTGCCTGCGGATGTCGGCGCGGTCCGGCGCGATCTCGAGGGCGCGGGTGAAGTAGGCGAGGGCCTCGTCGAGCAGCCCCTGGCCGCCGCGCAGGTTGCCCACCATGCGCAGCGAGTCGACGTGGTCGGGGTCGTAGGCGAGGGCTGCCGCGTAGTGGTCGATGGCGGCGTAGTGGACGCCCTTGTTGAAGGCCAGCGAGCCGATGGTGTAGTGGAGGTCGGCCTTCTCGGACTTCGCCTGGGCCTCGCCGGGGTCGAGGTCGATGGCGGCGACGAGCTGGTCGCGCGCCGCGTCGGCGTCGCCCGCGTGGTAGAGCGTCAGGCCCAGGGACTTGCGGTAGTAGAAGCTCTCGGGATCGGCCGCCACGGCCTTGCGGTAGGCGTCGGCGGCGGCGGCGAGGTCGCCCGCCAGCACCGCCTGGTCGCCGCGAAACTTGTGGAAGGCGCCGCCGGCGGCCGAGCGCCGCACCTCGTCGACGCGGGGATCGGGGAAGCCGGGCGCCGTCTCGCCGCGCGCCTCGAGGTGGCGGCGGGCGTCGTCGAGACGGCCGGCGCGGCGGTAGGCCTGGGCGAGCGGGTAATGGACCTGCGACGCCGCGGGATCGAGCTCGAGGGCTCTTTCGTAATGGACGATGGCGCCGTCGGTGCCGCCGGCCCGGTCGAGGGCGCGGGCGAGCCCGAAGCATGCCGCGGCCGACTCGGCGTCGAGCTCGAGGGCCGCCGCGAAGGCGTCGCGGGCGGCGTCGGGCTGGCCGAGGGCGAGGCGAGCCTCGCCGAGCCGGAGGCGGGCCGCCAGATCTTGGGAATCGATCTCGAGCGTCCGCTCGAACAAGTAAGCGGCGGCCTCGAGCTCGGCCCGTTGCGCCTGGACGTAGCCGAGCAGGTACGACCACTGGGGATCGCCGGGAGCGAGGGCGAGGGCGTTGGCGAAGCTGGCGCGGGCGGCGTCCCAGAGCTCGTAGGCGGCGTAGAGGCGGCCGAGCCCGCCGAAGGCGGCGGCCCGCGCGTCCGTGCCGGCGTCGGAGCGGCCGAGCGCCTCGACCTGGTCGTGGGCGGCGACCAGCTCGCGATGGACGGCGTCCTCCACGGTGCCGGCGGCGGGCCGCGGCACCGGGGCAAGGTTCTGCGCCGCCGCCGGTCCGGCGAGGACGAGGACGAGGGCGACGAGACTGACTGCGCGCTTCTTCAAGATCTCCACCTCCTGCTGACCGGAGTATAACGATTTGAAGCGTCTGGCCAGAAACCAAAAGCCGGTTAAAAAGAAGGAGGACGAGGGGAGCCAGCCGACGCTCGACGAGGACGCCGGACTTTCCGACGACAGGGGGCAGACCCCACAATAGCCTTCCGGACTTTCCGGACGAGGGGGGCAGCGGCTCCCCCCCTCTCCGGAAAACTCCGGAAGTGGGGGGCAGGCGCTGCAAAAAACGCGGCCACTGACTGAAAACAAACGACTTAGCCCTGGCCGCCTCCTACTCCCCTCCCCCCCTGGGAGAGGGGCCGGGGGTGAGGGTTCCGCCGCACCAGGATCTTGCCCGCCAGCTCCAGCGCTGCCGCGCCCGCCGCCTCCAGGAAACTGGCGATCGACGACGGCGAGCGCGCCAGCCCGTCGGCGAGGTTCAGCGCCTCCGTCAGCTCCGGATTGCCGTAGCGGATCCGGCCCACGGCGCGGCCGTCGTCGCGGATCTGCCCGGCGAGCGCCGTCGTCGTCGCGGCACTGCCGGTTGCCCGGAGCGTCCGCCGGCTGCGCGCCACCTCGCCAGGCTCGACGACAGAGCTTTTGGCACGGCCGACCCCTTGTGGGACACGAGCCAGATAAGATCTACTCATCGGGACATGCCTACGAAACGCCAGATTCTGGACGAGCTGAAGCGGGACGAGCTGACCGCCGCGGTGGATCGGTTCGAGCTGCCGGTTGCGGACCGGCGGGTCAAGGTGCTCCTGATCGAGGCCCTGGCGTCATCCCAGGGAGCCGCGCTGGCCGAGATCCTCGGCGAGCTCAGGAGGGACAGGCTGAAGGAGCTCTGCAGGGCTCTGGGCGTCGACGATGGAGGTCGGGAGAAGGCGGCTATCATCGACCGTCTCGTCGACGAGACCCGCGAGTCGGGGCCGGCGACGGCAAGCGTCGAGGCGTCTGTAACGCCTCCGGACCTCGCCGAGGCGGTCGCGCCGCCGGCACCCTCAGCCACAGGCTCGCCTCCGCTGCCCCAAGCTGGGGCGGAGAGGCGGCCGTCGTGGACCGCTGCGCGCTCGGCACCAGGCAGCTACCCGCGAGCACCTGATCAACCGCGTCTCCCGTCACAGGTCAGGACCGGGCAGCGCCCCGGCGCAGCCCCGCCAGGCAGACCGCAGGGACGGCCGGAAGGAAGCCCCCGGCGCAAGAAGATCGACATTCAGGACCCGTTCCTGTTTCAGAACCTCAGGGACGGCCGACGCGTCGTGTTCGCCCTCGTGACCGGTCAATTCATCGAAGGGCGCATTCAACGCTTCGATCAGTACTCCGTTCTTGTCGACGCGGACGGGAAGACGCTTCTTATTTTCAAGTCCGCCATCTCGGACATCAGCCTGCCCCTTGGCCCACCTTGATCCGAGGCCGCCAGGCCGTCGCCGCAGGCGCCTGGCAAAGCTCGAGCAACGCCGGATCGAGGGGATGGGCTCCGGCGGGAACCGCCGCCAGCCATCCCAGGACGAGCAGGCCGAAGAGGTAGACGGCCACGGCGTCGCCGGGATCGTCCGCGAAGAAGCGGCGGACGTCCTCCGCGATGCGCTCGGGTCCATGGCCCGATCCTAGCTAGCGGATCACGACGTCCACCGCAGGTCCGGCCCCAGACGCCCCGACTCCATCCGCTCGCGGATCGTCGCCAGACGCTTGAAGCTCGGCCTCTGGCGTCGGCTATCATAGGGCGATGGACAAGCTCATGACCGGCGCCGTGGACCTGGACCTGGCGGCGGTGACTCGCACCGTCAGAGGGTTGGCGGTTGAGCAGGGTGGCTACATCCTCGCCCAATGGCCCGCGATCGGCACTCTCAGCTACAAAGACCGCCGCGACATGGTGACCAACGTCGACCTCGAGGTCGAGGGGGCGATCAGGAGCAAGCTCGAAGCGATGTTTCCGGACCACGGATTTCAGGGTGAGGAGACCGAGGATAGCCATCCCGAAGCCGACTACCAATGGCTGGTCGATCCCATCGACGGGACGAAATACTACGTGGGCCAGTCGAGTCTCTTCAGCGTCTCGATCGCGCTGCTCCATCGTGGCGATCCGGTGGTGGGCGTGGTCTACAACGTGACCGCTCAGCAGTGTTTTCACGCCTATCGCGGCGGCGGTTCCTTTCTCGACGGGCAGAGACTGAGCGGCCCCACCGTGCACCGGTTGGGCGATGTGATCGCCAACGTCGACACCCCGGAGACCCATCGCCTTCCGCCTGAGGAGCGGTTGTGGTTCGAGACCAAGCTCGTCGAGCTCAGCCGGCGGCTCTACCGCCTGCGCGCGCTGGGGCTCGGCTCGCTCGCCGCCTGCTGGCTGGCCACCGGCGCTCTCGACGCTTACGTCGACCTGACCGGCTACGTCAAACCCCAGGACACCGCCGCCGGCCGCGTGGTGCTGCGGGAAGCCGGCGTTCCGATGGAGTACCTCGACGTCGGGGTCGGCCCCCGCCGGCTGCTGGCGGCGCCGCCGCAGATATTCGCCGAGCTGCGCGACATCCTCTTGAGGAAATGACGACGAGGAGAGCCAAGGGGGACACCGTGAGCTTATCCTGGATCCACCTCTCCGATCTCCATTTCGGCCACGGCCGTGGGGTCGAGCCGCATATCGATCGCCAGCAGGTCCTCGGCCGTCTCCTCGACGACATCGCGCTGTGCAGATCGGAGCTGGGCTCTCCGGACTACGTCTTCGCCACGGGCGATTTCGCTCATGCCGGCAAGCAGAGTCAGCTCGAGGAGGCCAGGAGCTGGCTGGTCGAGCTCACCCGGCGCCTGGACCTCGGTCTCGACCGGGTGTTCGTGGTGCCTGGAAACCACGACGTGGACCGCGATCTCGTGGGGCCGAACAGAATCGTCAAGGCGTGTCATGGAGAGATGCGCCGAGATCCCGAAACGCTGAGCGACATGCTGGAATCCGGCGACGTCGAGGCGGCCGTTTGGCCCAAGCTGCGGGCGTATCAGTCCTTTTCGTCCCGCGACTTCGGATCGCCGGAGATCACCCCCGAGTCGCCGTTCTGGACGTGCCGTTTGAGCGCCGAGTCCGGGGCCGCCCATGCCGTGGGTCTGAACAGCGCGCTCCAGTGCTACGACGACCACGACGACGAGGAGACCCACGGCGTGGGACCGAACCTCCAGCTCTCCCGCTGGCAGCTTGCCAAAGCTCTGAGAGGCTTTCCCAGCAACGCGCTGCTCATCGCCCTGGTTCACCATCCGCCCGAGCTGCTACGGGACGGTTCCGAGCTCGTTACGCACCTGGCCGAGCGCCCGCACCTGCTGCTGTGTGGGCACGTCCACTCGCAGGGAGCCTTCGCGATGCTCCCGCTCGGGCAGCACGGCCACCTGCGGATGGTCGCCGGCGCGGGCCACAGCGTGGGCGGCGAGGGAACGCACGCCTATGCCTGGGGATTCCTGAGCCAAGGCGGATTGGACTATTACCCGCGACAGTGGTCACGACGCCACGGGAAATTTCTCGGCGCGCCGCTCGACACGAGCATCGACGTGGTCAAAAGCCGTGAGCGGCTGGGCTTGCACATTTCATATCCGCGAGACGCACTGCCCGGACCCCTGCGCGAATGGGCCGGCTCGACCGGACCCGTAGCGCCTCCGGTGAGCGGCGCGGCCTATTTCGAGCCGCTTGCGTTCCGCGAGCCGGCCCTGACCTGCGCCACCCTGCGGCGGGCCGGCGACCGGCTCTGCGACCTGGTGGGCCGCTATCAGTACGATCCCGACGTGGTGGTGGCGGTCAACCAAGGAGGGCTGGTCGTCACCGCCGCGATGATGAAACGTTGGCACAACACGCGAGTCGCCGTCGGCTGCGTCTTCTGTAGCAAGCGGCCGGGACGACCCTACGAGATCAAGCTCTCCTCCCTTCCCGGCAGGCCCGACAAGAACGGCCGATGGAAACGCATACGGCCGGAACGTATCCTCGTCGTCGACACCAAGCTCAAGAGCGCCGGATCGGCGAAAGCGACCTACGAGTTCTTGCGCCGGACCTGTGGCGACGGCGTCGAGATCCGCTTCGCACTGGTGCTCGCTTACGCTGGCTGGCGCGGGCGATGGACGGTCCACAGCGAGGTCTTTCCCTGGCCCGCGTCCCTGGTGGCGGACGACGATATCCGGGCCTACATCGCGTACTACACCGACAAGGAGATCGACGACATTCCGGAGCCCATCCGCCCCGGCTGGCCGGACGAGCCCTGAGCCCCGGCTCGCGCCCGCTTCCGCCGACCTCGACGCTGGGTCCGTCACCTCGCGACGATCTCGAGCGCTGATCGCCTTTCTGCGTTCCCAACGCCGCCGGCTTCTGTAAGAAGACGCCGCCGCCGTCGTTTGAGTCCCAGGAGGAACGGACGATGGACACCCTGACCCGCGACCTGCGCTACGCCGCGCGCTCTCTGCGCCGCAGCCCCCTCTTCGTGGCCGTGGCGGCCATCACGCTGGCCTTCGGCATCGGCGTCAACGCCACCATCTTCACCTTCGTCAACGCGCTCCTGCTGCGGCCGCTCCCGGTCGAGCGGCCCGAGGAGCTGGTGTCGGTCTTCACCAGTTGGCCCGAGGAACGCTACGCCACGAGCTCCTATCCGGACTACCTCGATCTCTCCGCGCAGAACGACGCCTTCGCGGGTCTCTTCGGCCATTCCATGGCCATCGCCAGTCTCCAGCGCGAGGGACAGAGCGAAATGGTCATCGGCGAGCTGGTGACCGGGACCTACTTCGAGGTGCTCGGCGTGGACGCGGAGCGCGGGCGCACCCTGCTCGCCGCGGACGACGCGGACGTCGGCGCGCCGCGCGTCGTGGTGCTCGGCCACGGCCTGTGGCAGCGCCGCTTCGGCGGCGACCCGGGCGTCGTCGGGCGCGCGGTGCGTCTCTCCGGCGAGAGCTACGAGGTCGTGGGCGTGGCGCCCGCGGACTTCCCCGGTCTCACCCCCGGGCTCGCCGCCGACTTCTGGGCGCCGGCCGTGCGCGCCGGCGACCTCGAGCCGGCCGGTCAGATCAACGCCGTCCACGGCGACCCGGGCCGTACGTCGCTCGACCGCCGCGGCTACCGCTGGCTGTGGATAAAGGCGCGCCTCAGGCCGGGCGTCGATCCGGCCGCAGCCGAGGCGCAGGTGGCCACCGTCATGTCGCGTCTCGCCGCGGAGCACCCGGTGACCAACCGCGAGCGCGGCGCCGTGGTGCTGCCGGCGGCCGACGTGCGCATCCACCCCGACGTCGACGCCGTGCTCGGTCCGGCGGCGGCGGTGCTCCTGGGCGTGGTCGGGCTGGTGCTGCTGATCGTCTGCGCCAACCTCGCCAACATGCTCCTGTCGCGGGCCCAGGGCCGGCGGCGCGAGATCGCCATCCGCCTCGCCCTCGGCGCCGGCCGCGGACGTCTGGTGCGTCAGCTCCTCGCCGAAGGCTTCCTGCTCTCGACCCTCGGCGGCGTCCTGGCCCTCGCCATGGCCTGGTGGACGACGCGGCTGCTGCTCGTCTACCAGCCGCCGATACCCTTCTCGCTGTCGCTCGACATGGGCGTCGACGCGCGGGTGGCCGTCTTCACGGCGCTCCTGGCACTCTGCTCGACGCTCGTCTTCGGCCTGGTGCCGGCGCTCCAGGCGTCGCGGCCGGAGCTGGTCCCGGCGCTCAAGGAAGGCTCCGGCGCCAGTCCGGGAGCGGCCCGCTTCTTCAATCTGAAGAACGCGCTGGTGATGGTGCAGGTCGCGGTCTCGCTGGTGCTGCTGATCGCGGCGGCGCTGCTCGGCCGGGGCCTGGCCGCGGCGCGTTCGATCGACGTCGGCTTCGCGCCCGAGCGAGTGGCGGCGGTGCTGATCAACCTCGAGATGCACGGCTACGACCGCGACCAGGCCGGCGTCTTCTTTCGCACCTTGCGCGAGCGGGTGGCGGCGATGCCGGGGGTGGAGTCGGCGGCGGTGGCCAGGCGCGTGCCCTTCGACCTCAACCTGCACAACCAGGCCATCTATCCCGAGACGCTGGACCTCGGCGCCGAAGACCCCGGCTTCGCCACCGACGTCACCTGGGTGGATCCCGAGTACTTCGACACCGTGGGGGTGTCGCTTCTCCGCGGGCGTCCGTTCATCACGAGCGACGTCGTCGGCGCGCCGCGGGTGGCGGTCGTCAACGCGGCCATGGCGCGTCGCCACTGGGGCGGCGTCGACGTGATCGGCCAGCGTTTCCGGGTGGGCGGCATCGACGCCGAGCCCTACGAGATCGTCGGCGTCGCCGCCGACCACAAGGTGCGCACGGTGGGCGAGGAGCCGCGGCCGTTCGTCCACTTCGCGCGCGCGCAGACGCCGGTGGCCCACGGCTACCTGCTGGCGCGCTCGGCCACCGGCGACGCCGGCTGGCTCACCGCCGAGCTGCGGCGCGCCGCCCTCGAGATGGACCCCAACCTCGCCTTCGCCGAGACCACGACGCTGGCCGGCCTGATGGCGGTGTCGCTCTATCCGGTGCGCATGGGCGCGACGCTCCTCGGCGTCTTCGGCGTGTTGGCGCTGGTGCTGGCAAGCGTCGGCCTCTACGGCGTGATCGCGTACTCGGTGGGGCGTCGCGACCGCGAGATCGGCCTGCGGATCGCCATGGGCGCCCGGCCGCGCGACGTGGTGGGGCTGGTATTGAGGGGCGGCATGGCGGTGGTGGCGGCGGGCATGGTCGCGGGCCTGGCGCTCGCGGCAGGGCTGAGCCGCTTCCTTTCGGGCGTCCTCTACGGCACCAGCGCCGTCGACCCGCTCGCCTTCGGGGCCGCGGCGCTGGCGCTGCTGGCCGTGGCGCTGCTGGCCAACTACCTGCCGGCGGCGCGGGCGGCGCGTCTGGATCCGCTGGTGGCGTTGCGTCAAGAGTGAGCTTATCCTCAAGGCAGGATACGCGGATGGTCTCGTCACCGCCCAGGCCAGCGGCGTGGTATTGGCGATGAGCCGGATGTGATGTGATTCATGGCGTCGGGTGCCCCCGCAGCCGGCGCGCCCGGGCGCTTGCCCGCGCGATCGTCTGGTCGAGATGACCCCGCATCCAGACCTGGACGACGCGCTTCGGAGCGACGAGCCCCAGCATCCCCATCCCGAAGTCGAGCCGCACCGCCAGCGTACACGAGCCTCCCGGACGCTCGCGGCACGTCCAGTCGACCTCGAACTTCTCGAACCAGCCGCGGTGCTGGCGGTGGCTCACGGTGGACCGCACGAGCCGGCACTCGAGGTCCTGCACGTAACGGCGGCCGAAGTGGGTCTGGACGACCTCGATCAGGCGGTAGCCGTCGGCGCTCCGGAGGGTGCGGGTGGCGGTCACGCCGGGCATCCACAACGGCCAGGCGTCGGTGTCGAAGAACACCTCCCGTGCCAGCGCCGCCGGCACGTCGAGCGTCGTCTGCTTGCGGATCATCGACGCGGATTGTACTCCCGCTCCTCGCGACTCCTGGCCAAGGTCAGGGCACAAGCGGGGGAGCCGTCCGACACGAGAACTCGGGGCGGCGCCGGCGCGTATTCCGGTCAGCAGCGTGGAGCCTTCTACCCATGCCGATGACGACGGGTCGGGAAACAGCCACCTATCAACGCCGCGACGCTCCGGTGCCGCCACCCGAGCCGGCGGAGGGGCCGCTCGGGCGCGGCGCCGCCGTCGGCCGCTTCGTCGTCCTCTACCGGGTCGGCAGCGGCGGGATGGGCGTGGTCTATGCCGCCTACGACCCCGAGCTCGACCGCAAGGTGGCGCTCAAGCTCCTCCGGCGGGCTGCCGCGGACGAGGCCGCACGTCAGCGCCAGCGCCTCGAGGCGAAGTCCATGGCACGGCTCAGCCACCCCAACGTCGTCACCGTCTACGACGTGGGCGAGCACGATGGACACACCTACATCGCCATGGAGTTCGTCGAGGGCGCCAACCTCGACGACTGGCTGCGCCTCGACCCGGACCGGCCCTGGCAGGAAGCCCTGGCGCTGTTCCTGGAGGCCGGCCGCGGTCTGGCCGCCGCGCACGAGGCCGGGCTCGTTCACAACGACTTCAAGCCCGGCAACGTTCTGATCACCGGCGACGGACGAGCCCTGGTCAGCGACTTCGGGCTGGCGGCGATGGAGGCCAGGGAAGCCGGTGACGACGAGGCGCCCGCGGTCGGCGGCACTCCCGCCTACATGGCTCCCGAGCGCCGCGCCGGCGCGCCGGCCGACGCGCGCAGCGACCAGTTCAGCTTCTGCGTGGCGCTCTACCGCGCCCTCTACCGGCGGCCGCCGTCATCGCCAGGCCCCGACGACGGCGCCCTCGCCCGTCCCGCCGACACCGGGGTGCCACGGTGGCTCCACCGCGCCCTGGCCCGCGGACTGTCCACCGATCCCGCAGCGCGCTTCGCGTCGATCGCCGACCTGCTGGCCGCCATCGATCTCGCCCGCCGCCGCAGGCGTCGCGGCCTGGCGGTGGCCGCCGCGCTGCCCGTGGCCGCACTGCTGATCGGGTACCAGGCCTCGCGGATGGTCCGCCCCTCGCCCTGTCCCCTTGCCACCGATCGCCTGGAGGCGGTCTGGGGCCCTGACCAGAGAGACGCGCTGCGCTCAGCCCTGACCGCGGCCGACCCTCGGCTCGGCGCCGCGACGTTCGAGCGGGTCGCCGCCGCGCTCGACGACTACGGCGGACGATGGCTCGCGATGCGCAGGGACGTCTGCGAGGCGACCCACGTGCGCGGCGAGCAGTCGGAGGCCCTGCTCGACGCCAGGATGGTCTGCCTCGACGCCCGGCTCGACGAGATCCGCGGCGTCACCCGAGTCCTCGCCGACGCGTCCCCCGAGGACGTGGAGGGAGCCGTGACGCTCGTCGGCGCCCTGACTCACCTGGGGCGCTGCGCCGACGTCCTGACGCTCTCGGCCATCGTCCCGATGCCCGCGGATCCCGGCGTGCGGGCCGAGATCGAGCGGCTGCGGGCCTGGCTCGAGGAGGCCGGGCTGCGCGTGAAGTTCGGCCAGGCCGTCGATCTGGACGAGGTGCGGGCGGCGATGGAGAAGGCGCGGGTGCTGGGCTACGCTCCTCTGGAGAGCAAGGCCCTGGGGCTCGAAGCGCTGATCCACAAAAGCCAACCCCTGGATCCCAGGATGGCCATGGTGCGTTTCGAGGAGGCCCTGCGCGCCGCCGTGGCGAGCCGCGACCTGGTCCTTCAGGCCCAGCTCTACGCGCACCTCGTCGAGACGGCGGCCCTCGAGGTGGGCGACCCCGAGCTGGCTCGCAAGTGGGCCGGCTACGCCGAAGCCTCCCTGCGCGCTCTGGGCCCCGGCCAGGAGTACACGAAGGGTCAGCTCGAGATGACCTTCGGCAACCTGGCCTGGATGGAGGGGCGCTACGACGACGCGTATCGCTTTTTGAAGGCCGCGGTGGCGAGCCAGGAGGCGGCCTGGGGAGTCGACTCGATTTACGTCAACCGCGCGCTCCACGACCTGGCGATCGTCGCCGCGGAGCTGCCGGAGCACCAGGCCGAGGCGGTGCCTCTCCTGCGCCGTGTGGTGAGGCTCATCGAGACTCAGCTCGGTGATCGCCACCCCTACCTGATCCCGACGCTTGGCAACCTCGCCGGCCTCGTCGCCATCGAGGGCGACCTCCACGCGGCGCTCGCGGCGGCTGAGCGTGCGGTCGAGGTCGCCGAGGAGTCCCGCGGAGAGGACCACGGGGCTCTCGCTTTCCCGCTCATCGTTCTGGGCGAGATCCTGAACGCCCTGGACCGGCCGGCCGACGCCGCCGAGCCGGCCGACCGCGGCGTGTCCATCGCGCGCCGGGTCTACGGCGAGGGCCACTACCTCTTCGCGGCCGCCCTGAGCGTCCGCGGTGAAACGGACCTGCTGATCGAAAGGCCGGCTGCCGCTCTGCAACGGTTTCAGGAGGCGCAAGCCGTCCGCGAGACGATCCTGCCGGCCGGCCACCCGGAGCTCGCGCTCGGTCTGGCCGCCCTGGGCCGGGCTCATCTCGACCTGGGCCGAGGCGCTGAAGCCGACCGGCTGTTGGGCGAGGCGGCCGCGACCGCCCCGCCCAAGTTCCCGCGGGACAGGCTGCTGCTCGCCCTGTCCCGGGGTCGGGCCTGTCGCGGCACGGGCGATTCGGATCTGGCCCGCACCTTCTACCTGGAAGCTCTGGCCATCGATCGGCCGGCCGACGACGCGATGCTCGGTGAGGCCCACTGGGAGCTCGCCCAGGTCCTGAGCCAGGCATCGGAGGCGCCTTGGCCAGCGTCGGCCGAGGCGCTGAGGAACGCTCAGGCCGCCCTCGAGCTGCTGCGCGCGGACGGCAGCCCCCGCACCCGCCGCTTGCGCGGCGAGGTCGAAGCGTGG
>DASWIG010000482.1:0-9842 GCA_036397835.1 Thermoanaerobaculia bacterium
GTCGTCGAGGAGCTGATCCCCGAGTCGCAGCGCGGCCACAACACCGACCTCGCCACGTTGAGCACCGTCGTAGGGTTCACGGTGATGATGATCCTCGACGTCGCGCTTGGCTGATAGGCTGATCGAATATGGCTCCACGAACAGACGACCTCTACCTGCGCCAGCTCCTCGCCGGCCGCCAGGTGGCGAAGACCCACCCGGTGGCGGCGCAGATGGCGAACTTCATGTACCTGATCGGCGACCCGGCGACGCGCCAGGCCGTGATCGTCGACCCGGCCTGGAACGTGGCCGACCTGCTCGAGGTGGCCAGGACCGACGGCTACGACGTGGCGGGCGTGCTGGTGACCCACTACCACCCCGACCACGTGGGCGGCGACCTCTTCGGCCACCAGGTCGAGGGCCTGGCGAAGCTGCTCGAGCTGTCGCCGGCGCCGATCTACGTCAACAAGCACGAGGCCCATGGCCTCAAGGTCGTCACCGGCGTCTCCGACAGCGACCTGAAAAAGGTCGACGACGGCGACGTCGTCCGCCTCGGCGAGCGCGAGATCCGCTTCCTCCACACCCCGGGCCACACCCCGGGCAGCCAGTGCTTCCTCGTCGACGGCCGGCTGGTGGCTGGCGACACCCTCTTCGTCCAGGGCTGCGGCCGCGTCGACCTGCCGGGCGGCGACCCGGAGGCGATGTACTACACCTTGACCCGGAAGCTGGCGCGCCTGCCGCGCGAGACCGTGCTCTACCCGGGTCACAACTACGGCCCCAGCGAGACCTCCACCATCGGCGAGGAGCTGGCGCACAACTTCTACATGCGCGTCGGCTCGCTCGACGAGTGGCGCCGGATGATGGGGGGATAAGGAAGTCGCCGCGCTCGTTTGCGCGACACCGCGGTCCCAAAACCGGACACGGCCCAGGACGGCGATTGGTGCGGGCAGTCCGCCTGCACCACGATTCTGAGGCGGCCCCTGGCCTGGCCCGGGACTTGCACCGCGGACGACTGAGGAGTCCTCCCATGAACATCGCCCACGACGTCCGCTTCGCCCTGCGCACGCTGCGCCGCCGTCCCGCCGCCAGCGTGATCATCGTGCTCACCCTCGGCCTCGGCATCGGCGCCAACGCCGTCTTCTTCGCCGCCTTCTACGGCATGGTGCTGCGGCCGCTGCCGTTCGCCGCGCCCGAGAGCCTGGTGACGGTCACCGCGTCGCAGCCCGCCCGCGGCGAGACCTGGCACCCCGTCTCCGCGCTCGATCTGCGCGACGCCGTCGAGGACGCCCCGGTCTTCGCCGGCGCCGCCGCCTACACCTGGCGCAGCTTCAACCTCCGGTCGGACGAGGAGCCCGAGAGCGTCCGCGGCCACCAGGTGTCGGCCGACCTTTTCCCGCTGCTCGGCGTGGCGCCCATGCTCGGCCGTCACTTCCTGCCCGAGGAGGACGCGCCCGCCGGCCCGCGCGTGGCGCTGATCAGCCACGACGTGTGGACCCGGCGCTTCGCCGCCGAACCGCACGTGATCGGCCGGCCCCTGCGGCTCGACGACGAGGTCCACGAGATCGTGGGCGTGATGCCGCCGGGGTTCCAATTCCAGAACGACAGCCACGTGTGGACGCCGCTGCGCCTCGACCCGGCGGCCGAGCGCCGTGACCGCCGCCAGCTCGAGGTCATCGCCCGGCTCGCCCCCGGCGTCGCCCCGGAGCAGGCGCAGGCCGCCGTGACCGCGGCCGGCAAGCGCCTGGCGGCGCTCCATCCCGAGACCAACGAGGGCTGGAGCTTCCACGTGCGGCCGCTGCGCGACGCCTGGCTGCCGCCGGTGACCCGGCTCGCCTCCGCGGCCCAGCTCGTGCTGGTGGCGGGCGTGCTGCTCATCGTCTGCGCCAACGTCACCAACGTCGTCCTCGCCCAGGCCACCGCGCGGGCGCAGGAGCGGGCGCTGCGCGCCGTCCTGGGAGCGAGCCGCCGCCGGCTGATCCGTCAGTCCCTGGTCGAGTCGACAGTGCTGGCCCTGGGCGGCGGCGCGGTGGGAACGCTTCTCGCCGCCTGGGGCGAGACCTGGATCCGGAGCATTTCCCCCGTCCCCATCCCCTACTGGTTGACCTTCCACCTCGACGGTCACGCGCTCCTTTACATCCTGGCCGTCGCGTCGGTCTCGGGGATCGTGATCGGGCTGCTTCCCTCGCTCCGCAGCTCGGGCAGCGAGCTCTTCGAGACGCTCAGGAGCGGCGGCCGGACCGAGGTCCCCGGCAGCGGCTGGCTTCGCCACGGCCTGGTGGTGGCGGAGTACGCCGTGACCCTGGTCGTGCTGGTGGCGGGGCTGCTCATGGTCAAGAGCTTCGCCAACGTGCGCGCCGCCGACCCGGGCTTCGCCGTCGACCGCGTGCTGACCCTGCGGCTCCAGCTCTCCGGTCGCGCCTACGACGAGCCGGCGGCCCGGACGGCCTTCCTCGACGAAGCCCTGCGCCGTCTCGGCGGCCTGGCCGAAACCGCGGCGGCAGGAGCCGCCAACCGGTTGCCGATCAGCCAGCACGGCCAGGTCACGACCGCCCTCGGCGTCGACGGCCGCAGCTTCCCGGAGGGCGAGGAGCCGCGGGTGACGTGCCAGTGGATCAGCGAGGGCCATCTCGAGGCCCTCGACGTCCCCCTCCTCGCCGGCCGCGCCTTCACCGCCGGCGAGGTGCGCGAGGGCGGCGCGGTGGCGCTCGTCGACGCGGCGCTGGCGGCCCGCCTGTGGCCGGACGAGGATCCCATCGGCCGCCGCCTGCGGTCGTTCGGCGAGGAGGGCGGCCCGTGGCTCGAGGTGGTGGGCGTGGCCGGCGACGTGGAGCCGGGGGAGATGATCGCCGGCCTCGACCTGGTCCCGCCCTACCGGATCTACGTGCCCCTGGCCACCCCCGCCGTGGCGCGCGGCGGCGTCGACGGCCCGCCGCGGGTCCCGACGTTGGTGCTGAGGAGCCGCGCCGAGCCCGCGGCCCTGGCCGCGGCGGCACGGCGCGAGCTGCGCCGGATCGACCCCGGCGTCCCCATCTTCGAGGTGCAGACGATGGAAGAGACCCTGGACCGCTTCTACTTCGCCCAGCACATCTGGGGCCGGATGTTTTCGACGCTGGCCGCCCTGGCGCTGGTCATCGCCGTGGTCGGCGCCTACGGCGTGACCGCCTACTCGGTGAGCCGGCGCACCCGCGAGCTCGGGATCCGCCTGGCCATGGGCGCGACGCCGAGGCGGCTGCTCCTCCAGGTGGAGGGCCAGGGGCTGGCGCTGGCGGCGGCCGGGGTGGCCCTGGGAATGCTCGCCGCCGTGCCCCTGGCGCGCGCCATGCAAAGCCTCCTCCACGACATGAGCGCGATCGACGCCGGCGTCTTCTCGACGGTCGCCGGCGTGTTGCTGGCGGTGGGGGTCCTGGCCAGCTACGGCCCGGCCCGCCGCGCCGCCGGCGTCGATCCGGTCGGCGCCCTGCGCGCCGAGTGAGGCGCCGGGCAGCCGGCTCATTCGACGGGCACCGAGCCGAGCGCGTCACCGCTCGTCAGGCCCCGCGCCGCAGCAGCGTGACCGCCAGGAGCAGGCCCCCCGCCACCATGACCGCGCCGCCCACCCGCGGCGACGCCCCGTTGACGTAGAAGAGACTGCCGCAGACCAGCAGCCCCACCGCCGCGACGACCCAGGCCAGCCGCGCCACGGCGTGCTCGAGGCGCCCCAGGGCCTTGCGGGCGTCGGGCGCCAGGCCGGCGCGCACGCCCAGGTTGCCGCGCTCGGCGTCGGTCAGCAGACGGTCGAAGCGGCCGGGCAGGGCGAGGCTGGTGCGCACCCGGGTCACCAGCTCCGGCAGCCAGTCGCCCTGCGGGAAGCTCTGGCCCTCGCGCGCCAGCTTCGCCGCGAACGGCCTGGTGGCGGCCCACAGGTCGAAGTCCGGGTCGAGGCCCGTCACCATGCCGATCAGGATCCCGATCGACCGCTGCACGAAGAGCAGGTCGACCTGGGCCTGGAAGGGATAGTCGCGGATCAGGTCGCGGTACTCGTGCCAGAACGAGCCCATCTCCTTCAAGGCGAGGTCGCGCAGGTCGCCGATGCGCACGCCCCAGAAGCGCTCGAAGACGGCCTCGTGCGCCTCCTCGAGACGCTTCAGGTCGGCTCCCGGCAGCAGCACGCCGGCCTGCTGGTAGGCCTGCACGATGCGGTAGGCGTCGCGGGTGCCCAGCGCGATCACGTACTCGCGCAGCGCCGCCCGCAAGCGGTCGGGGATCACCGCCACCATGCCGAAGTCCACGAACGCGAGCTGGAACGGAAGCGAACCCGCGCCCTTGCCCGGCAGCGGCTTGACGAAGAGGTTGCCCGGGTGCGGGTCGGCGTGCACGAAGTTGTGCTCGACGATCTGCTGCAAGTAGTTGGACCACAGGCGCTTCGCCACCTGGGCGCGGTCGACGCCGGCGGCGTCGAGGGCGGCGAGGTCGCCGATCTTGACGAAGCCCACGTTCTCCAGCGTCAGCGTGCGCGCCGCCGTCTGCCGCCAGTAGACGCGCGGCACCAGCACCCCGCGGTCGCCGGCGAAGCACTCGGCGAAACGCTCGGCGTGGCGGCCCTCGGCCGGCATGTCGAGCTCCTTGCGGGTGGTGCGCACGAACTCCTCGGCGAGACGGCCCAGGTCGACCCGGCGGCGCACGAAGCGGAACAGCCGCAGGCCGCGGATCCCCAGGGCGATGGCCTTGAGGTCGGTCTCCACCAGCACGTCGATGCCCGGCCGCAGCACCTTGACGACCACTTCCTGGCCGCCGGCGAGCTCGGCGCGGTAGACCTGGGCGAGGGAGGCGGCGCCGAGAGGGGCGGACTCGAAGCGGGCGAAGACATCGTCCAGCGGACGTCCGAAATCCTCCTCGACCTGAGCGACCACGGCGTCGAAGGGCGCCGGCGGCACCTCGTCCTGGAGGCCGCCGAGCTCGTCCGTGATCTCGCGCGGCAGCAGGTCGACCCGGGTCGACAGGAACTGCCCGAGCTTGATCAGCACCCCGCCCATCTCCACCGCCAGGCCGCGGAAGCGGCGGGCGATCGCCGTCCACCGCGGCACCGGGTCGCGGCGCAGGAAGCGCAGCCCACGCCGGGCCAGCAGCACCTCCCACCACAGGGCGTGCACGAACACGCCGGCCAGGAAGCGCAGCAGCTTACGGTAGCGGCGGGGGTCGGTGCGGGGGCTCATGAGAGCTGAGGTAGTCTTGTCTCCTTATGCCGACGAGCACCGTCGAAGACTACCTGAAGGCCATCTTCATCCACGAACAGCCGCTCCCGCGGGGTGAGCTCGTCTCGATGGGGCAGATCGGCGGGACGCTCGAGGTGGCGCCGGGCACCGTGACGTCGATGGTGAAGGCGCTCGAGAAGGACGGCCTGGTGAGCTACTCGCCCTACGCCGGCGTGCGCCTGACCGAAGACGGACGCCGCATGGCCCTCCACGTGCTGCGCCGCCACCGCCTGATCGAGCTCTTCCTGGTCGAGGTGCTCGGGCTCGACTGGTCGGAGGTACACGTGGAGGCCGAGCACCTCGAGCACGCCATGTCCGACAAGCTCATCGACCGCATCGACGCGCTCCTCGGCTACCCCAGCGTCGACCCCCACGGCGACCCGATCCCCGACGGCCAGGGCAAGCTGCGCCAGCCGCGGCCCGCCATGAGCCTGCGCGAGAGCGCCGGCGGCGAGACCTACCGCATCGCCCGGGTCAGCGACCAGGACGAGCCCTTCCTCCGCTTCGTGGAACTCCACGGCCTCAAGCCGGGCACCAGGGTGACGGTCGAGCGCCGCGACGCCGTGGCCGACGCCGTGACCCTGCGTCCCCAGGACGGCGACATGATGACCATCGGCGGCGAGGCGGCGGCCAAGCTCTGGGTCGAGCCTCTCGACGAAACAGAACCCTTGGAGAGTTGACGCATGACACAGCCTTCCCCACGCCGATTCGCCGTTCGGGTGCTCGCCGCCCTGCTCCTGGGAGCGCTCGTCCTCCCCGCCGCCGCCCCGGCGCGCAAGAAGCCCAAGAAAAACGAGGCGGTGGTCATCGGCAAGGTGGCCGACCAGCAGGACGACGCGCTCGCCGGCATCCGGGTCACGGTGACCGCCGAGAGCGATCCGGCCTTCAAGCTCGAAGCGACCACGGACGACAAAGGCGAGTTCACCTTGAGGGTGACCGAGCCCCAGGGCGCCTACCTCTTCCACCTCGAAGGCGAGGGCTACGCGCCCTTCGACGGCGACGTGCCCCTCACCGCCGGCGAGGAGGCCAACCTCGGCTTCCAGCTCCTCGACGCCGCCACCGGCCGCCGGCAGAACGCGGTCAAGGCCTTCAACGCCGGCGCCGCCGCCTTCAACCAGGAAGACCTCACGGCCGCCAAGGAGAAGTTCCGGGAAGCTTCGGAGCTCGACCCGGAGATGCCGGAGCCGCACCAGGGACTCGCCGAGGTCTATTTCAGCGAGAAGGACATGGAGGCCGCGGCGGCCGAGATCGAGACCTACCTCGCCGCCAGGCCCGACGACGACGGCGCCCTCGCCCTCGCCTACGCCATCTACCGCGAGCTCGGCAACAGCGAGCGCACCGAGGAGCTGGTCGGCGCCCTCGCCAAGACCGACAAGGCCAGGCCCCTCGCCCGCCAGGTCTACAACGAAGGGGTCGCCGCGGCGCAGAAGGGCGACCACGCGCAGGCCGTCGAGCGCTTCCGCCGCGCCGCCGCTCTCGACCCCGAGCTCGCCCCGGCCTGGTCGAGCCAGGCCACGATCCTCTACAACGAGGAGCGCTACCAGGAGGCCGAGGCGGCCCTCGAGAAGCTCTTCGCCCTGGACCCCGAGAACGTGCCGGGCCGGCGCGTCGCCTACCTGATCCACGACGCCCAGGGCGAGAGCGAGAAAGCCGCCGCGGCCCTCGACGCCTACCTCGCCGCCGACCCCGACGGCGCCATCGACGTGATGTACCAGCGGGCCGACATGGACTTCCGCGACGGCAATACGGCGAAGGCGATCGCGGCCCTCGAGAAGATCCTCGAGCGCAAGCCCGACATGGCGCGCGCCCACTACACCCTGGGCCTGTGCTACGCCTCGAGCGACAAGGCCAAGGCCAAGACGCACTTCCTGAAGTTCCTCGAGCTGGCGCCCGACGATCCCGAGGCGCCGACGGCCAGGGAGATGCTGAGCTACTTGTGACGGACGCGGCTCCTCAGGGCCATTGTGGTGCATGCTGTCCCATGTCGAGACGGACGCGATCGCCATCGTTCCTCATCGCCGTCTTCCTGCTGACGGCGGCGTCCGGCGCGCAGGAAACCGAGACGCTCTACCTCTCCGGCACCGGCCGCGACGACGCCGTCGACTGGGAGTTCTCCTGCACCGAGGGGCGCCGCTGCGGGGCGTGGACGAGGATCCCCGTGCCCTCGCAGTGGGAGCTCCACGGCTTCGGGAGCTACAACTACGGCCACGACGAGCGCAAGAGCGCCGAGCAGGGGCTCTACCGTCACCGCTTCCGGGTGCCCGCCGCCTGGCGCGGGCGGACGGTCGAGATCGTCTTCGAAGGCGTGATGACCGACGCCGAGGTGCGGCTCAACGGCGCGAGCGCCGGCCCGCGCCACCAGGGCGCCTTCTACCCCTTCCGCCACGACATGACCGGGCTCCTCGACTTCGACGGCGAGAACCTGCTCGAGGTCACCGTCAGCAAGCAGTCCGCCGACGCAAGCGTCAACCGCGCCGAGCGCGACGCCGACTACTGGGTCTTCGGCGGCATCTTCCGGCCCGTGTACCTGGAGGCGTCGCCGCGCGAGGCCATCGACCACCTGGCCGTCGACGCCCGCCACGACGGCGCCTTCCGTCTGCGGGCGCGGCTGCGCGGGATCGAAGGACCTGCTCTCGTCGAGGCGAGCATCCTCTCCGCCGAGGGCGACGCCGTAGGCGAGCCGTTCGCCGCCGCCGTCGCCGCCGGCCAGGACGCCGTCGAGCTGACGGCGAGGGTCGACGATCCGCGGCCCTGGAGCGCCGAGACGCCGGCGCTCTATCGGGTGGTGCTCGAGCTGCGGCGCGGCGGCGAGGTGCTCCACCGCCGCGGCGCGCGCTTCGGCTTCCGCACCGTCGAGCTGGTCCCCGAGCGGGGCCTCTTCGTCAACGGCCGGCGCGTGCTCCTGAAAGGCGTCAACCGCCACGCTTTCTGGCCCGACTCGGGACGCACTCTCGACTCCGCGATCGACCGCCGGGACGTCGAGCTGATGAAGGCGATGAACCTGAACGCGGTGCGCGCGTCGCACTACCCGCCCGACGCCGGCTTCCTCGCGGCCTGCGACGAGCTCGGCCTCTACGTGATCGACGAGCTCGCCGGCTGGCACGACGCCTACGGCGCCGAAGCGGGCCGCCGCCTGGTGCGCGCGATGGTCGAGCGCGACGTCAACCACCCCTCGATCCTGTTCTGGGCCAACGGCAACGAAGGCGGCTGGAACCCGAAGCTCGACGGCGTCTTCCACCGGCACGACCCGCAGCGGCGGGCGGTGCTGCGGCCCGGCGCCACCTCCTCCGGCGTCGACGCGGGGCACTATCCGACCTTCGGCGAGCTGCGCGATCGCCTTGCCGGCGGCCCGGCCTGGCGGCGCCGGCTCGGCCGCACGCCGCCGCTGGTGCTGCCCACGGAATTCCTCCACGGCCTCTACGACGGCGGCTCCGGCGCCGGCCTGGCCGACTACTGGCGCCTCCTGCGCGGCTCGCCGCGGGCCATCGGCGGCTTCCTCTGGGCGCTGACCGACGAGGCCGTCGTCCGCACCGACCGCGACGGCGCCCTCGACGCCGACGGCAACCACGCGCCGGACGGCGTCCTCGGTCCCTACCGCGAGCTCTCGGGCAGCTTCCACGCCCTGCGCGAGATCTTCTCGCCCGTCGTCATCGTGGACGCGGATCTCGAGGCCGGCGTGCTCGAGGTGGAGAACCGCTTCGACGTGACCGATCTCGCGGACCTCCGCTTCCGGTGGTCCTGGGTCGCGTTGCCGCGGCCGGACGATCCCGATCCGACGCTCGCGGAGCTCGACGGCGGCGAGCTCCCGGGGCGGCAACGGCTGCGCGTCCCGCCGCCTCCGGACGAGGCCGGCGCCCTGCGGTTGACGGCCTTCGATCCCCTGGGGAGGGACGTGCAGTCCTGGGTGCTGCCGCGGCGCGATCGACGCGTGCAATCGGCGCGATGGATCGAGGACGGAACCGGGACGGTGACGGCGCGGGAGGACGGAGGACGCCTGACGCTGCTCGCCGGCTCCACCCGCGCCGTCTTCGACCTCGGCACCGGCCGGCTCCTGACGCTGGGGACGCTGGCGCTCGACGGTCCCCGCCTGGTGCCGCGATCGGGGGCGTCCGCCGTCACCGTCCGCCATCGGGCCGAGGGCACGGCCCACGTCCTCGAGGCACGGTACGAGGACGGCTTCGACTTCGTCCGCTGGACGCTCCTGCCGTCGGGCTGGCTGCGCCTCGCCTACCAGTACCGGAGCCACGGGCGCCGGGACTTCTTCGGGGTCGGCTTCCCGGTCGAGCCGGAGACGGTCGATTGGCTGGGCGAGGGTCCGTCCCGGATCTGGCAGAACCGGCGCGCGGGCGCCGCGCTCGGCGTCTGGCGCCGCGAGCGCGCCGCCGCGACGGCGGACGTCTGGGCGCACGAGCCCAAGTTCGCGGGCTTCTACGGCGGCGTCTACTGGGCGCGGGTGGGCACGGCGGACGGCGTGCTCACCCTCGTTTTCGCCGGCGACCTCGACCTCGGCCTCGGGGCCGCGGGATTCCCCGCCGACGCGCGCGACGCCGTCGCCGCGGTGCCGGAGCTCGGCCTGACGCTGCTCAACGGCATCGCGGCCATCGGCACCAAGTTCCACCCGGCCTCCGAGCT
>DASWIG010000483.1:0-1681 GCA_036397835.1 Thermoanaerobaculia bacterium
CCAATCGTCGTCGGAGAGCTGCTCGGGCGAGCGGATCTCGCCGGTGAGGAAGCCGTGGCCGAGCGGCGAGTAGGGAACGAAGCCGATGCCCAGCTCGCGCAGCAGCGGCAGCAGTTCGGCCTCAGGGTCCCTGGTCCACAGCCCGGTGGTGACCCAGTAGGGCATCAGGGCGGCCATGTCCGGGGGGTCCTGGTTCAGCTCCGGCACCCAGAACGCCGAATGCGCCCGGTAGTCGGCTTGAAGGATGCCATTGTGGATCACCACGCCGGTGCCCATGCCCACCACGAACATTGCGACGTAGGACGCCAGCCCGCCGAGAACGATCAGCTTCCAGCTCATCAGCTCCTCCTTCCACGGAGTTGGGTTGTACGCCGATTCTAGCCCAGGTGGCTACCGCTTCGTCGACTACCTGCGGACCTTCCCGGTCGACTCCACTTCGACCGCGGGAACCGAGACGCTGATAGGGGGCAAGGCGGAAGGCAGCTCTTGGGGCCGCCAGGAAGCCGAGATCAGGATCTCGTCCGCGTCGCTGCTCCGAGCCTCAAGGACGTAGATCGGGTAGTAGAGGTGCCGGAGGAGCCAGTCGCCTTGAAGAGCTTCGGACCGTATTGGGTGCGGCCGGCAGGTCGTCGGACCCCGCCGAGAAGCTTTCCGGTCCACTGCAGGCGCCTGGAGCGATCGAGCGATTTTTCCGACCCGTCCGCAGTTGCCATGGAGGCTTCCGAGCCCCAGCTCAGGGCCTCGAGAAGCCGCCGGCAGGGGCTCCGACCTGGCAGAGAGGCGTTCCAGAGCACTGCGGACGGCTCGAGCGATTTTTTCAACCCGTCCGCAGTTCATTTGGACGCGTCCCGAGGCGCGTCAGCCGCCCAAAGGAGGACTGCGGACGGCTCGAGCGATTTTTCCGGCCCGTCCGCAGTTGCCATGGGGACCCGCGGGTCGAGCTGTGTCTTGCCCGCCGGCCGTCCGCGCCGGCCGACGCCCGGCCGCACGATGCCGACGAGATCGTCGAGACCGGCGAGGTCCAGGCCGGCCTCGAGGAAACGGGCACTCTTGGCGGTAAAATCTTCGAAGGCCTTCTTCGCCCGCCTCCCGGCCACCTTCAACACCGCTTCGCGCGTCTCGCCTTCCTCGATCACGCCGAGAGCGTGGCCCAGCCGGCCGTGGACCTTCGCGAACTGGTCGACCAGACCCTGGCGGTCGGCGGTGACGCGAGCGGCGGCGGCGCGATCGCGCGTCGCCTTCTCGGCCATGGCCGGGATGCCGCGGTTTCTTGGCACCGCGACTTCGAAGCCGACCAGATCGACCACAACCTTCACCTTGTGCAACTGGCCTTGAAGGTGGAGACTTGATCCCTCCATGAACGAGACGACCGACGAGCGACATCGACGGGCTGCGGAGCAGGGTGACCGCGAAGGGGTAGATGCTGCCCTCGCGGAAGGGGCGGACCTCGCCTCCGCAGACGGTACCTTGGGGATACGGCTCTGCACCTGGCAGCGAGGCGAGGCCATCTCGATGTCGTCGAGCTGCTGCTCTCGAAAGGCGCGGACCCGCTCGCGAACGACGCCGGGACGATGACCCCGCTGCACGTGGCCGCGCGGGACGGCAGGACGAAGGTCGTCCGGCTCCTGCTCTCGCGGGCTCGTTGCTCGAGCAGCGTGCTCCGAGACGTCTTGTTTGTCGC
>DASWIG010000484.1:0-10466 GCA_036397835.1 Thermoanaerobaculia bacterium
ACCCGGAAAGAGGGGACTTCGGTGTGCTATCATTCCCACCGATGCCTGAATCCGGCGACCAGCGGCCCAGTCCTTTCGTCGAATGGCTCCCTCCCATCGACCCCGCGGTGCGGGAGAGGGAGCGGGAGTGGGCGCGCAAGATCGAGGAGGAGACGCGGGCGGTCGCGGTAGCAGGACGCGCCGAGGGCGTTCGCCTCACCCTTGACGGCTATGTCCAGCTTTCCGAGCTGAAGATTGCGCCGGAGCTCATGGTCCGCGACGACTTCGCGGACGCTCTCGCGGCCCGGCTGAACGAAGCGATGGCGATGGCGCGCCCCATGGCCACCTTTCGAGGCTACGTCACCCAACGCTTCGTCTCTCGGTCGGATTGCCTCAGAGGCCTTCTGCGGGATCTCGACAGGGACGGCATCTGGGTCTGGTTTCCGGGTGAGTGCGGCGACCGCGAGCTCGTCGCCGGCCTCTGGTACCACTGGCGTCAACGGCCGATCAGCCTCGAGGGCCTCGCCGCCGCCGCGGAGCTCGACCTGCGACACCTCAGGGACCTGGTCACAGGTATGTATCCCCTGCCGGACGAGCTCATGGACCACGAGATAGCATGGGCACGCCAGGATCTGGCGCCGACCCTGGGCAGGGCGCTCGGCGTCACGGCGAAGGACCTCCTTGACCAGGGCCTGGCGATCTGCTTGCCGCTCGACGTCGCCAACCTGGCCGTCCTGCTCGGTGAGACCGACTCCAATGAGCACTATCACGCCTATTCCGCCGGCGTGCGCTACGACCGCGTGACTTCGCGAGCGCTCTGGCGTTGCCGTGAGCTCTACGGCGGCGCCGGTCCGCTCGAGACGGTCTCCAGGGCCATCGAGGACGGGGCTCTTCGTATCGACGCGCCGGCACCGGTGGCCTACCCGGTGGCTCCTCGCAAGAGCCGGTGGAACCTCGACTACGTCAGCTACCCCTCTCCCGAGACCGTCGTCTATGCCGAGATCGTCCTCGACGAGCTCGGGATTTCTCTCCCCGAGCTGGATCTGCGATTTCGCGAGGCTTGCAGCCGCGACGATCCCGAAGGCGAGAAGATCCCCCTGGACCTGGTCGCGGTCGTCCACAACCGTGAAAACAGGGAATACGCGTATTGCGCCAAGTCGCTGCTGGAGACGATAGCGAGAGGCGACCCGTCGTCGGACGCCACGGACGAAGAAAACGGGTGGTCGTTCTTGCGGCCGATGGACGCGGCCGAGATGGCAAGGGAAGCTAGAATCAAGGAGACGCTCCAACCCGCCTACCTTGACGCCTACGCTCAGTATTTCCTTCACGGGAGCCCGACTTTCACGTTGAAGAATCGGCAGGGCCGGACCTGGGAGGAGATCGGGGTCACGACGAACAAGGAGCTGTACCGCCGGCTGAGGCTGGAGATGGACGACCGGTGGGGGACCTGGCGAAAACGCTCCGAAGAGCCGCGTCCAGGCTCATAGTCGGCGATCCCCGCAACGTAGGGGCACGATCACAGAATACGCTCGAGCAATCGGCGTCTCGCGGTTGCCCTGGGGCTGCTGCTACGCCGTGTCCTCGCCTGCTTCCGGCACCAGCCCCCGTTCAGGACGCAGCTCACGGAGGAATTCCTCACCCGGCAGGCACCAGATCCCGTCGATCCGCAGCCGCTCCGCGCCGCGATAGACGAGCAAGGCCTCGGACTCCGGATAGTCCTCACGAAAGGCCCGCAGCGACCGCAAGTCCTGGGGCCGGACGCGGACCGTGTTCTTCACCTCGACCGCCCAGAAGCCGCACGCGCCATAGATCACGAAATCCACCTCGACGCCCTTGCGCGTGCGCCAGTAATAGAGCTTGCAATCGCTTCCCGAATAGGCGATCCAGGCCCGCAAGTGTTGCGCCACGAGCCCTTCGAACGCCGCTCCTTCGATCTCCTCGTCGCGGTCCAGGGGGCCCCGCGGCCGCAGCGCCCGGTAGACCCCCGCGTCGAAGAGGTAGAGCTTGGGATGGCTCGCGGTCCGGCGCCGAGCGCGGCGGGTGAAGACCGGCACCCGGAACGACAGCAAGAGGTCTTCCAGCACCTCCAGGTACCGCGTCACCGTGCGGCGCTCCACCTCGCAGTCCCGCGCCACCTCGGTGGCGTTCAGCACCGTGCCGTGGGAGAAGCTCACCGCCTCGAGAAAACGCGCGAAGCTCCCGGCGTCGCGGGCCCAGCCCTCGAGCCGGATCTCCTGGTCGAGATAGAGCGAGGCGTACGAGTCGAGGACCTCCGCCGGCCGCGGCGCCGCCCAGACCAGGGGGAGCATCCCCTGGGTCAGCGCCCTCTCGAGCTCGAAGGAGGGCAGCTCCGCCGCCATGAAAGGGTGCAGCGTGCGGTTGAGAGCCCGGCCCGCGAGCAGGTCCACCCCGCCGCGGCGCAGCTTGCGGGCGCTCGATCCCGTCAACACGAAGAGCAGCCCCCGGTGCTCCTCGATCAGCGAGTGGACGACGCTCAGGAGCTCGGGCACGCGCTGCACCTCGTCGATCACCACGACCTTCGACCGCGATGCCCCGATGAGCTCCTTCAGACGCTCGGGGCGGGAGTCGAGCGAGCGGTAGACCGCCGGCTGGAGCAGGTCGATCATCAGCGCATCGGGGAAGAGGTGCCGCAGCCACGTCGTCTTGCCGGTTCCACGGGGACCGAAGAGGAAGAAGCTCTGCTCAGGGAGGGGGAAGAACCGGCGCAGGATGTCCATTTCGTGGCCCAATCTGGAATTACCGTGTCCATTTTCCCCCCTCGCTGGACGCCGTGTCAAGATCCCAGACGCAGATGGCCGCTGGACGTCTGGACAGCCAGGAAACGGCGTACAGCGGGACGTTGCAGATCTTCCCGTCTCGCTTGAGATTGAGGAGGTTCGCTCGCACGAGGACCGGTGGCGCGTGCTGCTCGTCGTACGACTTCAGGCTCTTGCTCCTCAGGCTCAACCCGGCCTTGACCTCGACCGGGACGATCGTCGGGCCGATTTCGCACAGGAAGTCGAGCTCGGCCTTTCCGCCCGGGCTTCGCCAGTAGTAGAGATCCTGATGCCCCGCGGCGACGAGCTGCTGCGCGACGTAGCTCTCCGCCAGGGCTCCGCGATACTCGGTGAACAATCGCTCACCCTGGACGACGAATTCCGAGGGCACTCCCGTCATCGCGCCGAGGAGCCCCACGTCGAGACCGAAGACCTTGAAGCAGCTTCGATCCGCGTAGTACGAAAGCGGGCCGCGGCCCGTCGACACCGCATGGCAGAGGTGCACCAGCCCCGCATCGTGGAGCCACCTGAGCGCGTTCTCGTATTCCCGGGCCCGAGCTCCCTTCTGAACCGCGGCGAAGACGAACTTCTTGTTCTCCTTGGCGAGCAGCCGGGGGATCGAGTCCCAGATGAGGCCGAGCTTGGGAATCTCCGGGCCCGGAGCGTGCTTGGCGAAATCCAGCACGTACGCGTCGAGGATCTCCCTGTGGATCTCGCGCGTCGCCGCCACGTCGCTGGTCTCGGCGAAGTGCCGAACCGCTTCCGGCATGCCACCGGTGAAATAGTACTTTCGTAACAGGTCGACCAATTCAGTGTGGATGGCGTCCGGCAAGGGCTCGAGGCTCGTCTCATCAAGCAGGCTCGCGTATCGCGGTCTCCCCATCGCGCTCAGAAACTCCCGGAAGCTCATGGGATGAAGGTCCATGAAGCTTACCTTGCCGACCGGGAACGAGACCTGCCGGGACGGTTCACCACTCTGGAGAGACCCGCTCCATGGCCAAAGATCGTACCATAAAGGTGAGCGGACGCCAGAAATTGGGACGAGTTTCGTGACGATGATCACGGAATTCGCCCGAACTTTCGGCAAACCGCGCGTCTGGAGATCACCGAGACCGCCTGGGGTGGCGTGTGGTCGCGCCCGCGGCTCGACCGGCGCACCAAGAGCCTGCTGACGATCGCGATCCTCGCCGCGCTCGGCCACGAAGAGCTCGAGCTGCACCTCGAGGCGGCGAAGAACACCGGCACCAGCCCCGAGGACGTGGCCGAGGCGCTTTTCCACGTCGCGGTCTACGCCGGCGTCCCGGCGGCCAACTCCGCGTTCAAGCGCGCGAAGCGGGTCTTCGGCGAGGGCGGCGATGGCTGACGCGGCGAAGGTCAGCGACCGGCCCCCCTTCCTCTACAGCAACTACCGCTCGACGATCAAGCGGTCGCCTAACAAGGACCTCGTCGCGATCGTGCGCACCCTCTCCGAGGCCACCGGCCCCGGGCCGGCCTGGGCGGAGATCAACGAGGACGACGCCGACCTGACCACCAACGCGGGGGCTGGCGGCGAGGCCCTCGGGTCGCGGACGATCGTGACCGGCCGCGTGCTCGACGAGCGCGGCTTTCGTGGCTGTTAAGCGCGTAGCTAGCTAGGGGCAAGCAAAGTAGGGTCATTCCTGGATTTCCTGGATAGCGTCGAGGTCAAGAACTTCGGTATCGAGCAATCTTGAACCGTGGTATACGGTGAGGATCTCCAATGTTTCCTCATCCAGCACTCGGTAGATGATTCGATAGCGCTTCAGGTGAATCTCCCGGAGGTCTTCTCGCCGAAACTCCGGAACGATCTCACCTGAGAGCGGGAACCGCCGTAATGGCTCAACCGCCGCGAATATCCGCTGGCCGAATTTCTTTGCTGTCTGGGGAGCATCCCGACCGATGAACTCACAGATGGCGTCCACGTCCTCGATCGCCTGAGGCGTCCACTCTATTCGAGCCACTTCTTGAGCCGCTCCCGAGCTTCTTCGTGCGAGACGGTCAATCCCGCGTCCGCCTGGCGGATACCTCGGTTGACTTTGTACAGAAGGTAGAGCTTCTCGATCGCATCGTCGAAGGTGGGCTCCCGAAGCACGCTCTGAAAGCTCTCTTCGCCGATGCCGAGGCCGGGCATCTCGACCCGGACTTTGGTGCCCTCAGGAATCTCTGCTCCCGGCTCCAGAACCACGGTTCCGTTCTTGACCGTTCCTTGGTAGACCATGCTGGCGTTCTCCTTACGAGGACCGATTGGCTCCTCGGTCGTCACGAAGGTTACCACGTTCGCGGGCGGTGGCCTGCTTCGTGCCAGCCGCACCATCGCCTCGGCTGACCGCACCGTCGCTTCGCCTCGGCTGGGTCATCGACGACTACGTGCATCGCGTCGCCCTCGTCGGCTCCCCGGGCACCGCTTGGCCGCCAAAGCCGGTTCGGGGCGATTCTTCGAGTCTTCTTGGCGGCCAAAGCTGGCTCCGGGGAAATCTTCGGGCTCTCTTGGCGGCCAAAGCTGGCTCCGGGGAAGTTTTCGGGCCCTCTTGGCGGCCAAAGCCGGCTCCGGGGAAGTCTTCGGGCCCTCTTGGCGGCCAAAGCCGGCTCCGGGGAAGTTTTCGGGCTCTCTTGGCGGCCAAAGCCGGCTCCGGGGAAGTTTTCGGGCTCTCTTGGCCGCCAATCCTGTTCCTGGGGACGAAATCGCGCGCTTTTGGCCGCCAATCCCCCCTGACCCGGAATCGGCCTTCATCCTACACGATGGACATCCTCGGGCCTTTCGTCTAAGGTGACGTCAGTCCGCCAACGAGCCATGAGCGACCAGCCCTACGAGACCGGCCTCAAGGTGCGGCGCGAGGTGCTCGGCGACGCCCACGTCGACCGCGCGACGGCCGCCGCGACCGACTTCGACCGCGACTTCCAGCGCTGGATCACCGAGACCGCCTGGGGCGGCGTGTGGGCGCGCCCGCGGCTCGACCGGCGCACCAAGAGCCTGCTGACGATCGCGATCCTCGCCGCGCTCGGCCACGAAGAGCTCGAGCTGCACCTCGAGGCGGCGAAGAACACAGGCACGAGCGCCGAGGACGTGGCCGAGGCGCTCTTCCACGTCGCAGTCTACGCCGGAGTCCCGGCGGCCAACTCGGCTTTCAAGCGAGCGAAGCGGGTCTTTGGCGAGGACGGCGATGGCTGACGCGGCCAAGGTCGGCGACCACCCCCCCTTTCTCTACGGCGACTACCGCTCGACGATCAAGCGGTCGCCGAAGAAGGATCTCGTCGCGATCGTCCGCACCCTCTCCGAGGCCACCGGCCCCGGGCCGGCGTGGGCCGAGATCAACGAGGACGACGCCGACCTCACCACCAACGCCGGGACCGGCGGCGAGGCCCTCGGGTCGCGCACCATCGTCACCGGCCGCGTGCTCGACGAGCGCGGCGACCCGGTCGCCGGCACCCTGGTCGAGATCTGGCAGGCCAACGCCGCCGGACGCTACGTCCACTGGCGCGAGGTCGAGTTCCCGGCGCCGCTCGACCCGAACTTCCTCGGCGTCGGCCAGTGCGTGACCGGGGAGGACGGGTCCTACCGCTTCCTCACCATCCGGCCCGGTCCGTACCCCTGGGGCAACCACCCCAACGCCTGGCGGCCCGCCCACATCCACTTCTCCCTGCTCGGACCGACGCTGGCGACGCGCCTGGTGACGCAGATGTACTTCCCCGGCGATCCGCTGCTCGAGCTCGACCCGATCTTCAACTCGGCGCCCGTACACTCGCGCCACCGCATGATCTCGAGGTACGACCACGGCCTCACGACCGAGCGCTGGGCCCTGGGCTACGTTTTCGACGTCGTGCTGCCGGGGGGATAGATGCCGAAGCTGCCGCTGACGCCGTCGCAGACGGTCGGCCCCTACTTCTCGATGAAGCTGAAGCCGGTCGACGTCCTCGCCGGCGCCGACGTCCCCGGCCGGAAGGTCCGCGTCGAGGGACGCGTGCTCGACGGCGACGGCAATCCCGTGGAGGACGCCCTGATCGAGATCTGGCAGGCCAACGCCGCGGGCCGCTACCGCCACCCCGGCGACACGCGCGCCGAGCTGCCGCTCCACGACGCCTTCACCGGCCACGGGCGGGTCCACAGCGATTTCAAGACCGGGGAGTACGCCTTCACGACCGTCAAGCCCGGCAGGGTCCCGGACCCGGCCGGAGGCTTGCAGGCCCCTCACCTGAGCCTGATCGTCACCGCCCGCGGAGTGCTCCTGCACATGCACACGCGGATGTACTTCGGCGACGAGCCCGAGGCCAACGCGGACGACTTCGTCCTTCGCCGCGTCCCGGCGGAGCGCCGCTCCACCTTGATCGCGGAGGTCGTCCCCAACGGCGAAACACCGACCTACCGGTTCGACGTCAGGCTCCAGGGCGACGGCGAAACCGTCTTCTTCGACCTCTGACGATGGCTCCGGAATTCCTCTCGCTGCGCGAAGCCGTCGCGTCGACCGTCCGCGACGGCCAGACCGTCGCCGTCGAAGGGTTCACCCACCTTATCCCCTTCGCCGCGGCCCACGAGATCATCCGCCAGCGGCGGAAAGAGCTCACGCTCATTCGCATGACGCCTGACCTCGTCTACGACCAACTGATCGGGATGGGGTGCGCGAGAAAGCTGGTGTTCTCCTGGGGCGGCAATCCCGGCGTCGGCTCGCTCCACCGCTTCCGCGACGCCGTCGAGAACGGCTGGCCCCGTCCGCTCGAGATCGAGGAGCACAGCCACGCGGCCATGGCCGCGGCCTGGGCCGCGGGGGCGGCGGGAATGCCCTGCGCCGTCTTCCGGGGCTACCTCGGCTCCGACCTCGCGGCCGTGAACCCGAACGTCAGGACGCTCGCTTGCCCCTTCACCGGCGAGACGCTGGCGGCCGTGCCGGCCCACCGCCCCGACGTCGGCATCGTCCACGCCCAGCGCGCCGACCGCCGGGGCAACGTGCTGGTCGAGGGGATCGTGGGCGTCCAGAAGGAGGTGGTGCTGGCGTCGAAGGTGGCGTTGGTGACGGTCGAGGAGGTCGTCGACGACCTGCGCGCACCGAGCCCCAACAGCGTCGTCCTTCCGGGATGGACGATTGACGTCGTCGCCGTGGCCGAGCGCGGCGCGTGGCCGTCGTACACGTATGGGTACTATGACCGCGACAACGCCTTCTACCAGGACTGGGACGCGATCTCGCGCGACCGCGAGACGTTCCTCGCCTGGATGGATGAGCACGTCCTTTCTCAGGGGGCCGCCTGATGGCGTCCGGCTACACCGCCGACGAGATGATGATCGTCAGCGCCGCGCGCTCGCTGGCCGGCGGCGACGTCTGCTTCGTGGGCATCGGCGCGCCCTCGGCGGCCTGCAACCTCGCCCGCCTCACCCACGCGCCCGACCTCACCCTGATCTACGAGTCGGGGACGATCGGTGCCCGTCCCGAGGTGCTGCCGCTGTCGATCGGCGACGGCGAGCTGTGCGCGACGGCGGTGGCCACCGTCTCGGTGCCGGAGATGTTCAGCTACTGGCTCCAGGGCGGGCGCATCTCGATCGGCTTCCTCGGCGCCGCGCAGCTCGACCGCTACGGCAACGTCAACACGACGGTCATCGGCGACTACGCGGCGCCGAAGGTCCGGTTGCCGGGCGGCGGCGGCGCGCCGGAGATCGCCACCCTCTGCGGCGAGGTGTACGTGACCGTTCGCCACGACCGCCGCGCCCTGGTCGAGAAGGTGGACTTCGTGACCTCCTTGGGTTTCGGGCCCACCGGCGTCGAGCGTTCGCGGTTCGGGATCGCCACCCGCGGGCCGACCCAGGTGATCACCGACCTGTGCATCCTGAAGCCCGAGGACGGCACCCACGAGCTGATCGTGACGTCGATCCACCCCGAGGCCCTCCCCGAGACGATCCGGCAACGCACCGGCTGGGACGTGCGCTTCGCCGGCGACGTCGCCGCGACGCCGCCGCCGACCGTCGAGGAGCTCGAGGTCCTGCGCGACCTCTACCGCCGCACCCGCGAGGCCCACGGAAGGACGGCGTCGTGAGCCTCGACCCCGGCTTTACGACGTCCGAGAGCCGCCGGATCTTCGGCTTCGACAACCGACTCGCGAGGATGCTCGAGGTCGAGTCGGCGCTGGCGCGGGCGTCGGCCGCCGCGGGCGTGATGCCGACGGCCGCGGCCGAGGCGATCCGGGCGAGCTGCGAGAGCTGGACGACGGAAGAGTCGGCGTCGTCCCTCTTCGCGGCGGGCTGGGAGGCCGGCTCCCCCGTCGTCCCCCTGGTCGCGCGGTTGCGCGAGCTGGTGGGCGAGGACGCCGCGCCCTACGTCCACCTCGGGGCCACGACCCAGGACGTCGTCGACACGGGCCTCGTCCTCCAGATCCGGGAGGGCCTCGGCGCGCTCGAACGGCACCTGGTCGACGCGGGCCGCATACTGGCGGCGCTCGCCGAGCGTCACCGCGACACGGTGATGGCGGGCCGCACGCTCATGCAGCCCGCGGCGCCGATCACCTTCGGCCTCAAGGCCGCGGGCTGGCTCGACGGGCTCACGCGCGACCTCGAGCGGACGCGGCGTCTTCCCGAGCGCCTGGCGCTGCAGCTCGGCGGACCGGTGGGCACCCTGGCGGGGTTCGGCGAACGGGGGCTCGCGGTGGCGGAGGAGATGGGCCGCATCCTCGACCTCCCGGTCCCGGCGATGCCCTGGCACACGGCGCGGGACCGGATCGCGGAGACCGCGGCCGTCCTCGCCCTGGCGTCGCGGACGGTCGTGAAAGTCGCCGGCGACCTCATCCTGCTGGCGCAGGCGGAGGTCGGTGAGGTATCGATGCGCGCCGGCGGCTCCTCGTCGCTCGAGGGCAAGCGGAATCCGATCGACGCCATCCGGGCGACCGCGGCGGCGCGCTTCGCCGGCGGTCAGGCCGCGATCCTGCTCGCCGCCGTCCCCTACGAGCACGAGCGGGCGGCGGGCGCCTGGCACACGGAGTGGGTCGCCGTGCCGACGCTCTTCCACGGGACGCTGGCGGCAGTCGAGGCCCTGGGGCGTGCGCTCTCGACGCTCGAGGTCCACGCCGAGCGGATGAGCGCCAACCTCGGCGACCTGGGATCGGACGCGGGGCTCGCCGGCCGTTTCGTGGACCGGGTCCTCGACCCCTTCCGAGAGGCCGTGCGATGAGCTTTCTCGAGCGTGACGACTACCGCATCGCCTACCGGTGCACCGGGAGCCCCGAGGGTCCGGCGGTGATCTTCTGCCACTCCCTGGGCCTCGACGCCGCGAGCTGGGACGTCCAGGCGGCCGAGCTCGCGGACCGCTACCGGATCGTCCTGCCGGACATGCGCGGCCATGGCCGGTCCGACGCGCCCCCCGGCCCCTACGACGTCGAAGGGCTGGCCCTCGACGTGGTGGCGCTCGCCGATCGGCTCGGCGTCGACCGCTTCCACCTGGTGGGTCTCTCGATCGGCGGCATGATCGCCTTGTGGCTCGCGGTCCACCGTCCGGACCGGCTGCGCTCCGCGGCGTTCTGCAACACCGCCGCCAAGCTCGGCGGCCCCGAGCTGTGGGACGCGCGCATCGCGGCCGTCCGCGCCGGCGGCATGGCGTCGATCGCGGACCAGGTCGTCCCGAGGTTCTTTTCCGGCCGTTTCGGATCCCGAAAACCAGAATCGGCAGGCGAAGCCTGCCCTACGAGACCGGATCCCGAAGACCGCGAGCCCGAGATCTT
>DASWIG010000485.1:0-6497 GCA_036397835.1 Thermoanaerobaculia bacterium
GGCGTCGAAGAGGACGCCTTCGTCCTCGAGCATCAGGCGTTGGAGGGGCTCGGGACCGGGGTCGGAGCGGCGGCTGACCTCGCCGCGGGCGTTCAATACCCGCTGCCAGGGCACGTCGTCGCCGGCGAGGGCGTGGAGGGCGTAGCCGACCTGGCGCGCGTGCCCCGAAAGGCCCGCCAACGCCGCGACCTGGCCGTAGGTGGCCACCCGCCCGGCGGGGATGCGGCGCACCACGTCGTAGATGCGCGCGTAAGCGTCGAAGCCCGGCACGGGCTTACCGGTCTTCCAGCTCGACGGCCTGGATGGTGACGATCTTGGGCGTGCCGTCGACGAGCTCGATGGTGACGAGCTCTTCCGACCGGCCTGAGATCACCTTCGCGCCGTTGCGCATCGACTGCGACAGAAGCGAACGATGCTGGGCACGCTGGCCCCCCGGCAAGACCCGGATGATTTCGCGGCTGCGCTGCTGCTCGAGCTCGTCGACCTGCGGCAGGATCTGTCGCCAGACCTGCTCGAAGGCAGCGCGGTCGAAGCGAGTGACCTCGCCGCCGGAGGAGGGCTTGCCCCGGACCGCGACCGCGAGCCGGTCGGCGAAGAACCGCATCACGGCTTCGGGTCGCCGGGACGCGAAGGAGCTGTCGTACGCCGCCATGAACTGCCTGACGTCGTCGTGGGTGAGCACCGGGCCGGTCACGGCGGGCGGCGCGGTTTCGCCGGCCGGCTCCTGCGCCGGCGCCCCGGAGGCGGCCAGGAGAAACGTCGACAGGAGGATCACGGTTCTGGTTCTCATGGCTTTCATGCTCGCTGCTCCATCCGTTCGTCCCGGTCCGCGAGTCTACACCGTGCTCCGTCACCGTCACACCCCTGCTACACTGAGCCGCCTCGCGGATCGGAGGACGACGACGCATGCGAGTCTTGGTGACCGGACATGAAGGCTACATCGGCGCGGTGCTGGTGCCGCGGCTCCTCGCCCAGGGCCACGAGGTCGTGGGCTTCGACACCGGGTTCTTCGCCGACTGCCCCTTCGGCGACGACTCGGCGGTGCGCGGCGTGGCGACGATCCGCGGCGACCTGCGCGACGTCGAGGCGCGCCACCTCGCCGGCTTCGACGCCGTGGTCCACCTCGGGGCGCTGTCGAACGACCCGCTCGGCAACCTCGACGGCGACCTGACCTTCGCCATCAACGAGGCGGCGTCGCTGCGCCTGGCGCGGCTGGCCAAGGAGGCCGGGGTGCGGCGCTTCCTCTTCTCGTCCTCGTGCAGCACCTACGGCGCCGCCGGCGACGACTTCCTCGACGAGAGCGCCGCCTTCAACCCGGTGACGCCCTACGGCGTCTCGAAGGTGCGGGTGGAGCAGGGCCTCGCCGCGCTCGCGGACGACGACTTCAGCCCCACCTACCTGAGAAACGCCACCGCCTACGGCTACTCGCCGCGGCTGCGCACCGACCTGGTCTTGAACGACCTGGTGGGCTGGGCGCACACCGCGCGCCGCATCGTGATGAAGAGCGACGGCACGCCGTGGCGTCCGCTGGTCCACGTGGAGGACATCTGCCGCGCCTTCGAGGCGGCGCTGACGGCGCCGCGCGAGGCGGTACACGGCGAGGCCTTCAACGTCGGCCGCACGAGCGAGAACTACCGCATCCGCGAGCTCGCCGCGATCGTCGCCGAGACGGTGCCCGGCTGCGCGATCGAGTACGCCGAGGGCGCCGGCCCCGACAAGCGCTGCTACCGGGTGAGCTGCAAGAAGGCCGAGGAGCGCCTGCCGGGCTTCCGGCCCGAGTGGGACGCCCGCCGCGGCGCCCGCGAGCTTTACGACGCCTACCGCGCCTGGGACATGAGCGTCGAGCGCTTCGACGGCCCGAGCTTCAAGCGTCTGGCGACGATCCGCGAGCGGATGGACTCGGGGCGTCTGGGGCCGGACCTGCGGTGGACTGAAGAGCTCTGAGCTTCAAGGGCTCGTCGCGTAGCCCTCGACCAGCACGAGGGTGAGGGTTCCCTGCTAAGCTCCCGCCATGCGAATCGCCACCTGGAACGTCAACGGGCTGCGCGCGCGGCTCGACTTCGTGCGCCATTGGCTGCGCGCCCGAGAGCCCGACGTCGTGGGCCTCCAGGAGCTCAAGCTCGACGAGGAGCTCTTCCCCCACGAGGAGCTCGCGGCCGACGGCTACCGCGCCGTCGTCCACGCGCAGCGGGCGTGGAACGGCGTCGCCGTCCTCTGCCGCGGCGACGCCGAGGTCGTGCAGAAAGGCCTGCCGGGGCAGGACGAGATCGGGGCGCGGCTGGTGACCGCCCGCGTCGCCGGCCTCGACTTCACCACGATCTACTGCCCCAACGGCAAGCACGTGGACCACGAGGACTTCCCCCGCAAGCTCGCCTGGCTCGACGCCCTCGGCGACCACCTCGCGGGCACGAGCCCGCAGGAGCCGGCCGTCGTCTGCGGCGACTTCAACCTCTGCCCTGCGGCGCTCGACAGTTGGAACGAGACCGCCTTCGCCGGCTCCATCTTCCACACCGACGCCGAGCGCGCGCGCTTCCGGCGTCTCCTCGACCAGGGCGTCATCGACGTCTACCGCCGCCTCCATCCCGACGTCCAGGCCTTCTCCTGGTGGGACTACCGCGGCGGCGACTTCCACCGCAACCACGGCCTGCGCATCGACTTCCTCCTCGCCACCGAGCCGGTCGCCGCCCGCGTGCGCCACGTCGAGATCGACCGCGAGTACCGCAAGAAGAAAGACGGCCTCACCGCCTCCGACCACGCCCCCGTCTTCGCCGACCTCGACTGACGTCCAAGCCATTCACGAGCCGTCGGGTACGAGCCGTGATGCGATTGAGCCACAAGAACGCGATTTGACGACGACAAGTCACGTCAAGGAGCGACCCAAACGGGACTTTCGCGCGAGAATCGGGAATTCGTCACTACCGTAAGCCTTTGGCTGTCGACAAATCGAGCCCGGGAGGCTTCCTTATGCGATTTTCGCACGCAAATCTCGCAAAGGAGCGTCCCGGACGCGATTTACGTCGACAAATCGTCCTCAGGACGGTCCCGGGCGGCTTGGCGGCCACCTGATCGTCCCCAACAGGGGACGGAACGCGACGGACGAGCGAGACTCGCGTCCATGACGCTTCCTCGTCGCCCTCCGGACGTAGGTCAGGCTCCGCCTGACGATCCCGGTCGATCGCCGTCCGCCGTCGGTGGACGGGCCGCCGGAAGGGAGGCGCAGAGCCCGCAACGGGACCGAGCTAGACGCCGCTCGCGGCGTCGAGAGGACGCGTGCCGACGGTTCACGTTCCCCACTCAGATTGCCTGGTCTTAGGCGGGTCAGCGCTCGCGTTTGGAAGTTCCGTCTGGGTAGTTCCGTGTGACCGACTTGATGCGTCCGCCATCCTTCGGACGCTCAACGTCGGTCACGAGAGTGTTCCTTCCTTTCCCTCCTCAATGTACCTGTTGCCGATCCACTCGTTCTTGTCGTTGTACTGCTTCTCCTTACGCATCGCATCCTCCGTATTTGCCCTAGTAAGTGACTCTACAGGAACCGTCGCGCGAGGGGATCGGACCCTGCGTTCCGGTTCAGTGCGCCTTCGGGAGAAAGAATTTCGTCGGATCCTGCCGCGTATCCCACAGGCGGACGATGATCAGCCGATTCTCGTCGATGTAGTAAAAGATCTTGTGATCGAGACCAGACGATCTCCACTACTCGGCCTCGTGACCGTTCTTGAGCCACTTGGCTCGCATCTCGTCGTGGGTGAGCGTGCGACCAGCTTCGACGTCCCGCTCTCCTTCGCGGAGAGCGGCTGCGAGGGCGCCCCTCTCAGCCGCCTGGTGGAGGCGCTCGTAGTCGTCGACCGCCAGCACAACGGCGACCCCGCGGCCGTGCCGTGTCAGCACGACGGGACGGCCTGTCTGAGCCGCCTGCGCCACGATCTCGCTCCCGCGGGCCTTCAGGTCGGAGATGGGTCGAATGTCCTGGCCACGATTCGTCCCCGAACGGATCGAGAGAAAGTCGGTCCTTTCGCTTGACTTTCGCCGGTTTCTCCGCTATTCTTTGGCGGTAACAGAGCGTCCGCCCATCAACAAGACGGCCCGAGCGAGCTTGTCCCTCGCCCGAGCCCGACCAGGCAAAGGAGCAGTAATCCCATGCCCGATCACGACGATTCTATCCCCGTCAACGCTTTCCACCCCGCCTACCTCCGCCAGCTCGACCAACACGACGATCCCGTGACCGCCGGCGAGGCGGTGACCGGCGGCTTTTGGCGCGTCGTCCCGCTGGGCGACGAGCGCTACGGCCTGTTTCGTCTTTGGGAGAATCCTGAGGACGGCGACGAGCCCTTCGGCACCTTGACCGACCGCGACACGGCCCTGCTCGCCGCGGCCTTCCTGCCGCTGGTGGACCGCGCGCGCAGCTTCTCCGTCGACCCGGAGGACGCCGGCGGTCCGGTGCTCTACCGTGACGGCCGCGCCGTGGGCCGGCTGCGCCACGGCAATCCGGAGCTGACGGAGGCGCTGAACCTGGCCGACGGCCTGGCGCGCTCGCCGGCGTCGATCGCCAGCTTCCTGGAGGCGGCGGGCGCGGCGGCGCTGGAGCTGGCCGGCAGGATCCTGGTGCGGCGGAGCTGACGGAACCCTCAGCCCCGGCCCGGACGGCGTCAGCCGTCCGGGAATCCCCCCTCGGTCCCCCCTTTGTCAAAGGGGGGAAGGGGACTCCTCGCTGGCGCTTCGGGTTGGGCTGGCTGAGTCACTCTTCGCCGTGAGGGCGAGGGAGGACGTTCAGGCCGCTGGCGCTCGCTGCCTGCCGCAGACGCTCGTCGAACGTCGCGAGGGCGCCCTCCACGTCGAGGGTGATGACGAGATGTAGTGCGTCGAGCGTCCGAAGCGGCACGCCCAGGCGATCCGGCAAACCGCGCGTTGCCTCGGCATGCTTGCCTTCGATAGCGACGCGGACGAAAACGTCCCTCAGATGTTGGTCGAAGAGAGCGTAGACCGCCGATGCCGCGGAGGCAGTGAGGTAGCCTTCACGCTGCTTGCGTGCGATGGTGATGTTGAGCTCGGCAATACCGAGGTCGCTGATCACCGGCAACTCCGCCGCAGCCACGATCGAGTTGGCCTCCTCGGAACGGTCTTCGACGGTGTAGTAGGCCACGAGGACCGAGGTGTCGAAGTAGGTGATCAACGCTCTTCGTTCCGGAAGTCGACGACCGAATTCCCAGGATAGGGCTGGCACTGAAGGCGGGCGCGGAACTCGGAGAGATCCGGCAGGCGCCGCGCCTTGACGTCGTCAGTGTCCTGTCGAGCGTCGTCAATGACGATCACGACGCGCCGCTTACCGTGGATCCGGTAGGCGGGCGTCCTGGCCGTCAGTGTTCCGTCTTCGGAGATGTCTGCAAGAGTCTCGACCGTCAACATGGCGGCGCCTCCTGAGAAGGGAGCTTGGCGGGCGTCGGTCGCCCCTGCCTCCCCGAGGATAGCCGTGTGCCAGACATCGCGCAAGGTCGACGATCCGGAGCTCATGGAGGCGCTGAACCTCGCCGACGGCCTGGTGGGCTCGCCGGTGTCGTCGCCAGCAACCCTCACCCCCAGCCCCTCTCCCAGGGGGAGAGGGGAGTAAGAGGCGTTCGTAACTATTCGCCGAACACGTCCACGGGGTTCCGACGTAGGGGCAAGCCCCTGTGCTTGCCCGGGGACGCGTCAGCGTCCCCTCCGCCGTCGGCCCGGAAGGGCCGCTGTCGCGGCCCAGGGTAGGCACGGGGGCCTACCCCTACGAAGACCTGCCCAGGACTCAGTGGACGGGTTCGTCGAATAGGAACAGGCGTTCAGGGCTAAGTCCCTTGTTTTCAGACAGTGGCCGCGTTTTTTGCAGCGCCTGCCCCTGTTCCGGAATTTCCCGAGCCGGGGGGCAAGCGCCGCATCGACTCCTCGCTTCGGGTCGGCCACGATAGCGAACCCGCGTGCTTGATGTACAATTTCCGGCGAGAGGAGCCCATGCCGTGAACAGCGCCATTGCAGCCATCGAAACGACGGGGACCGTCGACGAGCTACGACAGCTCCGGCTGGACGAGTCCCTCCCCTTGTCGGGTCCCCGACGCGTGCGCGTCATCGTCCTGTACGAGACCGACAACGAGTCGGACGAAAGGGAATGGCTCCGCGCCGCGGCCCGGAACCCGGCTTTCGCGTCCCTCGCTGACCCTGAAGAAGACATCTACTCGCTGGACGACGGGGAGCCCTTCGATTGACTCGTTATAAGGTCGTCCTCGTTCCGTTCCCTTTCGACGATCTGGCGCGTTCGCCGGCGTCGATCGCCAGCTTCCTGGAGGCGGCGGGCGCGGCGGCGCTGAGCGCCCGGCTCCCTTCCCGGAAGTGCTCCGCGGCTTCGCCGCGGGAATCCCCCCTGCCCCCCTTTGTCAAAGGGGGGTACCTGACGGCTCGCTTCGCCTCGCGCGTGCGCGGACGCACGCCCATTCGCTCGCGCGCTGGTATGGGGGGAGAGTCGGCGGCAAGAGCCG
>DASWIG010000486.1:0-12292 GCA_036397835.1 Thermoanaerobaculia bacterium
CTCCCAGGGGGAGAGGGGAGTAGGACGTCGGGATCGAGAGGCCCCCTCTCCCACTGGGAGGGGGGGTTGGGGGTGAGGGTTCCGCCGTCCGTCTGGCTCGACCGTCTGCTCGCCTCCGAGGTCTGGGCGCAGCAGAAGGGCCTGGCCGGCCGCCGGCCGCCGCCCGACGCGCAGGTGCGCCGTCTGCTCGAGACGCTGGCCGCCGGCGGCGGCGTCGCCACCATGGCGGCCCTGGCCCACCGCCTCGGCGCCCCGCGCCTGCGCGGGCTGCTGACCCAGGCCAGCCGGCTGCTCAACGTCGACGGCTTCGGCGTGCTCACCGTCGACGAAGCGGCCGAGACCGTTCGCCTGGACCGTCCGCTGCTCGAGAAGCAGTTCGGCCTCGGAGAGCCGCGCCGGTGACGTCGTCGTCCGTCCCTCCGTCGTCCGTCCCTGCGTCGTCCTTTTCCGTCCCTCCGTCCTCCGTCAGCCCGGAGCGCCGTCGCCGGATCGTCGACGCGTTGCGTCGCGGCACGGTGCCGCGCCAGAGCCTCGACGCCTTCGCCGTCGGCCTCGAGAGTCTCGGCGCGGCGGTCGTCGAGGAGCTCGACGCGGTGGCGGGCGGCGGCGCGGCGTTCAAGGCGGTGCGGGGCGACTACGGCGCGGGCAAGACGTTCTTCTCGCGTTGGCTGCAGGAGACGGCCCGTCGCCGCGGCTTCGCCGCCGCCGAGGTGCAGATCTCGGAGACGGAGACGCCGCTGCACCGCTACGAGACGGTGTACCGCCGTCTGATCGAGCGCCTGTCGACGCCGGACCTCGACGCCGGCGCGCTGCGCTCGGTACTGGAGGGCTGGTTCTACACGCTGGAGGAGGACGTGCTGGCCGAAGGCGAGGTCGCCGAGGACGACGCGGCGGCCCTGGCGTCGCGTACGGACGAGCTGCTGGAGCGCCGGCTGGCGGCGGTCACGCGCACGGCGCCGGCGTTGGCGATGGCGTTGCGGGCGTACCGGCGGGCGGTGGCGTCGGGCGACCGCGAGCAGGCCGACGGGCTGCTGGCGTGGATGTCGGGCGAGCCGACGGTGGGGTCGTCGATCAAGCGTCCGGCGGGGCTGAAGGGCGAGATCGACCATTACGGCGCCTTGGCGTTCCTCCAGGGGTTGCTGGTGATCCTGCGCGACTCGGGCCTGCCTGGCCTGGTGCTGGTGCTCGACGAGGTGGAGACGTTGCAGCGCGTGCGCGGCGACGTGCGCGAGCGCGGCCTGAACGCCCTGCGTCAATGGATCGACGAGGTGGACGCGGGCCGTTTCCCGGGCCTCTACCTGGCGATCACGGGCACGCCGGCGTTCTACGACGGCCCGCAGGGGGTCCAGCGGTTGGCGCCGCTGGCGCAGCGGTTGGCGACGGCGTTCCCGAGCGACGCGCGCTTCGACAACCCGCGCGCGGTGCAGGTGCGTCTGCGCGCGTTCGACCTGGAGCGTCTGGAGCAGGTCGGCCGCCGGATCCGCGACCTGTACGCCGAGGGCCGGCCCACCCGCGAGCGCATCCTGACGCGTGCCGACGACGCGTACGTCGCCGAGTTGGCGCGGGCGGTGGCGGGAGAGCTGGGCGGGCGGATCGGCGTGGCGCCGCGGGTGTTCCTGAAGAAGCTGGTCGCGGAGGTCCTGGACCCGCTGGACCTCCACGAGGACTTCGACCCGCGGCGTCACTACGCGTTGACCGTCGATGCGGGGGAGCTCACCGTCGTCGAGCGGGCGGCGCGGGGGGCGTCGGCGGACGTCGATGACGTGGATCTGGAGGTTTGAGATCTAAGTCTGGACGGCCGGGACCATTTTCGTGAGTCTCTTCACCACGCCGCTGCCGACCTGCGTTGGCTCCCGCAGGATCGATTCCCGCTCCTGCTGGTAGGCACGGTACCAGGTAGGAACGAAGAACCCGATGAGGGCACCCGTCAGCGTCGAATTCACCAGGATCGTAGAGGTGCGCACGTCGGGCGGCCAGGGCACGCTCTCGGGAAGCAGCGCGATCACGACCACCGCCGCGACCGCCGTCACCGCGGCCTGCCCCGCCGCCTCCAGCCAGCGAAGCCGCGGCCGGGGTGCGTTGTCCGCCGACCACGACGTGACGAACGCCGTCGTCGCCGCCATGATCAGCCAGGGCCACCGATCCGTCAGGTTTTCGATGGCCTCGTCGCCGTTGGCGCTGACGGTGCTCCACAGGCTCGCGAATGCGACCACCCATGCCGTCGCCGCCAAGAGCGCCGACACCAGGTATGCGCGGATCGGCCGGACCGTCTGCTTCTGAAAGAACGCCCACCGCTTCGGATAGATGGCGAGTAAGATCGCCGCGGCGTAGACGCAGGCAATCGTCAACCCGAGAGGAAGACGTTCCGTCGAGCCTTCGTCTCTCACGATCAACAGGCAGGGATACCAGAAGAGGAAGAGGAGGCAGAGCCCGGTCAGACGATCGTGGAGCGAGACCGGAGCCTGAACGTCTTCCAAGAAACCGAGCTCCCGCAAGAGCCGTCTACGCACCCGGGGCGTCCGGCCGATCGCGAGAGTAGCCCGCGCGACAAGCCCGAGCAGAGATCGTTCCAACTTTGCGATCTCTTCGGCGAACCCCGCGTCTACGTCGGCCGCTTGCTGGCCAAGCGTGCGCGCCGGGTCACTGCTGTCCAGGGCGCCCAAGAGCTTGATCCGCCGGTCGATGCGGTCCTCCACCTCGGCGGTCTTCTGCGCGTTCCGGGTGCGAGAGAGCGTGGTGATGTCGGCCCTGAGCTTGGCCATGAGCCTCGCCTTCGTCATGTCGGAACCCTCCCTCCGGAGCCAGCCGAGGTGGACGAAGGTTCGTCGAGCGGCGACCTCCAGACTGGCGTAGCGTGCCATCACCTCGCCGATCTTGGCGCGGTTCGACGCGTAGAACCGCTGAAAGGGGCCGCCGTCCTGCCACTCTGAGACGACAAGCTTGAGCGCCGTGACCCGTGTCCAAAGCGTTCTGGCGTCGACACCTTCGCCAAAGACGGCGTCGGCTCGGTTGAGGTGCGCGTCCTCGAAGGCCACCCGCACCCGAGCCGCCAGGCCGTCGCCGACCACGAGCGGCGTGCGCCGCAAGTGCTCGACCAGCGCGTTCGCCTCCTCGGTCACCCGCGCGAACTGATGGAAAGCGGCGCGGATCCTGGCATCGAGTGACGCGATGCCGGGCACCTGGACCAGCGACGTCGCGACCAGCGCCGTCGCGAAGGGCCAGGCGATGCCATTCAGGCTGTCCGGCCACTCCACCACAAGTTTCGTGACCGCGGGCGACAGGAACGTGAGGGCGCCCCATCCCAGGACCACGGCGACGCCGTAGAGGCAGCGCGCCATCCAGAAGCGCCGAAAGGTCGTCTCCGACCGGCACGTCGGCGGCGTGTTGAACAGCAAGAGCGCGTGTACGAGGACGAACGCCGCCCCCACCCACATCGTGGGGTCGGTCCAATTGACCTCGAGCTGAGATGAGCCTGACATCCTGTCCTCCTTCCCTCGTCAGAGGGTCTATATAGACATCAGACGGACCCGAGGCGCCGAATTCCCGCCCGATCGCCGGAATGGCCGTGACGGCGATGCCGGCCTACTGCCGGCGGGAGAGATCTATGAAGGCACGGCCGTCACGACCCGCTGCGCGATGTTGTTGTCGAGCAGCACCAGCCAGCGGCTCGAAATCTGGCCAGGTTTCTTGGTGAGGAGGATCGAGGGATCCTCTTCGGCGTCGACCGCGGCCAGCAGGGTGATCGGCCCGGGGGCGTCGGGACGGAACTCGAAGGGTCCGACCCACGGATCGTCCTGGCTCCAGAGCTTGGTTTGCCGTCCGAGGCTCGTGGCGCCGGGAAGCGTAAGTATCGACCCGGCGTCCAGGAAGGCGCTCACTGCGACTGCGATCTTCTTCGTTTGGATGTTTGTCCGGACCCGCACCCACAAGAAGTTCGGCCTGTTGGCGACCGGAGCTTGATCGTCGCCCTCTGGACGATCCGTGGCCCGCCTTCGGACCACGAGGTCGGGTGATCTCCGCAGGGCGTCGGCTTCCATGAACTCGTATGTCCCCGGGCGACCATCGCGGAGGAACAAGTCGACGGCAGCCATCTTGAAGAGCTCTTTTTCCACGAAGACGGACTCGATCACCTTGTGGCAGACGCCGCCGGGCACGTCCGGGAAGTCGGTCAATGTCTCGCTTGCGATGAGCATGGCGAAGGCCATGCCCGAGTGGTTCTCCCTCGGGCTTGTCCGCGACACGGTCCCGAACGCGCTGTTGGCGTCGAGATGGAGCCGGAGGACCAAGTCCGCGGCCTTCTTGCGGATCACGGCCTTGGCCGACTCTCCGCCGAGCGCAAGATAGATATTCCATACTGAACCGGCCCAGACATCGCCGCAAATATACGCACCGAATGTGTCGAAGTCGGGGCTGTAGACGTTGGGGAGATCGACCCGTCGATCGGCTTCGGGCTCGAAAGGGAAAACAAGTGTTCGAAAGCAGGCATTTGGAGGAGTGAACCGGTCGAGGAACAGTCGGGCCAAGATGTCGGCCCATCCTTCTCGCAAGTCGAGCAATTTCGGGCTGCCCGAGAAACCTTGGTCGTGTTGAATGGCGTGCCCATATTCATGCACGATGACGGCGGCGTCAGCGGCGTCCGGCGAGTTGCCGAGGGCGAGGCGAATGCTCCGGTCGGCGCGCAGATATTCCGAGCGGTTTGTCGACGTCGCCTGAGAGTCCACCTTGATAGAGAACCTCGCGGCATCTACTCCCAAGCGCTGGATATGTCGTTGGACCTGATCGATCCAGAAATAGGCCATCACAGACCAGAGATGCACTTCATCCGGGCCGAAAAAGAAGCGGCCGCTCGAGCTCTCGGCGAGGGAGCGATTCCTGTCATCCAATCCCTCCTCTTGAGAGAATTGTCCGCGTAGCCGCAGCTTTCCGTTTTGCGGCGGGTCGAGCCCCAGCAGCTTTACCCTCTTGAGCAGACGAAGGAAAGGGTCACGTGGAAGCACGGGCTGGGCGGTCAACGTAGAGTTCGGGGCCAATCGCAGATTCTCGTCGTTCGACGCTGTGACCGGATCAGGAATGAAGACCTTGCCCGTCCCGGTCACAGTGTAATCTGAAAGGTCGAACACCTCCAGACTCTCCCCAGTACTTGCGTCAACCAGTACCTCGAGAACCGTCGGTGCGTGGCTGCTACCGCGGACCGCGACGCGGCGCCGCCAGACGAGGCAGACCTCGCCCCATTCTTTCTTGCCGGTTGGAAGCTGGGAGAGGGTTTCGAACCAGCGCCGCAGCACCTGACTTTTCTCACTTCCCGTAGACAGACCATGCCGCTCGATGTCCGTGGGGAAAAAACGGTAGACGGTGGGCTCGGCATGCTTTGGGTGCTCGCTCACGAACGAAAGCCCCACATCCTCCGGCTTGTTGAGAGGTACTGTGGGAACGAGGACGCGCGGTGTCATGTCGAAGTTGATAGGTATTCCCGGATCAAGGGTGCTAAAGCAACCGATGACCGCGCCAGTGTCGCGGCGAACGTCGATCGTGACATCGCAATCGAGAACGCGAAAGCCACCGGCCGTCACTTGCTTAGACCGCACAGCATAGAGACCCTGAGTCGCGCTGACCCCCGCCGGCTTGAGCCGGTTTTCCAGCCGGTCGAGTCCTAGTGACTCGAAGTGCAGCAAGAGGAAGGTGTCCGCGATCGCTCTTGCCTCGCGGGCCGTGACCGGCTGGCCTGGCGGTTGCTTGTCGAACGGTTCGGTCGCAGGGTTAAAGTAGGCCGTCACCGGGCCGTCAGGTTCCTGCGACACAATACGGGATCTTTGGCTTCTCGGTAGGTCCGGCATGATCCGCGCTCCTCCCATCTAGGGTGCAGTCCGAACCTAGATACTTTCAGCGATGAATTTACTTGGGATGCAGTTGTCGTCGCCACCTCTGCCGTCCGAGCCCGGCGTCGGAATCGGGATGGGAACGTCCGTAAGGCCACCCGTGGTGAGGCTATCCACCAATACGGTGCGGGTCGGTGCGGGAAGCAACTCGTAATACCAGCGAAAATCGACGTCTGGCGTAGGGTCGTCATTTTTCGGCGGCCACTCGAGGGGATTCTCGGGGCAGAAGTTGGCGATCTTCAACCGGAGCGGGCCGCCGTCAGCCGGCATAAGTGAGAGCCTTCGCGGCGGTTGCTGAACGTCCATGAGTTGGCTGACGACGGTGAAGGACGTCAGTCGCTGGAATCTAACCACTATGCGCGGCGTTACGATGAGACTATAGGTGTTCACGTTGGGGAATCTGGGGGCGAAGGTCATATTCGCTGCCAGCGTGACAGGACTTGGCACAAGAAACTCGCCACGAGAGAGTATGACCTGGCTAGCGACAGTTAGAGGCGGCACGGGCTGCAAGGCGGCCGGATCGATGTGGCCGTGGGTCCCGATCACTTTCTCCATTTCCGGGACGTGGGACCCTAAAGTAGGAATACCCCGGAGAGAGTTGTCCGGGGCAGGGGAACCTGTCGACAGCGGCGCTTCCACGAAGTCGAAGGTGATCCGCTGGCGATGCAGGTACCAAATCCCTTGAGCGTCATCGGGAACGTCGGGTGGGTTGGGCAGATCGATGCAGCGGAAGCTCAGGAAGGCGCGATGGATGTCGAGCTGGCGCCGGCTGATCAGTGTAAAGACACGCTCCGCCGCTCTGTTCTCGCCACGGCGACCATTGACCAGGATCCAGTCGGCCTGGCTGATCTGGCCGTTGGCGTCAGTACGGGGTACCAGGGCGCAAAGCCCAGTGAAGGTGACTTCGCAGTCGAAGGGAGTGGTAGCCATCGTCTTCTCCTTTGCTCGTCGACAGTCTCAAAGACATTAGATGGACCCGACGAGCTGAATTCCCGCCCAATCGGTGGAGTCGCCCGTAGCGAGCTGTTCGAGCTGCGCGGCCCGAAGGGCCGCCGCGGCGTCGCCGGTGGCCAGGAGCTCGCGGTGGAAGGCCGGAAAGAGCTCGCGCGCCGCGAGGTCGTCGAGGTCCCAAAGCGTGCCGATCACGGCCGGCACTCCGCCGACCAGGAACGGCCGAGCCAGACCGGCGAGGCCACCCACGCGCGACTCCGCGGGCGCCACCGTGCTGCAAGCCGCTAGCACGACGAGGCGCAGGTCGGTCAGGTCGCGGCCTTCCAGGTCGCGCGGGTAGAGGATGCCGCCGTCCGTCGAGCCTTCTTCGGCGGCCAGAGCCAGGTAGGAGAGATCCGGATCGCGAGGGTGGATGACCGCATGGCCCGAGTAGTGGAGGATGGGGCGCGTGGCTATGAGCTCGAGGAAGCGCTCGCGAGTCGCGTCGGCACCCGCCACCGTCTCGGAGCGGGGATAGAGGGCGGCGATCGCGGCGGTCTCCTCCTCGGCGTGCCGCAACGGCCGCAGCCACGAGATGGTCCGGGAGTCGAAGGCCGGATCGGCGAACAAGACCGCCCCGCCTTCGAGTGCGCGGTGACCGAGCGTGCCGACCCGCTCGAGCCCATGAAGATAGAGTGCGGCGCTGGGGGCGATCGAGAGGATGTGACCCTCCACGAGGAAGCGGTTGCTTTGCGGATGGCGCAGCGCGGCGAAGGGAAGGCCGTGGAGGACGCCGTCGCCGACGAAGACCAGACGGTAACCGGCGAATCGGGATTCCAGGTCCTCAGGCAAGAGCAGGTCGTGAAGCCTTGCCGGGATTTCGGCATCGGCAGAGGGAGAAGGCCTGACGAGCCCGGCGACGAACGCGCTGACCTGTCGTACCAATTCATTGGCGTCGACCGTCTGCGCGTGTGCCTCGACCCCGCCCTGGTGGATCCGCCAGGTGAATAGACGGTCACGGCTCAGGACATATTCGAGCACGAGCACGTCGGCCGGCAGCCGCTTCTCCAGGCCGGCTGTCCAGACGTCGTCCGACCTGCTGGCGATCACCTGCCGGCTTCGTTCGCCGAAGAGGAGAGCCTCTTCGCCTCTGCCGGACTCGAAGAGAAGCTGAATCATCGCGTCGTAGACGCGGTGTGTGGCGTCGGCGTGCGAAATGCGAAGGCCCACCTGGCCGATCTCGGTACGCTGGGTCTCGAGGAGGTCGATAGCGGCCGTGAGCCGCTCTTCCGCCTGCGCCGTGTCGCCGAGCGCGAGGTCGGCGAGACCGGCGCGGCGCAGGGCGTCGACCTCGCGCAAGGGGAGGCGCTCAGCGCGGTAGAAGCCCACCGATCGTTCGAGCATCGAGACCGCGCGCCTGGGATCCTCGGAACGTAGAAGGTCGGTTTCAGCCACGTCCAGGTGGGCCGACAGCTTGGCGCGGATATCGTCGCCGTTGACCGCCGCGAGCTCGCGGCGTGCGCGGTCGAGATCTTGCCGTGCTGCCGCGAGGTCGCCGCACCGGTACCGAGCGGCACTCCGTCGGGTGAGACCATCGACCAGCATCGGAGGCGACCCCGAACGTTCCGCCACACGGATCGCTTCGTCGAGAAAGAAGAGGGCAGCATTCGAGTATCCGTTCCCGTAGAGCGTGCTTTCCCCGGCACCCCACAGCAGACCGTATAGGCGCCGTGACGCCGGATAGCGGCTGAGGGGACCAATCGCCAGGTATCGGTAGCGCCATTCCTCGTCGGTTCGACCCAGCAGACCATAGGCTTCCGACAACAGGTCGAGAACGGCGGAGCGGTTTTGATCTTCGCCCGCCATGCGAAAGCTCTCGAGAGCAGAAGCATAGGGCTCCAAGGCCTGTACGAACCTCGCTTCTTTCACCCAACTGAGCCCCACTCCCCAGTGCGAGATTCCCACGAGCGCCGTAAAGCCGTGGGCCTCAGCGGCGCGGATCACCTCGGCGTATTCCTGGCGGGCGGCGGCGAATCCGGAGCTGAGCACGTGATCGCCGGCGACGCCGGCACGTGCCCACCATGCCATCGGACTGCCGCCGCGGTCGAGCAACTTGGCCGCTTCGTGGAAGAGCGGATCCGCTTCGGCGACGGCCAACGCCTTTTGCCGGCCGTAGGCGTCACGGTAGGCGAGATGGCCATGGGCGAGGAATCGCAGCCGTTCGGCATCGCCCGCGGCATCGTCGATGGCTTCAACCGCGGCCTTCACGCTGCGATCGCCGCCGGCGTCGACCAGGGTCCGGCCGATTTGCCGTGCCTGCTCGAGAGCTGCAGTTGCCGGCGCGCTTCCCGGCGACGCCCCCCACGAGGGGAGAAGCTCGTAGAAAGCCTTTTCGCGCGCCGACTGGGCCGAATGGGGGTCGGCCGATCGTTGATCGAGCGCCGCCAGCCGCTGCCGCGCCTCGGTCGCCCAGGCCGACCCCGGATCGTGGTCGAGGTAGAGACGCCATGCGTCCCGCGCCTGATCTTCGAGAAACAAGCTCTCCACGATCAGAGCACGATTGAACAGAGCCTCGGCCAGGGTCGGCGCCGCTTTACCGGCTCTTGCGACGATATCGAGGGCGCGTACCAGGTCTTGCGGACGTTGCTCTCTCCTGGCGCGAACGACGTAGGCGACCGCCAGATCGTTCGACAGCGCCGCGTCCTCGGGTGCGAACGCGGCGGCGCGCTCCAGGTCATCGACGGCGGAACTGGCGGAGTCTGACCCACCGGCGATCAGACGGACCAGTCCTCGTACCCGCAGATACGCCGGGGTTTCCGCCTCGGGGGTACGGCGGAGCTCTTTCAGGAAGGTGAGCCATTCAGCGCCCTGCGCCGGCGATCGCTCACACTGGACCACCGCGAGCGGATCGGAGACGTCCGCGCGCGGCGAGCACGCAGCGTAGGAGAAGCCGCCGGCCAGGCGAGGTTCTACGGGTCGGCTCGCCAAGATGGCCACGAGCTTCCGGTGCAGGTCCTCCGCGGCGAGCTCCGGTGCCGAGCGCGAGCAGCCGATCGCCGGCGCTGCCAGGAATAGAGCGAGGCCCAGGCGGGTCCACCGCTGGTAGGGTCCAAGGAGTCGGGAGCTCACGCAGTGATGATATCGACCTCCGGTGACATCGACCTCCAAGCCTGAGCATCATGGACGTCCTCGACCGCCTGCACCCCGCCCTGGCCTACCACGTGGTCAACACCCTGGGCTGGCCGCGGCTGCTGCCGTTGCAGGAGGCGGCGCTGGCGCCGCTGGCCGGCGGCGAGCACGCCCTGCTGCTGGCGCCCACCGCCGGCGGCAAGACCGAGGCGGCGGCGTTCCCGGTGCTCTCGCGCATGCTCGCCGAGGACTGGCGCGGTCTCTCCGTGCTCTACGTCTGCCCGATCAAGGCGCTGCTCAACAACCTGGAGCCGCGGCTCGGCCGCTACGCCGAGCTGCTGGGGCGTCGCGTCGCCCTCTGGCACGGCGACGTGGGCGACGCCGCGCGGCGCCGGATCGTCCGCGAGCCGCCCGACCTGCTGCTGACCACTCCGGAGTCCATCGAGGTCCTGCTGGTGTCGCGGCGGGCCGACCCGCGCGCCTTCTTCGCCGGCGTGCGCGCCGTCATCGTCGATGAGATCCACGCCTTCGCCGGCGACGACCGCGGCTGGCACCTGCTCTCGGTGCTCGGCCGGGTGGAGAAGATGGCGCGGGCACCGGTGCAGCGGATCGGTCTCTCGGCCACGGTGGGCAACAGCGAGGCGTTGCTCGAGTGGCTGGCAGGCGCCAGCCCCGGGCCGCGGCGGGTGATCCGCGCCCCGTCCGCCGCGGGTCCCGCGTCGGCCGAGCCCGACGTCCAACTCGACTACGTGGGCCATCTCGACAACGCGGCCCTCGTCGTCTCTCGGCTCCATCGCGGCGAGAAGCGTCTCGTCTTCTGCGACAGCCGCTCGCGCGTCGAGAAGCTGGCGGTGGCGCTGCGCCAGGCGGGGGTGACGACCTACGTCTCCCACAGCTCGCTGTCGCGCGACGAGCGCCACCGCGCCGAACGGGCCTTCGCCGAGGATCGCGACTGCGTGATCGTGGCGACGAGCACGCTCGAGCTGGGCATCGACGTCGGAGACCTCGACCGGGTGATCCAGATCGACGCGCCGCCGACGGTGGCCTCGCTGCTGCAGCGGATGGGCCGCACGGGCCGGCGCGCCGGCGCGCGTCCCAACGTCCTCCTGCTCGCGACCTCGGGCGAGGCCCTGGCGGCGGCCGCCGGGCTGGTGGAGCTGTGGCGGGCGGGGTACGTCGAGCCGGTGGAGCCGCCGCGGCGTCCGCTCCACGTGTTCGCGCAGCAGCTCATGGCGCTGGCGCTCCAGGAGGGCGGCGTCGGCGCCGGTGACTGGCGGGGCTGGCTGGCGTCGCTGCCGCCGTTCGCGGAGCTGCGGCCGGCGGAGCTCGCGGAGGTCGTGGAGCACATGCTGGCGCGCGGGATCCTGTTCGCCGACGAGGGCGTCCTGTGGTTCGGCGTGGAGGGCGAGCGGGCGTTCGGCCGCCGTCATTTCATGGAGGTGCTCTCCGTCATCACCAGCCCGCCGCGCTTCCTGGTGCTCTACGGGCGCGAGGAGCTGGGCACGGTGGACCAGGCGACGCTCCTCTTCGCCCAGACGCCGCGCGGCTTGCTGCTGTCGGGGCGTACCTGGGACGTGCGGCGGATCGACTGGCGCCGGCGGCGGCTCTACGTGGAGCCCGCGAAGCAGCTCGGCCGTTCGCTGTGGCTGGGCGAGGGACGTCCGATGCGCTTCGAGCACGCGCAGGCGATCCGCCGTCTGCTGGCGGACGACGCCATGCCGCCCGGGCTCTCGCGGCGGGCGCGGGAGCGGCTGGAGGAGCTGCGAACGGATTACCCATGGCTCGAAGACGGGGGCGAGGAGATGCGCGAGACCGTGCTGGCCCTCGACGCCGGCAAGGGCGTCAGTTGGTGGACGTTCGCCGGTCTGCTGGCCAACGCCGCGCTGGCGGACGGCGTGCGCGAGACGACGGACGTCCCCATCCGTGCCGAGAACCTGTCGATCACTTTCCAGACCGAGGAGCTGCCGTCGCGCGTGGCCGAGCTCGTCGAGGCGGTGCGGCGGCGCGACGCGGGGTCGCTCCGTACGCGGATCTCCGACAAGGCGATCGAAGGGCTCAAGTTCTCGGCATGCCTGCCGGCGGCCACCGCGGTCACGCTGCTGGCGGAGCGAGCGCATGACGAGCGGGCTCTGCGGGCCGTGCTCGGAGCGTCATTGCGAGTCGTGGATTAGATGAATCAGGTGCGGGCGAGCCCACAGGACGATGCCGGCTCGGGTGATCGAGCAAGGAGAGGTGACGTTGGAAGCGCCAGGGGGCTAGTCGACGGCGCGTCCGGGCGGTGGTAGGCCCTACGTCGGGGCGGGCGGGGCCGGATCTCGGAGCATCTTCCGCGCCCGCCGCTTCCACACCCCGTCGCG
>DASWIG010000487.1:0-11453 GCA_036397835.1 Thermoanaerobaculia bacterium
CGGCCAGCGTCCCGTCGCCGTTGATGGTGATCGACTTGGTGATCGTCACCGCGCCGAACCCGCCCGGATCGAGCACCGAGATCTCGCCGCCCGCGGCGGTCTTCGAGATCGCCCCGGCGAAGGTCTTGCACGGCGCGGTGCGGCTGCAGGGATTCGCGTCGTCGCCCACGCCTGAGACCCACGTCCGCGTGGCCTGGGCCTGCGCGGTCGCGCTGAACATCCAACCCATGACTGATAAACCGAGCACTGTAGCCATCCATCGTGTCTTCGTCATACATGTCTCCTTGAGGATTTCGGACGGTTCGCGCAGCAAGGAGGACCCCCGCAGGGGGTTGACCTTGCTCCGGCCGCACGGAGCGCCGGCGAGTCAGGAGTCTCAGCTACATCGGAATGAGGAGGCGCGCCTCGGGCCCGCCTGAGGGAGAGAGGGGACTGGTGCCGAGAGGAGGCCCGGGGAAGCGCCATGACTGGCGGAGGCTGGTGACCGCACACCGCGCTGTGTGGCCCGAACAGAGTCGAGATCTCTGCCGCACATGTCGGTGAGTCTACTCCAAACCAGGGGGCCGCCGCAAGGGCAACCCTGTCACAACCCCGTCACCCTCTGTCGGCGCCGCCCTGCCGCGCCGCCGGGAGCATTCTGTCCCTGCGTCTACGACACTCGCTGCGCCGCCAGCATCGCCTCGGCGTCGGCGGTCCCCAGCGGCCTGGCGAACCAGTAGCCCTGGGCCTGCGGACAACGGACCTCGCGGAGCTGACGCGCCTGCTCGGCGGTCTCGACGCCCTCGGCGATGACGTTCATCTTCAGGTGGTCGCAGAGGCTGATGATGGTGCTCACGATCGGGCTCACGCCGGCGCGCGAGCGCGGCGAGCTGATGAACGAGCGGTCGATCTTCACCGTGTCGTAGGGGAAGCGCTGCAGGTAGCTCAGCGACGAGTAGCCGGTGCCGAAGTCGTCGATGTGGAGCTGCACGCCGAGGGCGCGCAGGCGCGAGAGCGTCTGCAGAACGGTCTCGGCGTGATCGAGGACGACGTTCTCGGTGAGCTCCAGGCGCAGGCTCGCGGGGTCGAGCCCGGCGGCGGTCGCCGCTGGCGTGGCCGAGGCTGTCGTTGACGTTGCGGAAGCGGTCGAGGCCGAGGACGATGATCGCGACCTCGCTCCCGTCCTCGCGCTGGCGGTGCTTCAGCGCGACGGCGAGGCGGTCGAGGAAGAGGGTGCGGTTGGGCAGGCCGGTCAGGGCGTCGTGCAGGGCGTCGTGGAGGCGGCGCTCCTCGCGCTCGCGCAAGGTCCGGCCCACGGTCTCGAAGCCCGCGGCGCCGAAGAGCACGGCGTCGAAGCCGCCCGCGGCCAGACGCTCCAGGCCCTCGTCGAGGCGGGCGGCGCGGGTGACCTCGAAGCGCGCGTCGAGCGTCCGCAGCAGGCGCTCGGCGGCGGCGGCGTCGTCCTCGATCAGCAGAATCGTGAGCGGCTGCGCGGACATCGTTCCTCCTGGGCTGGCGTCGCCCTCCTTCCCCGGAGCCGTGGCTCAGTGCTCACTTGAACGAATCTGGCGTAAGACCGCATGAACGACGGGGATTAGAGCACCTGGCGCTCGCCAAGGCAAGGACGACGTCGACGCCACGATCACTCCGCGGGCAGGGGCACGCGCTCGCCGCGCTCGAGGGCTCGGGTGAAGGCGGCGAGGAAGCCCTCGTCGAGCTCGTGCCAGGCGTCGCCGGCCTGGCGTTTGAGGGCGCTCAGGGTGTCGACGGCGAGGCGATAGTTGCCCTCTTCGTAGGCCATCCAGGCGATCAGACGCTGGAGAGTGAGGGGCTCGTCGATGCGGCGGTCGAGCTTCAAGGCGCGGTCGAGGAAGGGGCGCGCCTGGTAGGGGTAGCCGCGGCGCAGCAGGATGTACGCCAGGCGCAGCGACGCCAGGCCCTCGAGGGTGGCGTCGCCGGCGGCCACGGCGAGCTCGCGCACGTCGTGGAAGGCGTCTTCGGCGGCGGCGAGGTCGCCGCCGCGGAGCACGGCCTCGGCGACGTTGCGCGTCAACAGCAGGCTCCGCGCCGTCTCGCCGCGCTGAGCGTAGAAGCTCGCCGCGCGCTGCCACATGGCGATCGCGGCGGCGGCGTCGCCGCGGCGCGAGGCGATCTCGCCGAGGCTCGCCAGCACCTGCATCTCGGTGTGCACGTCGCCCAGCTCCTGGGCCAGGTCGCGGGCCTCGGCGAGGTCCCGCTCGGCGGCGTCCAGGTCCCCGGCGCGCAGCGCCAGGGCGCCGAGCTGGGCCAGGGTGTCCACCCGCCCGAGACGGTCGCCGAGCTCCTGCTGCAAGGTGCCGGCCTCGCGGTAGAGCTCGGCGGCGCGCGCCTCGTCGCCGCCGCCGAGGGCGAAGCGTGCCAGGTCGCGGAGCACCGCCAGACGGGCGGCGCGGTCGCCGGCGAGCGCCGGCAGCGAGGGCACTTGGGTGGCCAGCGTCACCGCCTCGCCGGTCTTTCCGAGCAGCGCCGTGGTCACCGCCAGGGCGTGGAGGGTGCGCCCCTCCCACACCCGCTCGGCACGGTTCTGGGCCTCCTCGAGCACCGCCAGGAAGAGCTGCCGGCTCTCCTCGAGGCGTCCGGCACGGCGGGCCTGCTCGGCTTGGGCGAGACGCGCCGCGAGGAACCCCGGCTCGATCTCGAGGACGATCTCGAAAAAGCGGCTCGCGGCCTCCGGGTCCGCGGTCGCCGCAGCGGCCCGGCCCATGCCGTAGAGTCGGTTGAGGAAGGGGCTCGAGGAGTAGACGCGGCGCATCGCCACCGGCGCGGCGCGCGCCGCCAGGGCGCCGGCGAGCTGGCTGGTGAGACGCTCGGCGATCCGCACCGGCTCGGTGCCGCGGAGCTCGCCCTCGCCGATCGTGGCGCCGGCGCGGTCGACCACGGCGAAGCGCAGGGAGTAGAGCTCGGCGTCGCCGGCGCCGCGGCGAGTGCTGCGCCGTGCCTCGACGTCGAGCACCAGCTCCCCGCCCAGCGCCAGGGCGAGCTCGCGCACCCGCGGGCGGGCGGCGGCGGCGTCGGAGTCGAGACCGCGCGCCGCCAGCGCCGCCGGCAGCCGCGCGGGCTCGACGACCTCGACGCCGGGGGTGCGCCGCAGCGTCTCGGCGATCATCTCCATGAGCCCCAGACGCACCCAGTCGTGCTCGGGCTCGCCAGTGGCGTTGACCACCGGCAGCACCGCCACGCGGCCCGCGGCGTCGAGGTCGATCGCCGCCGTGGGCACGGCGAGGCGGTAGGAGAAGAGGGCGGCCGCCAGCACCAGCACGAAAGCGCCGAAGAGCAGCCAGGGTCCGAAGCGGGCGAGAAAGCGTTGCCGGGGCGTTGCGGCCGGGTTCATGCGAAGACTGTATCGTGCAGGAGACGGTATCGCGGCCTCGTCTGATAGGCTGAAGGGGCACGGGCGGCGGACGGTCCCCCGCCGGCTCACGCGGCATATGAACGCGCGCACATGAACGCGGCAGGCACAACGGCACCCCGCACGGCGGCCGCCCTGATCATCGGCAACGAGCTGCTGACCGGCAAGGTGCGCGACGAGAACGTGGCCGTGCTGGCGAAGACTCTCTTCGACCTCGGCATCTCGTTCGAGCGGGTGGTGATCTGTCCAGACGTGGTCGACGTGATCGTCGCGGACCTCGACGCGCTGCGCCGGCGCTACGACTACGTGTTCACCAGCGGCGGCGTGGGGCCGACCCACGACGACGTGACGATGCAGGCGGTGGCGTGCGCCTTCGGGCAATCGCTGGCCCCTTGCTCGGAGATCGAGGCGCTGCTGCACGAGTTCTTCGGCAGCCGCCTGACGCCGGGCTACCTGCGGATGGCGAAGCTGCCGGCGGGGGCGACCCTGGTCCGCGGCTCGCGCGGCCGCTGGCCGCTCGTGCGCATGGAGAACGTCTTCATCCTCCCCGGTCTGCCGGAGGTCTTCGCCCGCAAGCTCGACGTGCTCGGCGAGCACCTCGCCGGCGGCACGCCGTTCGTGACCCGCGCCGTACGCACCGCGAGCGACGAGGGCGAGATCGCGCCGCTCCTCGACCGGCTGGTGCGCGAGCACCCCGCGGTGGCGATCGGCAGCTATCCGCGCTGGGGCGACGGAGCGGTGCAGGTGGCGGTGACCTTCGACGGCCGTGACCCGGACGCCGTCGACCGCGCCGTCGCGGCCTTCCGCGTGGCCCTGCCGGCGGACCAGATCGTCGAGTCGGAGGGATGAGGGCCATGGCGACCTCCGAGCTGCCCGAGATCCTGCCCATCTTCCCGCTCACCGGGGTCGTGCTCCTGCCCGGCGGCCGGCTGCCGCTGCACGTGTTCGAGCTGCGCTACCGCAACCTGGTGGAAGACGCCATGGCCGTCGACGACCCCTACATCGGCATCATTCAGCCACTGGAGCCGACCGGCGAGGTCCTGGCCGAGGAGTTGCCGGACCCGGCGGCTGACGGGCCGCCGCTCTACGACGTCGGCTGCGCCGGGGTGATCGAGCGCTGCGACACGCTGCCCGACGGCCGCCACCTCATCCTCCTGCAGGGCCAGCGGCGCTTCCGCATCCGCCGCGAGCTGCCGCCGCGCCGCGGCTACCGCCGCGTCGAGGCCGACTACGGCGACTTCGCCGTCGACGACCGTGTGGAGGAGGCGCAGGTGCCGGCCGAGCGGCTGATGCAGGCGCTGGCCGCGTTCGGCCAGGGCCACCGCATCCAGTTCGAGCTCGAAAAGCTCAGCCAGCTCCCGGGCCTGGCGCTGCTCAACAGCGTCGCCATGGTGCTGCCGTTTCCGCCGGAGGAGAAGCAGGCACTGCTCGAAGCGCCGGACGTCAGCGAGCGCTACGAGACCCTCCTGACCCTGATGAACATGGGCATCGAGCTGCGCCAGGACGGTCCGAGCGCCGCCGGCCTGAACTGAACCGTCCCGCCAGCCCTATGCTCTCCCACCGGATCGCCGCGCTCGCCGCGCCCTTGGCGCTCGCCGCCGCCTGCCGGGCGCCGGCGCCCACCGCCGACGCTCCGCCCGGCGCCGACCGGGCGTCCGCGCGGCAGCCGCGCGCCGAGCTGGCGGCGGCGCTCGCCGCCGACCTCGAGGCCGTGCGCCATCCCTCCGACGGCGGCGGCCGCGCCTGGCTCGAGGCGGCGAGCCCGGCGGTCGTGAGCTCGCCGGGAAGGTGGACGATCCGCTACCAGGCGGGGCCCCTGGGAATCGACGCCGGCGGCAGCGTCTTCCTCCAGGTGTCGCCGTTCTGGGGCTGGTCGACGCCGCAGACCGTGCGCCCCGAAGCTCTCGGCTACACCGAGGTGACGACCGCCGCCGCGGGCCTCGAGCTCGAGGCGCAAACGCTCGACGAGCAGCTCCTCGGCATCCGCGTCGGCCCCCGCCGCATGGAAGCGGGCGAAGAGCTGCGGATCGTCTACGGCGCCGGCCCCGGCGCCCGCGCCGACCGTTTCGCCGAGGGCGACTCGCGCTTCTGGATCGCCGTCGACGGCGACGGCGACGGCGTGCGCAAGCTGCTCGCCGATTCGCCCGGCGTGGCGGTGGCGCCCGGGCCGCCGGCGCGTCTCGCGCTCACCCTGCCGTCGGCGGCGCGGCCCGGCGAGCCGGTGCGCGTGACCGTCGCGGTGCTCGACGCCAGGGGCAACGCCGGCGTCCTCTTCGCCGGTGAGGTCCGCTTCGCCGGCACCGTCGACGACGAGCCCCTGGCCCCCGCGGCTCTTCCCGCGGCGCTGCGCCTCGCGGCGGCCGACGCCGGTCGCAAGACCATCGCCTGGACGCCGCCGGGCGAGGGCGTGGTGCGTCTGGCAGCGAGCGTCGACGACCTCACGGTCGAGAGCAATCCGCTCCAGGTCGCCGCCGCCGCCGGCCGCATCCTGTGGGGGGACCTGCAGAACCACTCCTCTTTCTCGGACGGCAGCGCGACGCCCGAGGAGCACTTCCTCTACGCCCGCGACGTGGCGGCGCTCGACCTCTACGCCCTGACCGACCACGACCACTGGGGCATGCTCTTCCTCGACCAGCAGCCCGCGATGTGGCAGCACGTCCGTGAGCTGACCCGGCGCTTCCACGAGCCCGGACGGTTCGTGACGCTGCTGGGCTTCGAATGGACGAATTGGGTCTACGGTCACCGCCACGTCCTCTACTTCGAGGACGACGAGGGCGAGGACAGGGTCGGGATCGTCAGCTCGGTCGACCCCGCGACCGACGAGCCGCGGGAGCTGTGGGCGGCGCTCGCCGGCCGCAAGGCTCTGACCATCGCCCACCACACCGCGGGCGGGCCGATCGCCACCGACTGGACGATCGCGCCCGATCCGCGCTTCGAGCCGGTGACCGAGATCGTCTCGGTGCACGGCTCGAGCGAGGCCCCCGACTCGCCCGGGCTGATCCACCAGCCGGTGCCCGGCAACTTCGTGCGCGACGCCCTGGCGCGCGGCTACCGGCTCGGCTTCCTGGGCTCGAGCGACGGCCACGACGGTCATCCCGGCCTCGCCCACCTGGCCTCGCCCAGCGGCGGCCTGGCGGCGATCCTCGCCGAGGAGGCCACGCGCGGCGCGGTGTACGAAGCGCTCATGGCCCGTCACGTCTACGCCACGAACGGGCCGCGCATCGTGCTGCGCGCCAGCTTCGGTGGCCACCGCATCGGCGCCGAAGTCGAGCTCGGCGGCGGCGGCGGGCCGATCCCCGGCATTCCCGCCGACACCCTGGTCGTGCAGGCGATCGCGCCTGGCGAGATCGAGCGCCTCGACGTCGTGCGCAGCGGGCAGGTCGAAGGCTTCCTCTGCGAAGGCCGGCGGCGCTGTTCCCTGTCGGTCGCCTTGACGGAGCTGCGCGCCGGGGAGTACGTGTACGTCCGCCTCGTCCAGACCGACGGCGGCGCGGCCTGGACGAGCCCGTTCTACTTCGTCGACTGAGCGAAAGCGCGGTTTCCCGGTGACGGATTTCACTGACAACGCCGCGCCCAACCGCCACAATCCCTGACGTCCCGGCGCGAGGGACCCGCCTCGCCTCCGAGCCCCGTCCATCCTGGAGGACTCTAATGCGTCGTCTCGTGTCGATCTCTTCGACGGTCTTCGCCGCCGCTTTCTTCGCCGCCGCCGCGTACGGCCAGGGATTCCCCAATGTGCCGCAGACGCCCGGCGCCATCCTCAGCGGGCTCAACGCGCCGCAGCAGGGACGCACGGCGATCATCGCCTACCACAACGGCCTGCTCTTCACCGTGCCCGAGCTGCCGGCCAGCGAGCCCGGCTCCGACTTCCAGGTGCGCACCTGGGACCTCTCCGACCCCACCGATCCCGTCGAGCTCGCGACCTGGGGCGTCTCGCCCATGCCGATCAACGCCCACGGCTATTTCAAGAGCGGCGACTACCTCGTGCTCGGCCCCAACTGGCCGCCGGGGTCCCCCTGGTCGTTTCGCGCCGGAGCTTTCGGCGCCGTGACGCGCGCCGAATTCCCGAGCCACTGGGGCGCCGGCGTGCGCGGCAACCTCTTCCAGCCGTGGTTCGTGGGCGACACCTACTGGAGCTACGGCGAGATCGGCGGCGACGCCGTGATCGAGCTCCGCGGCCAGGAGCTGGCGCGCTGGGATCACTTGGGGCTGACCGGCGTCATCGGCCATCCCTTCCTCCTCGGCGACCTGCTGATCTTCGCCTCCGACCAGAGCCGCACCGGCGTGGCCACCTACGACGTCTCCGACCCGACGAGCCCGGTGCTCCTCGACGTGCTCACCGCCGGCGGCCCCGGCGGCTACTGGCCCGAGCTGTGGGGGGGCGAGGGCAAGCTCTACGTGGTCTTCCCCTACCGCACCGGCGGCAACGGCATCCGCGTGGTGGACGCCACCGACCCGGCCGACCTGCGACTGATCGCCGACACGCCGCTGCCCGGCGACGAGGCCATGTACGTGCAGTTCCAGGACGAGCACGCCTTCACCGGCAGCCACAAGGTCGACATGCGCACCTTCCAGTCCGTGCTCTTCCTCGACGGCGCCAATACCGTGCGCCCGGGCGACGGCGGCGTCGGCGTCAACACCAGCCAGTTCCTGCTGCCGCTGGGCAACCTGCTGGTGACCGGCGGCATCGGCTCGCGCCAGGGCATGGCGATCTGGGCCCACCAGGCGGCGCCTGACACCCGCGGACCGTCCGTGGGCTACCACCTGCCGCGGGCCGGCCGGACGAGCTACCCGGCCGGAGCGCCGATCAGCCTGCTCATCCACGAGACGCTCGAGACCTCGACCATCGTCAATGGCGCGACGTTCGTCGTGCGTCCCCTCGGCGGCTCGCCGGTCGCCGGCAGCCTGATCTTCTCCTTCGACGACGTCCTCACCTTCACGCCTGACCAGCCGCTGGCGCCGGGCACGACCTACGAGGTCGTGCTCCCCGCCGGCGGCATCCGCGACGCCGCGGGCAACGGCATGATGGGCTATTCCTTCACCTTCTCCACGGGCTCGAGCGTGGGCGGCAACGCGCCGCCGAGCGTCGACGCGCTGACCGCCTCCGCCTATCCCGCCGCGATCGGCCAGACGGTGACGCTCGAGGCCGCCGCGTCCGATCCCGACGGCGACGCCCTCCAGTACCGCTTCGACTTCGGCGACGGCTCGCCCAAGACGGCGTGGTCGACGACGTCATCGGCGGCGCACGCCTACGGCGCCCACGGCCATTACCAGGCGAGCGTCCAGGCGCGGGACCCGAGCGCCTCCCTCGCCACCCGGACCCTGACGCTGACGGTGTGGACGCCCCCCGCCGGCCCGCGGCCGACCCACAGCGCGCCGATCGTCTGCGACGGCGCGGCGCGGCGGGTCTGGACCGTCAACCCGGACAACGACACGGTGGCCGCCGTCCACGCCGACACCCTGAGCAAGGAGCTCGAGGTCGACGTGTGCGCCGATCCGCGCTCGCTGGCCCTGTCGGCGGCCGGCGAGGTCTGGGTGGCCTGCCATGACGACGACCGGATCCACGTGCTCGACGGCGCGACCGGCGCCTTCCTGGCCGAGATCGCGACCGGCTACGGCAGCGCGCCGTTCGGCGTCGCGTTGGCGCCGGGCGGGTCGACCGCCTTCGTCACGCTCCAGGGCGCCGGCGAGCTGCGCCGGTATAACGCCTCGACCCGCCAGCAGACCGGCAGCCTGGCCCTCGGCCCGACGCCGCGCGCCGTCGCGGTCTCGGGCGACGGCTCGCGCGTGCTGGTCACGCGCCTGCTCTCGCCCCGCCACCACGCGGAGGTCTGGGAGGTGAACGCGGGAAGCCTGACGCCGGCGCGCACGATCCGCCTGCCGAAATTCGGCGGCGACGCCCACCGCGACGGCACCGCCTCGGGGAAGGGCACGGCCAACTACCTGACGTCGCTGGCGATCTCGCCTGACGGCGCCAGCGCCTGGGTGACGGCGTCCAAGGTCAACGACGAGCGCGGCCTGCTCTTCGCCGAGGACCTCGACCAGGACAACACCGTGCGCTCGATCCTGGCGCGTCTCGACCTCGCCTCCGGCACGCTGGCCGGCGCCGTCGACCTCGACAACAGCGACTCGCCGTCGGCGGTGGCCTTCTCGCCGCTCGGCGACCACCTCTTCGTGACCCTCCAGGGCAACGCCGAGGTGGTAGCCCTCGACGCCCTGCGCGCCGACGCGTCGAGCGGCCTCGGCAGCCTCGTCACCCGGCTCGGCGACGGCCTGGCGCCGCAGGGCGTGTGCGTCGACCCGGCGACCGGCCGCACCTTCGTCCAGGCGTTCATGGACCGCGCCGTCACCGTGCTGGAGACCGACGCCCTCTTCCGCGTGGGCGACAAGACGGTGGGCTCGGCCCAGGTCTCGACGGTGGCCGCCGAGGCGCTCGCCGCCGGCGTGCTCGCCGGCAAGCGCGTCTTCTACCACGCGGGCGATCCGCGGATGAGCGCCGAGGGCTACCTGAGCTGCGCCACCTGCCACCTCGACGGCGGCCATGACGGCCGGGTATGGGACTTCACCGGCCGCGGCGAGGGCCTGCGCAACACCACGACCCTGCGCGGACGCGCGGGCACCGGCCACGGCAACGTCCACTGGAGCGCCAACTTCGACGAGATCCAGGACTTCGAGAACGACGTCCGCGGCGCCTTCGGCGGCAGCGGCCTGATGAGCGACGCCGACTTCGCCGCCACCGCCGACCCTCTCGGCCTCCCCAAGGCGGGGCTCAGCGAGGACCTCGACGCGCTCGCCGCCTACGTGGCGTCGTTGGGCCGGGAGTCGCTGCCGCGCAGCCCCCGGCGCGGCGCCGGAGGCGCCCTGACGCCATCGGCCGTGGCCGGCCGCGCCGTCTTCCATTCCCTCGGCTGCGCGAGCTGCCACGTCGGCGACGCCTTCACCGACAGCACCCTGGGCAGCGCCACCCTCCACGACGTGGGGACGCTGCGCACCAGCTCGGGCAACCGTCTCGGCGGTCCGCTCGCCGGCGTCGACACGCCGACGCTGCTCGGCGTGTGGGCGACGCCCCCGTACTTCCACGACGGCTCCGCCGCCACGCTCGAGGACGTCTTCGGGATCACCGGCGGCACCATCGTCCAGGCCGAGAGCGGCGCTGCGTCCGGCGGCGCCGCCGTGGTCACCCAATACGTCGACTTGAACTACGACGACACGGTCCACAACCAGGCGCTGGTCTCGTTCGACGCGAGCGGGGCGCGTCTGACGCTGGCGGGCGTCGACGGCGGATCCGGCGGCGTCGGGGCGCTCGAGATCCGCTACAGCGCCGGCTACGCCGCGATGCAGCTCGAGATCCGGGTCAACGGCGCGTCGCGGGTGATCGACCTCGTCCCGACCGCCAACGACCCGCAGTGGCGCCACACCTACTGGAATCCCTATCGCCTCGAGAACGTCAATCTGAGCGCCGGAGCGACCAACACGATCGAGCTGACCGCCCTCCACCCGTTCCCGAACCTCAGCGTCGACGACGTGCTGGTGTCGACGGCGGACGAGCTCGCCGCGGCGTCGCCGCACCGCCGGGTCCTGGCGCTCCCGGCCGGCGACCAGGCGGCGCTGCTCGCCTATCTGCGCCAGCTCGACTCGCGGCCGGAGGCGGGCGTGAGCCCGGCGATCTTCGCCGACGGCTTCGAGTCGGGGACGACGTCGGCGTGGTCGGCGGCCGTTCCATGAGGAGTGCGTGGTGGTGGGAGCCGGGGGCACGCCCCAGGCGACCGCCGAGGACGTCCGTCCGGCGCTCGAGGCCTTCGAGGCGACGCTGGCCAGGATCGAGGCCCAGCAGCGCCGCGTCGAGGAGACGCAGCGCGTCAAGTACGAGGCCGTGGGCGCGGCTGCGTCTGGTGACGGTGAACGGCGCCAAGGTCCTCAATGGTCTCTACTACCTGGCCGGTATAGAACTTAGCTCGCTGCGCTCGCGAACGGTGATATCCTTGCTCTGCGCAACAAGCGGAGCTCCGTGTAGGGCAGGCTCCGCCTGCCGATTCACGCGATCCGTGGCAGAATCGTCAGGCGCAGCCTGACCTACACGTAAGAC
>DASWIG010000488.1:0-7249 GCA_036397835.1 Thermoanaerobaculia bacterium
CGGCCGCCGAGCTCGCCGCAGCCGGTTATCCGGGCCTCAGCGTCGACCAGCTCGTCGAGCTTGCGCGCTACGGCGTCGACGGCGACGACCTCGAAGAGCTGCGGGAGGCCGGCCACGACCTCGCGACCGACGAGGTCCTGCGCCTGGCCCGCACCGGCGAGCTCCACGAGATGACGGACAGCGACGACGACCCGCCGACCTGGTGGCCAAGGGCGTGCGCCAGGAAAGGCCGGCGGCCGAGCACCTCGCCGCCGCCGAGGACCTGCGCCGGCGCACCGGGCTTCCCGTCTGCGACCCGCTGCTCGACGGCGCGGACGCCGTCGTCGACGCGCTGGTACCGTTGCTGGAGGCTCGCTAGAGGGGCCGGATTCGTCCGTTTCGGGCGTCGCAAACGGACGCGTCGGTGCGGACGCGTCCATTCAGACGCCGTCCGCCGCCAGCTTGGAGCGGACGCGTCCGCCCGGACGTATACTGCGACGCGGAGGGATCCGCTCCATACGTCCGGAGCCCCGGCTCATCCGGCATCGAGGTCGTCCCGCAGCGGGCTCGCGATATCCTGTGACGCATGACCACGCCTGACGAGCTTCCGGAGTGGGAACGGCTGTTAGCGGCGGAGCGTCTCGACACCGTCGTGCTCTTCGAGCGCCTGGGAGCAGACGGCGTGCGCGAGGCCCTGTGCCCGCTCGACGAGCTCTATCCCCAACCGAGCGGCGCATCGGTGCTGGCCGAGGTGGCCGAACGTCTCGGCGCCGGCCGCGGTGCTTGCGGATATGCTCCTCGGCGAGGGAGAACCGGAATGAGCGCGCTGCAAGAGTCTCAGGCGCTGTGGAACCGCAGCCGCCTGGAGCTCGCCAGCGACGAGGTCCTGGCCCAGATCCTCGACCGCGGCGAGCTCGCGGCCTGGCGGGAGCTCTACCGGCTGGCCGCTCAGCCGGGCGACAACGCGGCGGAGCTGCGGCGCCGCATCGTGCGTCTCTGCCGTACGGTGCCGCTGTCGTTCCCGCACCTCTTCCTGGCGGCCATGGCGGCTCTGGGCGAGCGGCTCGAGCCCTATCCCGACGTGCCCGAGCCCATGGACGACCTCGCCTGACCTTATGTCGCCGGAATCCTCCGCCGTCTCCGCCGATCCGCTCGCCGCGCTCGAGGTCATCGACCTGCTCGAGGTCGGCCCCCCGCGCCTCGAGCGCGACGCCGTGGTCACGCCCTACCGCGTGGTGGGCGGCGGCGTGGAGGCGACGCACGAGCTCGCCTACCGCTACGAGGAAGAGGTCTTCGACCCCGCGTCGCCGGCCGACCTGAACCTCGCCGGCATGATCACCGCCCAGCTCGCGCTCAACTACGGGCTCTTCTGCCGCCGCATGGTCTTCCACGGCCTCTTCGACGACGAGGACCAGCGCTTCCTGCGCGCCATGCTCGCCAACACCGCGCGCGAGATCTTCGTGAAGAAGCTCCTCGAGCCCAATCCCTTCCTCGACGCCGCCGTCAGCTCGCTGCCGCCGGTGCGGCGCGCCAGCTACGCGCGGGCCGAGGTCGTCTTCGACGACGACGCGGCGGCCCGTGGTCTCGCTCCCTGGCCGACCGCCGGCGACCGTTACGCCGTGCTGTCGAGCGGCGGCAAGGACAGCCTGTTGAGCTTCGGGCTTCTCGACGAGCTCGGCTGCCAGGTCCACCCGGTCTTCGTCAACGAGTCCGGCCGCCACTGGTTCACGGCCTTGAACGCCTATCGCCACTTCGCCCGGCACGTGCCCCACACCGCCCGCGTGTGGACGAACTGCGACCGGCTGTTCTCGGCGATGCTGCGCCACCTGCCCTTCGTGCGCAAGGATTTCGCGCGCCTGCGCGCCGACGAGTACCCGATCCGCCTGTGGACGGTGGCGGTGTTCCTCTTCGGCGCCCTGCCGCTGGTCAGGAAACGCGGCCTCGGCCGCCTGGTGGTCGGCGACGAATACGACACCAGCGTGCGCGCGCGCCACGAGGGCATCCCCCACTACGACGGGCTCTACGACCAGAGCCGTTTCTTCGACAACGCCCTGTCGCGCTACTTCGACCGCAAGGGCTGGGGAGTGACGCAGTTCTCGCTCCTGCGGCCGATGTCGGAGTTGCTCATCGAGAAGACGCTGGCGCGGCGCTATCCCGAGCTGCTGCGCCTCCAGGTCTCCTGCCACGCGGCGCACACCGAAGGCGAGCGCGTGCTCCCCTGCGGGCGCTGCGAGAAGTGCCGGCGGATCGCCGGCATGCTGCTGGCGTTCGGGGTCGAGCCGGCGGCCTGCGGCTACGGCGAGGAGCAAATAGGGCAGATCCGCGCCGACCTGGTGGCCCACGGCATCCGCCCGGAGCGGCCGATGGTCGAGCACCTCGGCTGGCTGCTCCACCAGCAAGGGCTCGTCGCGGCGCCGCGGCTGGGCGAAGTGGCGGCCCGCCCTCAGGACGAGGTCCTGCGGCTGCGGTTCCATCCCGAGCGCTCGCCGCTCGACGCCATCCCCGTCGACCTGCGCCGGCCGCTCTACCGCCTGGTCCTCGAGCACGCCGAGGGCGCCCTGCGCCGGGTCGGACGCCAGTGGGTCGAGCTCGACCTGCTCGCCGACCCCGGGCTCGACTCGCCCTACCCCTTCGCCCGGCCGCCGGCCGCCGGCGGCGAGGTGACGGGCGGCGGTTATCTGTGGGGCGAGATGACCTGGCCCGAGGCGCAGCGGCGCCTGCGCCAGGTGGATACGGCGCTGCTGCCGGTGGGGGCCGTCGAGCAGCACGGCCATCACCTGCCGCTCGACGTCGACGCCTTCGACGCCGACTACCTGGCGCGCGAGGTCGCGGCGCGGTGCTCGGACCCCAAGCCCCTGGTGCTGCCGCTGGTGCCCTACGGCGTCTCCTACCACCACGACGACTTCGCCGGCACGCTCTCGGTCACCAACGAGACGCTGTCGCGCCTGGTCTACGAGATCGGCTGCTCGGCGGCCAGGAACGGCATCTCCAAGCTGGTGATCGTCAACGGCCACGGCGGCAACGGCCCGGCCCTCCACTTCGCGGCCCAGATGATCAACCGCGACACCCGCATCTTCACCTGCGTCGACAGCGGCGAGACGTCGGACGCCGACGTCGAAAAGATCGCCGACACGCCCAACGACGTCCACGCCGGCGAGATCGAGACCTCGACGACGCTCGCCGTGCGCCCGCGGCTCGTGCGCATGGACGAGGCGCGCGCCAGCGTCCCCAGCTTCTCGAGCCGGTACCTCGACTTCACCTCGCAGCGCAGCGTCGGCTGGTACGCCCGCACCGCCAGGATCTCCGAGAGCGGCGTGATGGGCGACCCCACCAAGGCCACGGCGGAGAAGGGCGTGAAGATCTGGGAGGTGATGATCGGCAACCTCGTCGAGCTCGTGGAGCACCTCAAGGGCCTGAGCCTCGAAGACGTCTACCAGCGGCGGTACTGAGCTTGAAGATCACCCGACTCGAGGCGTGGCCGGTGACCATGCCGTTGAAGGTGCCCTACGCCGTCGCCTACGAGACGGTCGAGAAGACGACCAACGTCTTCCTGCGTCTGGAGACGGACGGCGCCCTGGTGGGCTACGGCTGCGCGGCGCCCGACGAGGTGGTGACGCGGGAGACGCCGGAGTCGGTGCTGGCGGCCCTGACCGGCGAGGGGGAAGCGGCCGTCGTGGGGGCCGAGGCGCTGCGCCGCACGCCGATCCTCGAGGGCCTCCACCCGTGGACGTCGGCGCACCCGTCGGCCCTGGCGGCGCTCGACATGGCCCTCCACGACCTCCTCGGCAAGGCCGCCGGCCTGCCGTTGTGGAAGGTCCTCGGCGGCTACCGTGATTCGATGGAGACGAGCGTGACGATCGGCATCCTGCCGCAGCGCGAGACGGTGGAGGCGGCGCGGCGATTCGCGGCCCAGGGCTTCCGCTGCCTCAAGATCAAGGGCGGACGCGACGCCGACTCGGACGCCGCGCGGGTGATCAGGGTGCGCGAGGCCGTGGGCCCCGGCGCCGAGCTGCGCTTCGACGCCAACCAGGGCTATTCGGTGGAGCAGGCCAAGCGCTTCGTGAGGCTGGCGGCCGAGGCGAAGATCGAGCTCTTCGAGCAGCCGACGGCGCGCGACCGGCTCGACCACCTCGGTGAGGTCACCGAGCACGTGAAGGTGCCGGTGATGGCCGACGAGAGCCTGATGAGCCTGGTCGACGCCTTCCATCTCGCGCAGGAGGAGCTGGCCGACATGGTCAACGTCAAGCTGATGAAGGTGGGCGGCATCGCCGAGGCGGTGCAGATCGACGCCGTGGCCCGCTCCGCCCGGCTGGAGACGATGGTGGGCTGCATGGACGAGGCGGCGCTGGCGATCGCCGCCGGCCTGCACTTCGCGTTGGCGCGTCCCAACGTGCGCTACGCCGACCTCGACGGTCACCTCGACCTCGAAGGCGATCCCTCGGCGGGGGCGGTGACGCTGCGCGGGGGGACGCTTTATCCGTCGGAGCTGCCGGGGCTCGGGTGGGAGCCGCGGTAATTTCGACCCAGGGTGTAAACCCTGGGTGAGACTCCGGGGTCTCGCGCTGCGGTCGCACGATGCTATGATGGACGTCCAAGGACCTTTTGACCCAGGGCTCACGCCCTGGGCTACCGCATGCCGCCCTCCGGGCTCCGGAGCCCCGCAGGGGCGGCATAGGGTAGCCCAGGGTGTAAACCCTGGGTGAGATAACTCATCAAAGGAGATCGAGGAATGGGTCACAGCTACACGAATTTGAAGTATCACGTGATCTTCAGCACGAGGAAACGAATGCCCTTGCTCCACGCTGGCTTGGAGTCCGAGATGTACCGCTACATCGGAGGGATCATCCAGAACAAGAACGGCCAGATCATCGGCATTGGCGGAATCGACGACCACATCCACATTCTGGCGGGCTTTCACCAAAGCCGATCGGTAGCCGGCATGGTGGGAGCGATCAAGTCGAATTCATCGAGCTTCGGTAAGGAGCTTGGCAGCCTTGGTTTCGGGTGGCAGACGGGCTACTCAGCGTTCAGCGTCAGCGAGTCCAAGATCCCCGAGGTGAGACGGTACATCCAACTTCAGAGAGAGCACCATCGGAGAATGAGCTACGAAGACGAGATGCGCGAAATCTGTCGTCTGCACGGCTTGGAGCTCGATGAGTCCTACTTCGCTGACGACGAACCAGCATAGTAACGACCCGGTGTCGCTGGCAGCCATCCGGAGCCCGGAGGGCGCATGCGGTAGCCCAGGGTGTAAACCCTGGGGAGATTCGGGACGCCTCGCGTCAGCCCTTCCGCCGCCGCCACTCGTCGAGCACGCGCCGAAAGTCCTCGCCGCTCCACAGCTCGCCGAAGAGCCGCGTCTCGCGCTCGGCGTCGCCGTCGAGCTCCAGGAGCGCCCGCACCGCCGGCGCCGGCTGCGCCGCGATCGTCCGCGCCCAGGACTCCGCTTCGTCCATCAGGCGCTCGGGCTCGACGACGCGGTCGACCAGGCCGAGGCGCAGGGCCTCGCCGGCGTCGATCGTGGCGGCCAGCAGCAGCAGGCGCAGGGCCGTCGAGCGTCCGACCAGGCGGCTGAGCCGTCCGCCGCCGCCCCAGCCGGGGATCAGGCCCATCGCCACCGGACGGAACGAGAAGCGCACGCCCGCCGCCGCGATCCGCAGGTGACACGCCACGGCGAGCTCGCAGCCGCCGCCGATGACGTCGCCGTTGAGCGCCGCGATCACCGCCCGGCCACGGACGAGGCGCTCGAGGATCGCCTGCACGCGGCGCGACATGGCCACGCCGTCGGCCGCCGTGGCGCCGAGGGTGGCGAAGTAGCGCAGGTCGCCGCCGGCGCAGAAGGTCCGCGTCCCCGCGCCGGTCACCACCACCGCCCGCACCGCCTCGGCGTCGAGGACGTCGAGCGCCGCCTCGAAACCGTCCATCACGGCGCCGTCGACCGCGTTGTGGACCTCGGGCCGGTTGAGACGCAGGACGGCGGTGGCGTCGTCGCGGAGCTCGAGCTGGACGGTCTCGGTCATGGCTTTTGCGGAGCGCGGAGGCGCGACATGATACACCGGACACACGATGACCGGACCCCGCATCTTCCTCACCCACGGCGCTTGCGCCGCCGAGCGCCTGGTGGCCGACCGCGTCGCCGAGCTCCACGACGCGGCGCGCCGCGACCTCGCCCTGCTGGCGCGGCCGGTGCGGATCGTGGTGCCGTCGGTGAGCCTGCGCGACCACCTCGCGGCGGCGCTCGTCGAACGCTGCGGCGCGCTCGCCGGCGTCCAGGTGTCGACGCTCTTCAGCGTCGCCCTCGAGCTGCTGCACGCCGCCGGCCACGGCGCCGGCAGGGTCACCGCGCTCTTCGACGTCGTGGCGCGGCGCTGCGCCCGCACCGAGCCGGTGCTGCGCGCGCGCCTCGACGACCTCGACGACGGCTACGCCGTGGTCGCCGCGGCGGTGCGCGACCTCCTCGACGCCGGCTTCGAGCCGGTCCACGCCGCCGCCCTCGAGGAGCTCCTCGCCGACGACGGCCCCGCCCTCGCCACCGGCGACGAGATCGCTCGCGCCGGCGCCGTGGTGCGGGTGGCCGCCGCCGCCGAGGAGTCGCTGGCGGCGCTCGGGCTGACGCCGCGCTCGGCGCTCTTGGGCGCCGCCCGCGACGCGCTCGAGGCGGGAGGACCGGAGCTGCTGCCGGCGCGCGAGCTGCTCGTCCACGGCTTCGCCGACGCCACCGGCGTCGTGACCGACCTGCTCGAGTCGCTGCTGCGCGTCCTCGACGGGACGCTGGTGCTCGACCGTCCGCCCGCGGCGGCCGGCGGCCACGAGTCGGCCCACACCGAGCGGCTGGCGCTGCGCCTCATGCAGGTGGCGCGAGCAGAGGACGTCCCGTCCTCCGCCGCCCCGTCCCCCCCCGCCGCTGCCCGCGTCGTCCTGCTCGCCGCGCCCGACCCGGAGGCCGAGGCGCGCGCCGTCGCGCAGCGCGTGCGCCGTCTGCTCGCGGAAGGGGTCCGCCCCGAGCGGATCGGCGTGGTGGCGCGCGACTTGGCGGGCTGCGCCGTCGTCCTCCGGCGGCATTTCCGCGTCCTCGGGGTGCCGTTCTCCGGCGGCCGCGCGCCGGGGCCGCTGGGGCCCGCCGGCCGCGACCTCGCCCTCCTCGCCGAGCTGCTGCGCCGCGGCCCGGCGCTGGCGCTCGAGCGCTGGCTCGACGCGCTTGCGGACCTCGACCCGAGCCGGCGCTCCGAGGTGCGCCTGGCGCTGCTGGCGCGCGGGGCCAGCCGTCTCG
>DASWIG010000489.1:0-6800 GCA_036397835.1 Thermoanaerobaculia bacterium
GCGCCGTAGACCTCGCTCGTCTCGTCGAGCAGCAGGGGCAGGCTCTCGCTCTCGAGCTCGAGCCGGAAGGGGTCCTCGCCCGCGGCCGCGGCGACCGCGCGGCGCACGCGCTCGACCAGCGGCGCCTTCTCCATGCCCGGCATCATCCGCAGGCCGAAGCGCACGACGCACGAGTCGGGAATGACGTTGACCGCCGTGCCCCCTTCCACCTGGCCCACGCTCAGGGCCACGTAGGGCACCTCGGGGAAGTGCTCGCGGTGGGGGCAGACCTCGTTCTCGAGCGCCTGCCGCAGCTCGGCGAGCGCGCAGATGGCCCGCGCCGCGGGCTCGACGGCGCTGCGCCCGAGGTGGGGGTAGCCGCTGTGGGCGCTGACGCCGTCGAACGTGAGCTCGAAGCTGGCGTGGCCCTTGTGCATGCGCACGGCCCGCAGCGACGTGGGCTCGCCGATCACCGTGGCGCGCGGCAACGGACGCTCCCAGGTGGCGGCGAAGTGGCGGGCGCCCACGGTGCCGACCTCCTCGTCGTAGGTCAGCACCAGCGCCAGCGGCCGGCGCAGCCGCGCCGGCTCGGCGCGCGCCGCCAGGTTGACCGCCAGGGCCACGAACCCCTTCATGTCGGCGGCGCCGCGGCCGTAGTAGCCCTCGTCCGTCTCGCGCAAGGCGAACGGGTCGCTGACCCACTCCGGCTCCTCGGCGGGCACCACGTCCAGGTGGCCCGAGAGCGTCAGGCCCCCGCGCGTCGCCGGATCCACCTCGGGGCCGACGCGCACCACGAGGTTGGTCTTGCCGCCGTCGGGCGACGGGTTTCTCTCCACGGCGACGCCGGGGCGCTCGAGGTAGTCGCCGATGAAGTCGGCGATGGGCAGGTTGCTGTTGCGGCTGGTCGAGTCGAAGCCGACCAGCCGCCGCAGCAGCTCGGCGTCGGGCAAGAGGGGCCGCGGGCTCGTCATCGATCAAGAAGATAATGAGTCCGCGGCGGCGACGCAAGGCACCCGCCGCTAGCGCAGCACCACCACGGCCACCCGGCGGTTCTGGGCCCGGCCTTCCCGGGTGTCGTTGACGGCCACCGGCGCCGCCTCGCCGTACGAGATGGTGGCGATGCGGTGCAGCGGGATGTCGTGCTCGAGGTTGAGGTAGCGGCGCACGACCTCGGCCCGCTGCTCGCCGAGCTCGAGGTTGAGCTCCTCGGGGCCGCTGGCGTCGGTGTGGCCCTGGATCTCCAGGTAGACCTCGCGGTTGACCTCGGTGAGCCGCGAGCCCAGCTCGTCGAGCGCCACCTTGGCCTCGTCGGAGAGCTGGGCGCGGTTGAGCCCGAACTTCACCTTGTCGTCGGAGAGCACGGTCTCGAAGAGCAGCTTGCCTTCGGCCAGCTTGCCCGCGTCGATGGCCCGTTGCAGGGCCTCGCGGGCCGTCTGGGAGGCCTCGTCGAGATTCGCGCCCTGGTCGTCGAGGCGGCCGCTCAACCGCACCTCGGTGTCTTCGAGGCGCGTCTGCGTCTGCTCGAGGTTGGATTCGAGCTCGCGGTCGCGGTCGTGGAGGGCGGCGATCTCCTGACGGACGAAGCCCTTGGACGCGCAGCCTGCCGCGACCAACGCAGCCGCCAGCGCGAGGATACCCAGCCAGCGCGTGTTCTTGGTCATGTCGATTCTCTCCTTCATGGGTCCTCTGTTCTTGTTGACGAGCGACGGAAGCCCGACGTCTCGTCGGCTTGACGGACTCGCGGTGCAACCGTCGTGCCATCCGTCCCGGGCCTGATCTCTGAAAAGAAAGCCCCTGTCATTGCAGTAGTTACAGGGATCGGCACCCAGCGCAGCCAACGGCCGCCGCGGCCGCGCGGCGCCGGATCCGGGAAAATCTCCCGGATCCCCGGAATCGTCGCCCGGATCCCCGGAAATCGTCGCCGGCCCGTGGCGGCGGCGGCTTCGGACGACGGTCGCTCGTGGACTGGCATGGTCCTTGCTGTCGAGGACTGTTGAGGAAGAGGACTGTTGAGGAAAGAGGACTGTTGAGGAAAAGAGTATGAACGCACGGTATGAGATCACCCGACTGCTCCTTCATCGCGTTCCTCTTACGCAACGCCGCGTCACTTTCCTCCTCGCAATCGCTGTCGTCGTCGTGGGGTTCACGGCGGGAGTGATCGCTCAGAGGCTGACGCGGGTCGCCGCCGTCGAGGCGCTGAAGACCGAGATCGAGCAACGCCTCGGGCTCGACGTCGAGATCGAGCGCCTGGACCTCGGCCTCCATACGAACCGGCTCACCAACGTCCGATTGACCGACCCGCGAGGACGGCTTTCCGTCCACGTCGAGCAGCTCGAGGTCAGCCTCGATCGCGGCGCCCTGCTCGCCGGCCGTGACGTGACCGTCGAACGGCTCGAAGCCGTGGGCGTCACGGTGCGCGTGAGCCGGGTTCTCAGGGCGGACGCGGCGGCGGCGGAATCCGCGGAGGGCGGCGAAGCTGAGGAATCGTCCGGCCGGCGGCTCGACGGTGCTTTCCTCGGGCCCCGGATCGAGGCCGCGGCCCGCCGCCTCGCGGAGAACGGGTCGTACACCCTTCGCGACGCCACGATCCACCTCGTCGACCGCTCGCGAGGAGAGCTGGCCATCCACGACGTCTCCGCGTACCTCGAAAAGCGGGGACCGGCGGGCCTCGCCGTCACCGGCGAGGCCCGGCTCGGCGACGCGCTGGTGCCGGCGCGCGGGACGCTCGAGATCGCGGTCCGCGACGGCGCCGTGAGCCTCGCCGGCAACTTCCAGGACCTGCCCCTCACGGCCGCCGCGTGGCTGGCGCCGGAGCTGCCCTGGCACCGCCCGGACCTGGCGAAGGCATCGGGATCGTTCAAGCTGTCACCCGCCGACGGCGATGCGGTCGACCTCGAGGCCCGTCTCGACCTGCGCGGGCTTGCCGTCACCTCGCCCTACCTCGCCCACGATCCGATCGACGGGCTCGACGCCGTGGTGGAGCTCGACGCCCGGGTGCGGCCCGCGTCGGGACGGCTCGAGCTGCGCTCGACCACGCTCGAGGCGGCAGGCGTCCGGACCCGGCTCGAGGGCTTCCTCGAACGCGGCCCCGAAGCCTACGAATTGGATCTTCGGGCCGAGCTGCAAGAGACCGATTGCGGCGACGCCGTGGGCGCCCTCCCGGCCGCCCTGCTCGCTCCCTTCGACGGCTTCGCGCTCGCCGGCACCCTCGCCGGAACCGTGCGCGTCGCCATCGACTCCACGGATCCGGGCGCCGCCGTGCTCGACCTTTCGATCCGGGATCGCTGTCGGTTCGTCGCGGTGCCCGAAGCGGCCCGCCTCACGCGGTTCGCGCAGCCGTTCCTCCACCAGGCGCGGGCCGGCGGCGACGTGCTCTACGAATTCGTGACCGGTCCCGGAACCGAGACGTGGACGCCGATCTCGCGCGTCAGCCCGTTCCTGATCTGGGCCGTCCTCGCCCACGAGGACGCCGCGTTCTTCCGTCACCGCGGATTCGCCGAATGGGCGCTGGAAACCGCTCTGCAGCGGAATCTCGAGGAGGGCCGCTTCGCCTACGGCGCCAGCACGGTGTCGATGCAGCTCGCGAAGAACCTCTTCCTCGCGCGCGACAAGACCCTGTCGCGCAAGGCCCGCGAAGCGCTCCTGACCTGGTACCTCGAAAAGGTGCTGACCAAGGCCCAGATCCTCGAGCTCTACCTCAACGTGATCGAATACGGTCCGGACGTCTACGGCATCCGCGCCGCGGCCTTGCACTACTTCGGCCGCGAGCCGATCGAGCTCTCGCCGGCCGAGTCGGCGTTCCTCGCCACTCTCCTGCCGGCGCCCGCCACGCGGCACGCGCAACACGAGGAGGGATACCTGTGGCGAGGGACGGCGCACGAGATGCGTTCCCTGCTGCGGCGGATGCACGCGAAGGAATGGATCGACGCCACGGCTCTCGGGAACGGGCTCGCCGAGATCGAACGGTTCGTCTTCCACGACCGTCCACAACTGCCTCCGGCGCTGCCGACCTACTTCATGGGCGGCGCCGCGCCGCCGCCGTTCGCGACCGTGCTCTATCCCGGCGAGAGCTGGTTGTACGTGGGCTCCGCGCCCATCGCCGCCGCCTCGACGTCGTCCTCGGCCTGGGCAGACGCCGCCGCCGGCGAGGCCTCGGGGCCCGCCAGCAGCCGGCGGAAGGGGCGGTAGAAGGCGTCGCGACGCTGGCCGCACTGGCTGCACGAGCCCACCGGACGGCCGCAGACGAGGCCGTCGCGGATCCGCGCCAGGGCCCGGCCGCCGGCGATGGCGGCGAGGTCGTCCTCGGGGTAGAAGCCGATCGGCTCCTGCTCCCAGAAGATACAGGGGAAGACCGCGCCGTTCGGACGGATCACGTAGGTCTCGCCCGGGTAGGCGCAGCCGTTGCGTCGCTCGCGCCACAGGTGGCGCCAATGCTCCCCGCGCTCGAGCCCGGCGCGCAGGCGGAAGACGCGGCGGCGCCAGCGTCCGGCCAAGCTCCGCGGACGCTCGGCGGCGGTCTCGAACTCGGGGTACGACGTCAGCCGCATGCCCCGCGCCACCGCCTCCTCGGCCACCGCCCGCAGGTCCGCCCGCAGCGCCTCGGGATCCTCGCCGTCGAGCAGCTCGGGGCCCACGTCCACCCCCGTGGTCCGCGTCACGAAGCGCACGTCGAGCTCGCCGGCGCCGTGGGCCGCGGCGAACGCCGGCAGCGCCCGCAGCTCGTGCCGGTTCGACCTCATCCAGGTGAAGATGACGCGCAACCGCGGCCGCCGGCGCCGCCGCCTGACCTCATTGAGCAGGTCGAGGCGCGAGAGCAGGCGGTCCCAGCTCCCGCCGACGCGGATCTTCTCGTAGGTCTCGCGGGTGACGCCGTCGATCGACGCCGCCACCGTGGTCACGCCGGCGTCGACGATCGCCGCCGCCGTCTTGTCGGTCAGCGCCAGCAGGTTGGTGGGGAACCACAGGTCGGGCACCCGGTAGCGGCCGGCGATCGCCAGGACGTCGCGGAAAGCGGGATGGACGAGAGGCTCCGCGGCGCACCCCAGGGCCACCCGCCAGGCGCGCGGGAAGAGGTCCGCGGCGATCTTCTCGAACACCTCGACCGGCATGTTGCCGCGCTCGGAGAGCGAGCGGTCGAACGGCGCGAAGCGCAGGCGGTCGACCGCCGAGAAATAGCACATCACGCACTTGAGGTTGCACCGCTCGGTCAGGTCGAGCACGATGGAAAGCGTCCGGCGCATCGCAGCACCCTATCACCTCCCGGCGACGATCACCGCGTAGTAGGAGGCGACGCCGGAAGCGAGAAGCTCGTCCTCGCGGGCGAGGAGAAGGCCCAGCACCTCCTCGCGCGCCGCGGGCTCGAGGGCGTCGAGCCGCAGGTGGGGATAGATCACCGCGAGCAGGTTGCCGCCGTAGTCCCGGCGCTCGCGGACCTCGAAGAGCGTCTCGATCAGGGGAACGATCTCGGACGAGCGCACCGCCTCCGACGGATCCCGCCAGTCGACCGGCAGCGGCAGGCTCCCCCCGAGAGGACGCCACCGTCGCCGCGCCCGCGCCGCCGCGGGGAGCTCGCGAAAGACCGCCTCTGCCGCCGCCAGCAGCTCTCGCCGCCACTCGTGGCGCGAGGGCCCCACGTACTCGTCGGCGTAGAGCACGCCGCCCGCTTTCAGGGCGCCTGCGGCCTGGCCCAGGCACGCCTCGAGCTCGCGCACGTGGTGCAGGGCCTGGTGGACGAAGACCGCGTCGTAGCTGCCCGGCTCGAGCCGCAGCCGGTCGAGGTCCGCGCGCTCGTAGGCGATCCCCGGATGACCCGCCTCGCGCGCCCGCTGACGCGCCAGCGCCAGAGCCTGCTCCGAGAGGTCGAGCCCGAGCACCGTCCCGCACAGCCCCTTCGCCATCAGGTCGCGTTCCAGCACGCCCTCGCCGCAGCCCAGGCTCAGGGCGCGGGGAAAAGGACCCTCGGCGATCTCGGCGGCGAACCACTCGAGCGGCCAGACGTCGGGCGATCCCGTGACCCGACGGTTGAGGCACCGGCGCACCGTCGGCTCCGCGGCCCAGGTGCGCAGCCGGCCCTCCGCCAGCGCCCGGCCCCAGTAGCGCCGCACCATGAGCCGCCGGATCATCCGGTCAGCGTATCAATAGATCCTGCGCGAGCGATTCTTCGAGGGGTGGCACTTCGCTGAACCGGCGGCGGGACCAACCGCCCTGACCCCGCGTCTAGGGTCGTCCGCCGAGCCGCAGCTCGTCGGGCGATTCCACCTGGAGCACCTTCTCGGCCAGCGCCGCGAGGTCGTCCAGCGACGTGATCTCGGCGATGCGCCGCCGGGTCTGCGCGGAAAGGCGGCCGAAGCGCTGGGAGAGGAGGTTGAGAACAACGCTCCGGAGCTTCTCCTTGCCCTCTTGGCGCCCTTCCTCCTTGCCCTTTTGGCGCCCTTCCTCCTTGCCCTCTTGGCGCCCTTCCTCCTTGCCCTTCTGGCGTCCTTCCGCTCGAAGATCGTCTGCCCACGTCGTGATCATCGCTTCTACCTCTCGATATCCCGCCTCGCGGAGCAAGGCCTCGTACTCCGGAGCCGTCTCCGCATCCAGTTTGACGTATGTCCCCACGAAGTTCAAGAGCCGAAACCGGCGGTCTTCGTCGAGCCCGGGGGCCTCCAGGATTCGACGCAGACAGGCGAGCGCCACCTCCGCGCGGCTGGCGAAGCCCCTGGGGCTCATGAGCACCGCGAACGCCCAGGCCAACGGCTCCGGGCGGGCGAGATACTCCCGCGCCGATGCTCCCGAGAGCCCCAGGCTGTTGTAGGCGAAGGTGTTCGTGACGCCGA
>DASWIG010000490.1:0-2459 GCA_036397835.1 Thermoanaerobaculia bacterium
GACACTTGGGGCTCGCGCGGTACGGCCTGGTCGTCTCGACCCCCGACCCATGGATTGCCGCACCCCTGGCCGCGGGCGGGCGGCTCGAGCTGTGGCGCGACCCGGTCCGCTCCGCCGAGGCGATCGGCAAGCTGAGCGCCCCCGACGCGCGCCGCTGGCCGGAGTTCTGCGACCGGATGCACCGGCTGGGCGGGTTCCTCGAGGCGCTCTACTCAGCGCCCGCGCCTCGACCCACCGGTTCCGATCTCTCGGACTTCATCCAGCTGGCCGGCCTGGCGCGGCGATTCCGCAACCTCGGCAAGACCGGTATGGTCGACCTGTTACGCGTTCTTCCGATGGCCGCGGCGGAGCTCCTGGACGATTGGTTCGAGAGCGACGTCCTGAAAGGGATCCTCGGTGCGGGCGCCGTCACCGGAATACGACAAGGACCGCGCTCCGCCGGCACGACGTTCGTCCTGCTGCATCACCACGTTGGCTGCCCCGTGGGTGTGTTCCGGCCCCCCGTTCTCAGCGGCCCGGAGGGCCGGAGCGTCGACGCGATCTTCGGCGCGGCCGCCCAGGCGCTCGGCGCGGAGATCCGACGCGGCGTGACCGTGACGCAGGTGACAGTGCGCGACGATGGCGCCACGGGCGTCGTCCTGGCCTCGGGTGAGGAAGTCGCCGCACCGCTCGTGCTCTCCAGCGCCGATCCCCACCGTACGTTCCTCGACCTGCTCGATCCCTCGCTGCTGGATCCTGAGTTCGTACGCGCCGTGAAGCACATCAAGTTCCGCGGGGCCGCGGCACGAGTGACGCTCTCGCTCGGGCAGAGCGCTTCCTCGACACCCTTGTGCCTCGCGCCCAGCCTCGAGGCGCTGGAGCGCGCGTATGACGACGCGAAGTACGGGCGTATCTCGGAGCGCCCCTGGCTCGAAGCGCGACCGGCACCTGACCCTGGTGGCCGGCACCGGCTCGTGGTCCATGTTCAGTACGCACCCTATCGGCTCGAGGACGGCGAATGGGATGAGGGGCGCCGCCGCGCGCTCGGCGACGCATCGGTCCGGGCTCTGACCGAACACGTGCCCGACCTCGCGAGGAACGTGACCGACTGCGAAGTGCTCACTCCGAAGGATTTGGAGGAACGTTATGCCGTGACCCAGGGAAGTCTGGCGCACGGCGAGCTGACGCTGGATCAGATCCTCTTTATGAGACCCATCCCCGGCTGGGCCCACTACCGCACGCCCGTGCGCGGGCTGTATCTCTGTGGGGCCGGGACGCACCCGGGCCCTGGTATCATGGGCGGACCAGGGCGACTCGCGGCGCTCAAGGCACTGAAAGACGTAACGACCTCATGACTACGTTTCAGAAGACCGCCGACAGCTACCGTCAGGGAGCCCGGACCCTCCCGGGCCGCTATTACACGTCCCCCGAAATCCTGGCTGAGGAAGCCGAGCGCATTGGCCGACGCCACTGGCACTGTGTCGGGCGGGTGGAGGACATCGCCCGACCGGGGGACTACTTCGTCAAGGAGATCGCGGGCGAGAGTCTCATCGTCGTGCGAGACCAGAGCGGCGTTCCGCGCGCGTTCTATAACGTGTGTCGTCATCGGGGCACCCGTCTATGCGAGGAGGCCGAAGGGCAGCTCTCCGAGACTATTCAGTGCCCGTACCATGCCTGGACCTACCGGCTCGACGGCCAGCTCATCGGCGCACCCCACATGAACGAGGTGGAAGGCTTCGATAAACGGAAGTTCCCTCTGCACCAGGCAGCCCTGTCCGACTGGGAAGGGTTCCTGTTCGTCTGCCTGGCCGAGGACTCGGAGCCGCTGGAGCAGGCTCTGGCGCCTCTCGCCGGCCGGTTCGCGCGGTTCATGCTGCCCGCGCTCCGCCGCGGACACCGTATCGACTACGTCGTGCGAGCCAACTGGAAGCTCGTGTTCCAGAACTACTCCGAGTGCCTGCATTGCCCGGTGATCCATCCCGAGCTCTCTACCGTGTTGCCCTACACCAGCGGGGCGAACGATCTCGTCGAGGGCCGGTTCCTGGGCGGGTACATGACCATCACGGAGCCAAACGCGAGCGTCACGATCAGCGGACGCGCCTGCGCCGCTCCCTTCCCGGGCCTCTCCGCCGACGAGCGGCGGCGGGCGTACTACTACACGATCTTCCCAAACCTGATGCTCAGCCTCCATCCCGACTACGTCGTGTACTACCAGGTCTGGCCGCAGGAGCCTGGGCGCACGCTGGTGCGCAGCGAGTGGCTGTTCCACCCGGATGCGGCCAAGGCCCCGGACTTCCACCCGGAGGGAGCGGTGGAGTTCTGGGACGTGACCAACCGTCAGGACTGGCACATCTGCGCATTGTCCTACGCGGGCATCTCATCCCACGCGTACACCCCCGGTCCCTATTCACCGAGGGAGAGTATGCCAGCGGCGTGGGATCGGGCCTATCTCGCGGTCATGGGCCGGGAAACGCCTTAGG
>DASWIG010000491.1:0-5044 GCA_036397835.1 Thermoanaerobaculia bacterium
CCGCGCGAGAACCCGACGCGCCTCTCGACGTCTCGCTGCGTGAAGCGGGAACGCAGCAGCCGCAGGCGGATCCGCTCGAGGATGCGCGGCGTCATGTCCTTCGTATCGTTCACCTCGCGATCATCTCCGCGATGCGCTGCCGCACGTCCGCCACCACCTCGGGGACCTCCGGCGAGTGGCCCGCGGCGCACAGGATCTCCACCGCGTCGACCACCATCTGGGCGAGGTAGAGGCTGACCTTGACCTCGTAGTCGGAGAGGCCGGGACGGCCGGCGCGCTGGAGGAGCAGCTCGGCCATGCTCCAGGTGAAGATGCGTCGGGTGACCTGGCCGAGCCGGAGGACGTCGTTGTAGGTGAACTCGCGCAGCATCTGCTCGAGGTCGGGGGCGCGGGCGAAGGCCCGCTCCAGGATCCGCAGACGCCGGGCCGCGAGCTCGACGCCGGGCCGAGCCTGCCGCAGCGCCTTGCCGTACTCCGCGGCGAGGTCGGCGTCGAACATCTCGAAGGGCTCCAGCACGGCGGCCACGGCGGCGCGGAAACGCTCGTCGCGGCGCAGCAGGCGGGCGGCGGTGAGCCGCTGCTCGTGCTCCGTCTGGGCGCCCAGGAGCAGCCGCGCCACGTAGGCGGCGTCGGCCTGTTGGGGGTCGGTGGCGACGATTTGCTCTCTCACGGCTCTCCTCACGGCAGTGGAATCTCTGGGACCCGGTGCTTCTGAGCCAGAAGATTAGCGCATGTACTTGCCGGGATCAAGAAAATCTCTGCCAGAACAGGAATCTCTGGAGAAGGCCACGCTCCGGCCCCCGTCCCGAAGAGACGCGCCTAACCTCCTGCCGACTCGGGGGGCGGCAGTGGAGCCGCCTCCCTCCCGGAACGGAGGTTCCCAATGTGGAGACGCTTCTCGGCGATCCTGCTCGTAGGATTCCTGGCGAGCGCGGCGTTCGCGCCCGCGGCGCTGGGCCAGTGGGCCGGCCTGGAGATTGAGCCGAACGGTATGGGGATGGAGATGGACCCCAACGGTATGGGGATGGAGATGGACCCCAACGGTTTGGGAATGGAGATCGACCCCAACGGGCTGGCGCAGCGGGGCGGGCTCGACATCGAGCCCAACGGCTAGGATCGGGCTCTCATCAGGCTCCGAGCTTGAGCTTCCTGGACAATCGCTGAGACCCGATCGATGAGCTCCAGGGTAGCGGTTTCGGCTTGTGCGGCGTTGTAGAACAGCATGAGCGCGGCGCGGGCCTCGCGGTCCGTCTTGAGGCCGCGGAAGACCGGGAAGAGCCGGGCCGCTACCCCCTTCACCTCTTGGGGCCTCCCCTGGGCCAAATAGGTAGCGGCCAGGTGGAGCAATGTGAGGGCCTGCTCGAAGTCAGCTCCCAGCCGCCCGAGGCCCGCGTGAGTCTGCCACAACTCCCGGAGCCCAGCTTCGATCTGGCCCAGCCGAATCGATGTCAGACCCTCGAGACGCTTCAGCTTCAGCAGACTGAGGCTCTCGGTCGGCAAATCGGTATGGCATCGTCGAGCCAGCTCGAGCCACCTCACCGCGAGCTCGTTGACTTCGGGCGAATCGTCAGCCAGGTCGTGGAGGTAGAGGGCCACGTTGTAGACCGCTGAGAAGTAGTTGCGCGGGCTGAGATCCGCATCGAGATGGTCCAGGGCCTCACTCAAGTGAGCCAGAGCTTCCTCATTGTGGCCAGCGCGTCCGAGGATCGACCCGCGGTCGGCCAGAGCACCTGCGAGTGCCTGGACAGTGCCGTGCTCCCGGTAGACGGAAACGGCCTCGTCGATGAGCTCCAACGCTTCCTCGAACCGCTCCTGATCGCGCCGCAGATAAGCGGCGCGCTGGGCGAGGTGAGCGTAGGCGAGCGGATCGCCGTTTCCCCTCAACTCCGGAGAGGTGAGGAAGGCGATCGCGACGTTGAGCGCCCCCTCCGAGTCGCCGAGATGGCAGACCGACCGCAACGCGCTCCCGAAGACGGCCCAGGCGTCGGCCTGAATGGCGAACCAGTTACTGGCGCCGATCTCCTCGCGGTCGAGCGCGGCCACCTGGTCGCGCGCCGACTCGGCTACCAGCAGCGCCTCGCGGGGATCCTCGAAGCGCAGCTCCTCGGCCCGATCGAGCAACCGCCGGCACTGCTGAAGCCGGCTCATGACTCCTCCGTCGGACGGCCGCGGCGGCCGTCGAGATACCCCATCGCCTCGAGCTCGGACACCGCCTGCTCGCAACGGCCCAGGCGCCTCTGCATATCGATGAGCGACTCCACGCCGCCGTCGTAGAGCTCCCGCAGCTTCTCGTCCATTTCGCGGCTCAGGGGCCTCGAGGCGCGCTGAAAGCTCTCCAGGGCGCGAAACCGCGTGGCCGGATAGACGCGGAAGAAGAAGTCGCCGGGATTGTGCTCGATGGCGTCGAGGATGGCCAGCACGTGCCACACCTTGAGGTCGACGTTGCGGGAAAGGAGCTGCGAGAGATAGCCGCTCGAGAACCCGGCGAGCTTCTCGACCTTGCGCTGGCTCAGCCTCGAGCGCTTGATCAGGCTCCGGATCTCCTCCAGGGCCCGCGCCGTCACCAGCTTCCAGCGTCGCACGGACTCCGCTCTGGTCTCGGCCTTGGTCTCGTCCTCGGGATTGCCGTGGGGCTCACTCTCCGAATCGGGGCGCTCGTCGTCGGTGCTGTCGCTCATGAAACGTCCTCTTGTCTGGATCCGCGGCCGATGATACCAGAGACTTCACGGGAATGCGAATATCTCCTCACGAAGAGGCAAAGCCCGCCTGGCTCGTGGGCTCGCCGTCAAGCGCCGATCCCATCCCCGGATCACCGCCGCCGACTCCTCGCCCAGATCGCCGGATCGTGCCGGCAGCGACAAAGGGCGACTCCGGAGCTCATCGGGAAGGTCCGGCAGGGTCTGTAATTGGCTCCCCGGGTTTCCGCGGACGCGGTGCAGCGCTTGCGCCGCTCTTTCGGACTTACCGGAACAGCGGAGCGAGGCTTGCTTCGCTGTTTTGCTAATTGAGAGATTAGCATAACAAGACGTGACCGCGACTTTGGCGGTCTCCGTCTAACCAATGCGAGCTCGTGGCCGGTTAGATGGAATCTCGGGAAGAGGTTTTCTGGGTCTGCTTCGCGACTCTGGAAATGTCGGCTTGACGGGGCCGTCAAGCCGAAATCCGGGAAATTGGAACGTAAGCGGAGGACTCGTTCCAAGTCATTGAAAACAAAAGGCGTGATGGCGTCACAGCCTGGTCTCGGGCGCCGCCGCGAGTCTCGTGCATTGGAGCATCCTGGCAGGCCCGCTCCCGGCCGTCGATCATGGTGCGGGCCAGCCGGCCGCGCCTCCGGGTCGCCCTGCAGCCGGTTACCACGACAGGGCGGGGCCGCGCTACTTGCTCAGGGGCACCACCAGCTCTTTTTCCACCGGCAGCCCGGGCACCGGCTCGCCCAGAGTCCAGACCTCGGTGCCGTCGTCCTCGGTGGTGATCGCGACCCACTGCGCCGCGCGCAGGGTCACCGTCACGCGCAGCTTGCCGTCCGCCGGGGCCGGGCGGCCGGTCTCGGTGGTCCAGAAGTTGTAGAGACGGATCTCGGTCGTCGCGCCGGGCGCCAGGTTCTCGAGGAAGAGCTGCTGGTCGTAGACCTTGAGCTGCGTGCCGCCCAGGGCGACGCCGAAGTCGAGGGCCGAGACCGGCCGCTCGGCGGCGTTCCTGACCACGACCCGCAACTGGCAGAGCGTGTCGGCCGCCGGCGCCGACGGCTCGATCCGCACCGCCTCGATCGCCAGCGGCGGCGGCGCCTCCTTCGCCGCGGTCTCTTGCGCCTTCTCCCGCGCGGCCAGGGTGCCGGCCAGACCCAGGACGACAAGGACCTTCAGCGCGCGGCGGGCGGACAGGCGTCGTGGGTGCATGGCAGCACCTATCCTAACCCGATTCTCCCGGTGTAGGGGCGCACGGCGTGCGCCCGCTGGCCGCGGCGTCCTGATCCGGGCGCACGCCGTGCGCCCCTACACCCGCGCCTGCGGTGTCGTCCAGCAGGCCGGGAACGACCCCGAACAACGCCGAACCTGTTGACGCGGACCCTCCTGGCGTCCTACAATAGTTGGCACTCGCCCCCGGCGAGTGCTAATACAACCCGATTTCAACCCCATGGCCCTTCAAGGAGGTGCTTATGAACGTCCGTCCCCTGCACGATCGGGTGCTCGTGAAGCGCATCGAGACCCAGGAGGAGGTCCGCGGAGGCATCATCATCCCGGACACCGCGAAAGAGAAGCCCCAGGAAGCCGAGGTGTCCGCCGTCGGCCCCGGCAAGCTCGACGACGACGGCAAGCGTCAGCCCATGGACGTCAAGGCCGGCGACCGCGTGCTCATCGGCAAGTACTCGGGCAGTGAAATCAAGATCGACGGCGAGGAATTCGTGATCCTGCGCGAGGACGAGATCCTCGCGGTCATCGAATGACCCGGCCGTCTTCCAGAGATCGAAGGAGATAACGACATGGCAAAACGAATCACCTACTCCGAGGAGGCCCGCGCCGCGCTGCTGCGGGGCGTCAACAAGCTGGCCGACGCGGTGAAGGTCACCCTCGGCCCCAAGGGCCGCAACGTCATCATCGAGAAGAGCTTCGGCTCGCCGACCATCACCAAGGACGGCGTCACCGTGGCCAAAGAGATCGAGCTCAAGGACGAGCTCGAGAACCTCGGCGCCCAGATGGTGCGCGAGGTCGCTTCCAAGACCTCGGACGTGGCCGGCGACGGCACCACCACGGCCACCGTGCTCGCCCAGGCGATCTACCGCGAGGGCTCGAAGAACGTCACCGCCGGCGCCAACCCGATGGAATTGAAGCGCGGCATCGAGCTCGCCGTCAAGGCCGCGGTGGCCCACATCGACTCGCTGGCCAAGCCGGTCAAGGGCGAGGAAATCGCCCACGTCGGCACCATCTCGGCCAACAACGACCCCGAGATCGGGGGGATCATCGCCGAGGCCATGGAGAAGGTCGGCAAGGACGGCGTGATCACCGTCGAGGAGGCCAAGGGCCTCGACACCACCCTCGAGGTGGTC